>NZ_AP014936.1:3000000-3300000 GCF_002355415.1 Sulfurifustis variabilis | reverse complement strand
CTACCTGCATGTGCAGCGCGCGCGGAGGCAGCAGAGCGAGGCGGTGGCCCGCCAGCTCGCCGAGGCCGACCGGCGCAAGGACGCGTTTCTCGCCATGCTGGCGCACGAGCTCCGCAACCCGCTGGCGCCGATCGGCAATGCCGTGCAGGTGCTCAAGCGCCAGCCCCGGCTGAGCCCCGCGACGGTCGCCTGGGCGCAGGCGCTGATCGAGCGCCAGGTGAACCAGCTCACCCGCCTCATCGATGACCTGCTCGACGTGGGCCGCATCGCGCGGGGGCAGCTCACGCTTCAAAAGGAGCGCGTGGACCTCACGGATGTCGTGGCGCGGGCGCTGGAGACGGTCCAGCACCTCGTCGAGTCGCGGCATCAGGTCCTGTCGGTTGCGCCGCCAGCCGAGCCGCTGTTGGTCGAAGGCGACCGCGCGCGGCTGGTTCAGGTCGTCGGCAATCTGCTGCACAACGCCGTGAAGTACGCGGGGGACGGGGGTCGTATCGAGGTCGGCCTGGGTCGCGAAGGCGCGGACGCGGTCGTGCGCGTGCGCGACTACGGTGCCGGCATCCCGCCCGAGGTGCTGCCACGAATCTTCGACCTGTCCGACGAGCAGCGCCGCAGCGGCGCCGGGGGAATGGGGCTCGGTCTGAACCTCGCCCACAAGCTGGCGGCGCTGCACGGCGGGCGGCTCACTGCCGCGAGCGGGGGTCCGGGCGAGGGCGCCAAGTTCACGGTGCGCCTGCCGGTGCTCGAGGAGCGCGACGCGGCGAGGGCAGCCGTGCCGGTGACGGCCGCAGGCGCGCGGCCCGCGGCACGGCGGATCCTGGTCGTCGAGGACGAACGCGACGTCGCCGAAAGCTTCCGGATGCTGCTCGAGCTCCTGGGGCATGAAGTACGCGCGGTGCCCGACGGGCCCGCGGCGCTCGAGGCCGCCCGCATCTTCGTGCCCGAGGTCGTGTTCATCGACATCGGCCTGCCCGGGATGGACGGTTACGAAGTGGCTCGACGCCTGCGGGCGCAGCAGCGCGAACCGCTGTTCCTGTGCGCGCTGACCGGGTTCGGGCAGGCGCGCGACCGGGAGCGCGCGCGGGACGCCGGCTTCGACGAGCATCTCACGAAGCCCGCGAGCGTCGACGCCCTGGAAAAGCTGCTGGCCGCGCTCCCGGCCCGGCCTTCGGCGTCCGGCGGACATGCGCCGCCGCACGGGCGCCGGCAATGATGACCCGATGTGCCGACGGAGGTGTGCCATAGAGCGAGATCCGGTGTGCGGAATGCAAGTGGACCCTGAACAGGCGGCAGGGAAGCGCGTGTACGAGGGACGGATGTATTACTTCTGCAGCCCCGCTTGCCTGGCGAAATTCGATCGGGCGCCGGCGCAGTATGCCGGCGAGCAGGGATCGCGGGATGGCGCCGAAGAGACCTGAGCGATCCGGAGCCGAGACGCGAGCGTCTCGTGCGGACAAGGCAGCAGCTCGGGCGGCCTATGGCTCAGCAAGCGCACGTTCTCGCCGGTCGATCGAGAAGAACCGGGGTGCGTATCATTATATATGGGCGCTGTGTCGCCGGCCCCGGGACACGGAGTCGACCTTCCAGCGCCTGGCTCGGGGGGGCCCGGGGATGCCGCCGCTCGCCCGGGCCCTCGCTGTTAGAATGCATCGTAATAAGGCTTTGACCACTAAGTAAGGGGAGGGGGATGGAAACCGATACCGATGCGTTGCGGTCATTGACCGATCGATACAAAGCCGACCCCGAATCCGTGTACCACACCTGGTTCATCGGCAGCGAGGCGCGGCTCAAGGCCTTTCGCAGCATCCGGCGGGGGGTCGCGGGCGTCGTCGAGGACATCCAGGCGAGGCGCTTCCCGAACGACTTCAAGGGTTCGTCGCTCGAGTTCGTGCTCGGCTGCATCACCGAGCAGAAGCAGGTATTCGAGGGGGCCGCGCACCCCTTCTACTGGAAGCCGAAGCTCCGTATCCCCGACATCTACGAGAACGAGGCGAACAAGCAGGCCTTCGGCCGGTTTCTGTACGCCTGCCTGAACGCCACCGATTCCCTGTCGGTCGAGAAGGAAATCCTGAAACTCGCCGGACAGCGCATCAAGGGGCTCGGCCCGGCGGTGGCGAACATCCTCTACTTCCTGCACCCCACCGCCTTCCCGCCGTTCAATACCGCGATGGTGAACGGCTTCAACGCCGTCTTCGGCGCCAAGAAAAAGCTCGGCGATTGGGAGAGCTATCTCGAGATGCGCGAGACGCTCACTCAGGCCAACGGCGCGCTCGGCGTCCTCTCGAAGGATCTCGGCGCCTTCGCGGGGCTGCTCTTCGACGTGGGCGTCGGGAAGCTCGCGGCCGACGGCGAACTCGCCGGAGAGCTCTCGCTCGCCCGCGAGAGAATCGAGGCGGTGCGGCGCAAGCGCCACGAGGAGGTCGAGAAGGATCTCGCCGAGACGCGCGAGCACACGCGCGTGCAGCATCAGCTCGTGAAGCTCGGAAGAGCGCTGGGCTACGACGTGTCGGTCGCGCGCAATGACCGCAGCGCGTCCTGCGAGGGCACCGCGCTCGGTTACCACTGCCTCGAGTGCCTGCCGGACCTCGGTCTACCGCCCGAGGTGCACCAGACGGTCGACCTGATCGACGTGCTCTGGCTGCACCAGGGCGAGCCGCGCATCGCCTGCGCCTTCGAGGTGGAGAAGAGCACCTCCATCTACTCCGGCATGCTGAGGCTCGCCGACATGGCGTTGTCGCTCCCGGGCAAGGAGGAGCATCTCTACCTCGTGGCCCCGCGGTCCCGCGAGCGGGAGATCCTCGAGCAGCTCCGGCGGCCGATGTTTCAGCGGCACGACGAGTTCGCGCTGTCGTACCTGTTCTTCGAGGACCTCGACCGGCATCTCGATTCCTTGTGCCTCCTGGGCGGCGACCGTCGCGTGCTCGACAAGCTGGCGTGCCGTTGTGGCGAAGACATTACTCCCCGCCCTTAGCCCGACAACCGTTGCCCATGCGTTCCGAACAGAACTACGGCCGGCTCGTGGCGATCTAAAGAGGAGTTACGGGCATCCGCCCGCTGGAGGCCGATCGATGAAAAAGCTGCTTGCGAGCCTAGTTGCGATAATGGTCCTTGCACCGCCCTTCACGGCGTTCGCCGGTCCGGACATGCTTCAAATGAGGGATCGAGAACGGGCGGCCGCGGCGGCTACGGCCAGGAAGGCAGAGCAGGCCAAGCTCAAGGCCTGCTACGAGGCGCACGGACACCTCATGGAGCAGTTCCAGCAGGGCAAGTAACGAGGTGACGGGACGGAAGGGAGGCGAGGCGGTCCAGGAACTGTGGACCGCCGCCACCCTCACCGATATCGTCGCTCCTCGCTCTCAGCCCTGCGGCTTGATCGACGTGATAACGTAACGGCCGTCGCGCTGCACGAACGTGAAGACGACCTCCTGCTGCTCGGGCTTGAGCTGATCGAGCATCGTCTTGTCGGTCAGCTCGAAGTCCATCGTCATTGCCGGCCAGCCGAGACTCTTGATCGCCTCGTGGGCGATCTTCACCCGCCCGCCTTTGGCATCCACGGACTTTACGGTTCCGCGCGCTTCCGCCTGCTGAGCCGCGTGGGCGGGGGACAGAAGCGGGGGCGGCCAGCCGCTGACGTGCGGAGCGGCACCCGCGATCGCCGGCCTTTACTTCGTTCGTTGAACAGGGGTCAAAGGGCCTGCTCTCATCCTGTTGGGCACCCGGACTGCTAATTGATGCCTGGCGAAACGGCACTAGGGGGTTGAGCCGGGCACGACCGGAGCCCCGCCGCCATCACCGCCGGGCACCGGCTCGCCGCGACGGGCAGCTTCGAATTCCTGCCGGTCGAGCCGGCCGTCGCCGTCGGTGTCCGCTGAAATGAAGCCCAGCCCCGGGGATGAATCGGCCTCGCCCTGCTCGATGAAACCGCTCCGGTTCGAATCGAGGCTCTCGAAAGTCGCCGAGCCGGGCCCGGTACGCAACGACTTGGCGCTGCCGCCCGACCTCACGCTCTCGCCCGCGGCGAAGGCCGATCCAGAAAATGTGGAGAGGGCGAAGACCACGAGCAGGGCCTTACGAGCAGAACTCAATGTGTACACTTGAAGCATGGATGGCACCTCTTTTCCTGGTCGTTGACTTCGTGGCTACGAAGTCGATACGACTCGGTGCCTCGGGAAATGTTCCCCTGCCGCTCGAACCTCCGTGAGAAGAAAAGGGCCGCCTGAAAGAGCGGCCCGTTGTAGTGCTCAGAACGTCACCCGCCCGTAAACCGTTCCGTTCGCGAAGGCCGCGCCATCGCGCAGGTTCTTGTAGACGATCTGGGGATACCATGTCCCGGCCGTGGACGGCGTCGTGAACACGATGTCGAAGCGCTGACCGGGACTGATGTCGAGGCTCGACTTCGTCTCAGGCGCCGCATACGCCCGCCCGTCCTGCACGTAAACCGTAAAGGGCTTGGCGTTGCCGGCACCGTCCTTGATGCTGAACGTGCCGTTGGTCGAGTGTAATCCTATCAGACGCAGCGCCACTCTGCTGTTCCGAGCGGCCGAGAGCGAAGAGGCCGGCGCGGAAGCCGACCGGCCCTCGTTTCCATTGATGAGGAAGTAGCGCGGGTTGTAATCGGCGAACACGATCGCGTCGCCAGTGGCACTGTGGTAAGCCGGGTCGACCGTGCTGAAGACGTAATTCTGCACGTAGTTGTAGGCAGTCGCCGGCTCGTGCGTGATCTGGTTGAGCCAGTTCCCGGCCGCGTCCTTCGGTCGCACGATGAGCGCCCCGTACATGCCCATCTCGAGGTGCTTCACCGTGTGGACGTGGCAGTGGTACATGTAGCTGCCCGCCATCTCGCGCGTCGGCGTGAAGGTGTAGGTGTCGCCGTTGACGGGCGCGCCCGTTTCGGGCACGCCGTCCTCCGCCGTCGGCACGTCGGCGCCGTGCAGGTGGATCGTGTGGCCGTTGTACGGCGCGGCTTCCTGCGGCGCCATCATCATGTTGAGCGTCAGGTTGAGCGTGTCGGTCGTGCTGATCCCTTCCGGATACACGCCCAGCTCGACCACCGGACCGGGGAGTGTGCCGCCCCCCATCATGCCGCCGGAGCCGAACACCCAGAACGTAACGCGCTGGCCATCGCTCATGGTCTTGTTGAGGGCACGGACTGATAGGGTCCGGTTGACCGTTGCGGCCTGCGCCGTCGCGACCGCCGCAACAAGCAGCGCCGCACCCGCGAGAACCGCTCTTGCCTTCGTTGAGTCGTACACGGTTGTCTCCTCCCCGTTAACGCATATTGATCATGGTGACGACGCCGTTCAGGTATACGCCATTGGCGGTCTCCATCTGCGCGGTGTGCACGTGCATCGGGTAGCTCCCGGGCTGGTTCAGCGGGAACAGCACGTCCGCGGTGCCGAGCGGGGCTACGTTGATGACGTCGACCTGCTTGTAGGGCGCGGCTGCGCGCACGCCGTTCACCGCGAGCACCTGCACGTGGTTGCCGTGGAAGTGCAAGGAGTGACTGAACTGGCCGCCGTTGACGATGCGCACGAGCGCGGTCTGGCCGACCCCGCCGTCGATCGTCGTGGCGGAGTCGGCCATGCCGTCCTCGCCGCCTTTGCCGTTGATGAGGAAGTAGTTCGGCTTGTAGACATTCGTGTTCACGGTGCCACCGCTTCCCGCCACGTCGTTCCAGCGCGGCTTGTCCATCTCGCCGACGACCCAGGTGCGATGGAAATCGTAGGCCGGACCGTTGGTCCACGCGCGGTTGCTGCCGTCGGGCGGCCCGACCACGACCGCGCCGTAGAGCCCCATCTCGCGATTGACCGCATTGTTCAGTGTGTCGTAGTAGAGATACGTCCCGGCCGCGGCCGCCGTGAAGGTGTAGGTACGGCTTCCGCCGGGCAGGATGCTCGTCGTATCGGTGGTGAGGCCTTTGACGAGGAAGTTGTGGGGGAGGGTGTGGTTGTTGACGACCGTGACGTTGAGGGTATCGCCTTCGTTGGCTTCCAGGAGGGGGCCGGGGAATTTGGGGCTGCCGGCGACGTCGGTGTATCCCCAGGCGGCCAGGGTGGCGCCGCCTCCTCCGTGAATCGCGATGCTCCCTGACGTTATGTACAGCGTGTAATTGCGTGTTGCCGCGGTGGCGCTGGTAGCCAGGCAAATCAGCAACCAAGCGACCGCACCTCGCACGAGATGCTTCATCGCTTCTCTCCTCAGGAGTGGTGGTTTGTCTTTTCCCTTCTTGTTCTTCTTTCGCCTCCCTTGCAGTCGTTCTCCGACCGCAGTTCATTCTTAAGACTCCTTAAGGAAGCGGCATATAACGCGGGCGCCGGCACAAGTCAACATTCGAAGAGGGGAAATCTTTACTGATACGGTCGTCGATTCGCGAATCCGGTGATCCGAGAGGAGCGGATTCGGAATTCGAGACCGAGGGAAGACATACAGAGAGATGTTTGAGTGGGTAGCGAACGAGAGGCGGGATTGAGCTGGATGAAGCCGGTAGCGAGAAATCACGGGGTCCCAAAAGATCGACCGTTCGCTTATATTGATCTGCGTCAAACCTAAGAGCACGGAACGCTGTAATGTGAGCCGTTCATGACCACGTCAGGCTTGGTTCGGTCGATTCTGCGCTGCATCGTGTTTGCGCTGTGGCTTGCTGCACCGCTCGCCCAGGCGCACGCGCCTTTCGCCGACGATGGTTTCTCGCCGGTTGAGGAGGATTCCACGCGGGCGATCCCGCTGTCGATGGCGGCGGCAGCCGCAGCCGCCGTTCCCGCCACTTTCCGCTTCCCCGGCGTTGAATCAGCGAAGGCGGGCCCGACGGCGTCCCCTTGTCAGGGCGGAGGCCTTTGTGACGGCTGCACGGACTGTTGCGCCCAGGCAAACGGCGGCCATTGCTCCGTTTGCGGCCACGGTGTCGCCGGACCGAGCGACTTCATTTGGTACCCCACCTCCCGAGCCACCCTGCGTTCGGCGGCGCTTTCCCTGTTCACCCAGCACACTGCGCTTCCTGATCCCCGACCTCCCCGCGCTTGACCCCGCTTAGTGCCTGAAGCCGGTCCGGCCTCGGCCGGTCCGTTGTTGCCGCTCCGGCGGCATCCTATGGCTTGAGGGTGTTCCATGACCAACAAGAATCGTTCTTGCGGCGCACGAGCGCCGCGCTTTTCGCGCTGCCGCATGGCAGGGCCGCGTTACTTCATCTCGCGCAAGCACGCGCTCGCCTGGGCGATGGGTGCTGTCCTCGGCTGGACGGCGCCGGTGTGGGCACAAGGCGATGAGCCGTGGAAGGCCGAGATCGAGGCACTGCGCCGGGAGATCCGCCAGGCGGCGGAGGGCAAGGAGGTCGACTCCAGGTTTCACCTCGCCGGTTACGCTTCGGTCGACTACGTCGATCCGCAGACGGGAAACAGCAGCTTCACCGGCGTCACCTTCAACCCGATCTTCCACTACTCCTACAAGGACTGGCTGCTGCTCGACGCCGAGATCGGGACGCAGCTCTCGAGCGAGGGCGAGACCGAGACGTCGCTCGAGTACATGACCGCCAACCTGGTCCTGAACGACTCGATGATCCTCGTGGCCGGCAGGTTCCTGAGCCCGATCGGCATGTTCCGCCGCAATATTCACCCGTCCTGGGTCAACAAGCTGCCGTCCGCACCCATCGGCTTCGACCACGGCCAGGCGGTACCGCTCGCGGACGTGGGCCTGCAGCTGACCGGCGGCATCGCGCTCGGCGCGACGCGCGCGAACTACGCGATCTACACGGCCAACGGGCCCATGCTCGAGCTCAACGCGGCCGGCGACGAGATCGAGGAGATCGGCACCGAGGGGCAGGGCAGCGACATGAACGACGACAAGGTGATCGGTGGCCGCGTCGGGTGGCTCCCGCTGCCGCGGCTCGAGGTCGGCGTCTCGTTCGCGACCGGCAAGGCGTCCGGCGAAGGCGCGCTGGGCGAGACCGGAAACCGCGACTACGACGTCGTCGATGTCGACTTCTCGTGGCAGGTCGCCGGATTCGACCTGCGCGGGGAGTACACGAAGACCGAGCTGGGCGAGAGTCCGGCCGCGGGAATCGACCCCGCCGAGAAGGAATGGACCGCGTGGTATACGCAGGCCGCCTACCGCCTGCCCGGCACCAATTGGGAGGCGGTGCTGCGCTACGGCGGCTACGAGCCGCCGACGGGCGTCGAGACCAGGCAGTGGACGCCGGGCATCAACTATCTGTTCGCCGCGCACGTCATCGCCAAGCTTGCCTACGAGTTCAACGACACCGACGGCGTGGAGGACGACGACCGGCTCCTGCTTCAAATCGCTTACGGCTTCTGAGGAGACATGCCATGAAAACGCGTATCTCGAGTCTCGCGCCCACCGCGCTCGGCGTGGGCGCGTTGTTGGTCACGGTGCTCGCGCCACAGGCGTTGGCCGAGCAGGGCACGCCGCCGGCGGGCGATCCCGCCCGCGGGGCCAAGGTCTGGGCGGACAACTGCTCGCGCTGCCACAACATGCGCGATCCCAGGGAGTTCACCGACGGGCAGTGGCAGGTGATCGTGACCCATATGCGCCTGCGCGGCGGGTTCACGGGCCAGGATGCCCGCGACATCCTCGCGTTCCTGCAGGCGAGCAATTGAGCGCGAGTGACGGGATGACCGTGCCGGTCCGGAACGGCGTGCAGCCGGCACGGTCTGTCTCGATAGCGCACCCGACGCCCCCGTAAAGAACGGTGCGCAACGGGTCGATTTTCGTAAACGGCAATCAACAAGGAGAAGACGATGAAACGGGTACCGAAGGTGATGGTAGCGGCGTTGGGTTTTGCGGCGGCGGCGGCGCTTGCCCAGATGGGTGGCCCTGGCGGGATGCCGGGCGGGGCGGGGACGATGCAGCGCGAGCACCGCGATGGCATGAGCACGCAGCAGTCCCAGCAGATGATGGGCGGCCAGATGATGAGCCAGGAGATGATGCGTGACATGTCGGGGATGATGCGCCAGATGGACGGCATGATGCAGAACATGTCGCGCATGATGGATCAGCAGCCGATGATGGACCCTGCCCGCAGGCACGAGATGTCGAAGCTCATGCAGGAGATGTCGACCACCATGCGCGACATGTCGAAGCAGATGGCTCAGGGCAAGATGGACCCGGCGACGACCGGGCAGATGCAGGACCGCATTCGGCGCATGGACCAGATGCTGCAGAAGCTCCAGACGGAGACGCGCTGACATGGACGGCGGCGGGAACGGCCGCGCGCCCGAACGCCCCGCCTGGGAGGCGTGGGCCGCTCTGGCCCCGCTGCTCCTGTCGCTCGTCCTTTCGGCGCCGGCCGCCGGCGCCGAAGGGAGCTACTACTTCGAGCTCAGCGCCGGCTTCAAGACCGGCGACTTCGGCACGCCGACCGATAACGACCTGTACTACCTGTCGCCCGCGCTCGGCTATGTCGCACCGCGCTACGACCTGAGCGTCACCGTGCCGTATCTCTCGCTCACGACCGAGACGGCGGGCCGGTCAAACACGGAGACGGGCGCCGGCGACGTCATCGCGCGTGGCGGGCGCGAGCTGCTGCCCGAGGGCGGGGCGGTCTCGCTCTACGGTTCGCTCGCGGTGAAGCTCCCGACGGCGGACGAGGACAAGGGCCTCGGCACGGGCAAGACGGACGTCGGCGCGTTCGCGAGCCTGAGCCGCAGGCTCGAGGGGATGCGCCTGAGCCTGCTCGGCGGCTATATCAAGGTCGGCGACCCGCCGGGCGTGGATCTCGACGACGTGCTCCTCTACGGCGTCGGGTTCTCCGGGATGCGCGCTCGCACGCATCTCTATGGCTCGCTGGAAGGACGCACGGCGACCGTACCGGGGGCCGACGATCCGCTCGAGATCAACGCCGGGTTCTTCCATCCGCTCAATCCGCGGCACTGGATAAAAGGCACCGCGTTTGTCGGGCTTACTGACGGCGGGCCCGATTGGGGCATGAGCCTCGGGTTCGTGCAGTGGTTCTGATGCGTCTCGCGGCTGCTTGCCCTCGCGGCTTCGCGAACGAGGCTGGGCACGCGACCGCCGCGCGCGGCCGCTCAGGTTTCGTGCGTCGCACCGCCTGTCAACAGCCTCCGCGCAGGCGGAACGTGTTGCCACGGTACGTGAATCCGTGGATCAGCGGCGACCGATCTCACGAGGTGCACAGCCGTGCCCTCATCCCGGAGCACGGCCATGCATGGCTCTTCGGTGTCTCAGCCCAGCTCGTGCATCGGATCGGGTCCGACGTAGACCTTGATCCCGCTCGTGCCCCGCAATCCGGCCGGGGCGATCTTGTCGAGCTCGATGACCGATTGGTTGAGCGTGTCGAAGCGCCAGGTGAAGCTCTGGTCGCCGAGCACGAACTTCACGGTCTCATTCCGGTTCACGTTGACCCACTTCGCGCCCGGCTCGAGCACGACGGTGCGATCGGCGGCGGCGCTGTGAATCGCAGTTCCGAGGCTCGGCCCTGCGGGCGGATGGTTGGCGAGCGCGGCGCCGGCGGCGCCGAGCGCGGCCACCAACGCGAGCGAGAGGACACTCCGGCGGGTTGCGTGCTTCATGATCGTCTCCTTCTGTTGCGGGTTGGGTGTTTGTCGAGCTACCGGCTTTGTCCGATAGTCAATGTGATCCTAGCCGCCGAGCGCGCGCACGAGCCTGACGGCAGGATTACAATTTCGTAAATTCGTTGCGCCCTCGAACGGAGACGATGCGGAGCCCATGCGCGTATTGATCGTGGAAGACCAGGTGAAGACGGGTGACTATCTCCGCCAGGGGCTGACCGAGCACGGCTTCGTGGTCGACGTCGCGCAGAACGGCATCGACGGCCGGCACCTCGCGCTCGGCGGCGACTACGATGCGATCGTGCTCGACGTCATGCTCCCCGGCATCGACGGGTGGGAAGTGCTGCGTGCGCTGCGTGCCGCCGGCAAGCCCACCCCGGTGCTGTTCCTGACGGCGCGCGACCGGGTCGAGGACCGGGTGAAAGGGCTCGAGCTCGGGGCGGACGATTATCTCGTCAAGCCGTTCGCGTTCTCGGAACTGCTCGCCCGGGTCCGGGCCTTGATCCGGCGGGGAGGCGCCGGGCGCGAGCCCGAGGTCTTGTGCGTCGCGGACCTCGAGGTCGATCTGCTGCGACGGCGCGTGACGCGGGGCGGCCGGCGCATCGGTCTTACGGCCAAGGAGTTCGCGCTGCTGACCCTTTTCGTGCGCCGGCGCGGGGAGGTGCTGTCGCGCACCCTTATCGCCGAGCAGGTGTGGGACATGAACTTCGACAGCGACACCAACGTGGTCGAGGTGGCCGTGCGCCGCCTGCGCGCCAAGGTCGACGATCCTTTCGAGCGCAAGCTGATCCACACGGTGCGGGGCATGGGGTACGTCCTGGACGTCCGGGAAGAGGATTGATGCTCGAGCGCGTCTCCATCACGCTGCGGCTGAGCCTGCTCTTCGCGCTGGTCTCGATGCTGACCCTTGCCGGCGTCGGGACCTACCTGTATCGCTCGCTCGAGCGCCAGTTCGCGAGCCGCGACACGGCCGAGCTCGCGGGCAAGGTGGAGCTCGTGCGCTACATCCTCTCGGCCGTCCCGGCATCGGACGCCATCCCGGACCGGCAGCAGGACTTCGCGCACGTGGTGGTCGGCCACGCGGGCCTGTACCTCGCGGTGCTCGACGCTCGCCGGGAGGTGCTCTATGCCTCGTCGTCGCTGCGCCTGCCGGACGCGGTGCTTCAGTCGGCGTTCGACGCCGCCGAAGTCCCGGACGCGACCGAGATCTGGCGGCCGGGGCCAGCGGTCCGTTTCCGCGCGCTCTCCGCGTGGGCCGATCTGGCGCCCGGGTCCGGCCACCGGGTGCTGATCGCGCTGGCGCTCGACACGACCGAGCAGGAGGCGCTGCTCGCGACCTACCGGCAACACCTGTTCGTCGCGCTTCTGAGCGGCGGGCTGCTCGTGGCGCTGCTCGGATTCGGGGTCGCGCGCCAGGGCCTGCGTCCGGTCCGGCGCATGGCGGACACGGCATACCGGATCTCGGCCGATCGCCTGAGCGCGCGGCTCGAAGCCCGCCAGGTTCCCCGCGAACTCGAGCAGCTCGCGACGGCGTTCAACGCGATGCTCGCCCGGCTGGAGGACTCGTTCACGCGGCTCGCGGCCTTCTCCTCCGACCTGGCCCACGAGCTGCGCACCCCGGTCCACAACCTCATGGGGCAGACGCAGGTGGCGCTCAGCCGTCCGCGATCGGTCGAGGAGTACCGCGGCGTGCTGGAGTCGAACCTCGAGGAGTGCGAGCGGCTGTCGCGCATGATCGCGGACATGCTGTTCCTCGCGAAGGCCGATCATGCGCAGCTCGCCCTCAAGGCCGAGGCGGTCGATCTGCGCGCGGAGCTCGACAAGGTGGTCGAGTTCTATCAGGCGCACGCGGAGGAACGGGAACTCCGAGTCGTGTGCGAAGGCACAGGGAGCGTGCTGGCCGATCGCGCGCTCGTGCGGCGGGCGATCGGCAATCTGCTGTCGAACGCGCTCAAGCACACCCCAGAGGGAGGAGAAATCCGTGCGCGCCTGAGCGCCGAGTCCGGGGCGCTGACGCTCGTCGTCAGCAACCCGGGGCCCGGTATCCCGGCGCCGCATCTCGCGCGCGTGTTCGACCGGTTCTATCGCATCGACAGCGCGCGCGGCAGCGCGGAGGAGGGATCGGGGCTGGGGCTCGCGATCGTCAAGTCCATCATGGAGCTGCACGGCGGCAGCGTGCACGTGTCGAGCGAGCCGGGACAGCTCACGAGCTTCACGCTCGTGTTTCCAAAGGACCATGACGGCCCCGGGGCGCCGAATGCGCCCGCTTCCGGTTCCCGGGTGCCCGAACCGCAGCTTACGAATCTGTAAGGTTTGCGTCAGCGTTCAGTCGGTGGGCGGGCGTAATCTGGGGTGGCGTGGAGCGCCCGTTCCCGGGCGCCCGCCTGCCACGGAGGTGGATGCCATGAGAAAACTACAGGGCCTTTTCATGTTTCTTCTGGGCGTGATCTTCACGGCCGGCGTGCTGACCGTCGCGCCGGTGTCCGCCCGGACGGCTCAGCAGGGCGAGCGCGACGAGTGCGTGACGACGATCAATGTCGACAAGCTTTCGCCCGACGAGTGGTACCAGCTTTACGGTTCAGGTGGATGATCCAGGCTTCCTGACGGTGTGACAGCGGGCCCTCAACGGGCCCGCTTTTTGTGTGCCCAGCATGGGCACGACCTGGAGGTGCAAGTCCTCTGGAGAACCTGGTCGCAGGGACTCCGAGCGAACCGCAAGGCGACGCGCCGTGAGGACGTCGCTGAAAGAAGCGGGGAGCGAAACCGCGAGCCGACGAACAGGAACCGGATACGAGGCGAACGCTTTCCAGGGCGAGCGGGCAAATGGCCGCGAAGCCCTTGCGACCAAGGGAGAGCGGCGTAAATCCGGCGGTTGTGCGGGGACGGTCGTGACCCTTACCTGGGGAGATCTCGCCTCGCGCCCGAAAGGGCAACCTCCAACAGAGGGAGCGAGAAGTCAGCAGCGGCCGTAGTAGCGACGCCTGAGAAGGCGACACGAAGGGCCAAACGGAAGGAGATCATGACGACCGAACGTCTCGGTGACGCAAGGCACCAGCCGTCCCCGCAGGGGGAGCTGCCGCCAGCGGTGCGCGGTGAAGCCGCGCCTCGGGAGCGGAGCGGTGAAGCGTCGGCGGCGGCGCGCGGAAACGCACGATCCGGTACGGAGAGCCTCATGGAGGAGGTCGTGGCGCGCGAGAACTTGCAGCGCGCGCTCAAGCGGGTGAAGCAGAACAAGGGCAGCCCCGGTGTGGATGGCATGCGGGTGGATCAACTGCCGGATCATCTGCGGGAGCACTGGCCGAGCCTGCGAGCGCAGTTGCTTGAGGGCAGGTACCGGCCGCAACCCGTGAAGCGGCAGATGATTCCGAAACCCGGCGGTGGTGAGCGTATGCTCGGCATTCCCACCGTGCTGGATCGTTTTATCCAGCAGGCCATCCTGCAGGTGCTGCAACCGCGGTTCGATCCCACCTTCTCGGAACACGCCTATGGCTTCCGCCCGGGACGGCGCGCCCAGGACGCGATCCTCGCGGCCCAGCGCTACGTCGAGGGCGGACGCCACTTCGTGGTCGACATCGACCTGGAGAAGTTTTTCGATCGGGTCAACCACGACGTGCTGATGGGAAGGCTGGCCAAGCGTATCGCGGACAAGCGGATGCTCGCCCTGAGCCGCCGCTACCTCGAAGCCGGCATCATGGCGAACGGGGTCGCGGTCGAGCGGCACGAGGGAACGCCGCAAGGCGGACCGTTGTCGCCGCTTCTTGCGAACGTGCTTTTGGACGAGGTGGATAAGGAGCTGGAGCGGCGCGGCCATGCGTTCTGCCGCTATGCCGATGACTGCAACGTGTACGTGCGGTCGAAGCGAGCGGGCGAACGGGTGATGCAAGCCCTGAAGAGGCATTATGCCCGCCTTCGACTCCGCATCAACGAGACCAAGAGCGCCGTCGCCGAACCCTGGGGGCGTCCCTTCCTCGGTTACACCTTCTGGCGTAACCGCCACGGGGAGGTCCGGCGGGCCGTGGCCGAGAAGGCCCTCACGGCGGCGCGAGCGCGCATCCGACTCATCACTTGTCGCAACGGTGGACGACGCATGGGCACCCTCGTCGAAGAACTGAAGACGTTCCTCGTGGGATGGAAGGAGTACTTCCGCCTGGTGCAGGTGCAACGCCCGTTGCGGGACCTCGATAAATGGGTACGGCGACGACTGCGGGCTGCACAGCTCACACAGTGGAAGCGGGGGACTACCGTCTATCGCGAGCTACGTGCACGGGGAGTCCCGATGCGCCGCGCGCAGGAGGCGGCTGCTCACGCGACCCGCTGGTGGCGCACCGCCGCTCACGCCGCCCTCCAAGAGGCTCTGCCTATCCGTTATTACGACCGACTCGGCATCCCGAGGCTTGCGACGTAACCGCAACCTTCCGAACCGCCGTATGCGGACCCGCATGTACGGTGGTGTGGGAGGGGAATGACCGGGCTCTACCGGTCATCCCCTATCCCGATTTGGCGGTCGATGGGCATCCCCCTGGAAGAACCCGGTTCGTGAACGGGGTGGCGGGCGGCGAAGAACGGCGCGTGCGACCCCGAGCCTTGACCTGTCACCTGCTCACAGGTCCTACAGTCGGTAAATCGAGAGAACAGACGGCGGGTTCATGGATACACCCAACCGGCGCCGACGACTGCTTGTGGTGACGAGCGCCCTTGGCGGGGTGGGGCTCGCGCTGGGTGCCGTTCCCTTCGTCGCGAGCATGCGTCCGAGCGCGCGCGCCCGCGCGCTCGGCGGACCGGTCGAGGTCGACCTCGGCCGCCCGGCGCCGGGAGCGCTGCTCAAGGCCGAGTGGCGGGGCAAGCCGATCTTCGTCGTGCGCCGCACGCCCGAGATGCTGGCGCGGCTCGAGCGCAGCGCGCCGCTGCTCGCGGACCCACGCTCGGACGTGGAGACGCAGCAGCCAGCCTACGCTCGGAACCCCTACCGCTCCATCGACCCGGAGTGGCTCGTGCTTGTCGGGCTTTGCACGCATCTCGGCTGCGTCCCGGCGCCGCATTTCGAGCCCGGCGACGTCTCGGGCCTGGGTGCGCAATGGCCGGGCGGCTGGTTCTGTCACTGCCACGGGTCGAAGTTCGACCTCGCAGGCCGGGTGTTCCGCAATGTTCCGGCGCCGACCAACCTGGTCGTCCCGCCGTATCGGCTGGACGGCGCGCAACGCGCGGTGATCGGCCTCGATCCGGCGGGCGCGAGGAAGACATGACGCCGGCGAACGCGCCGGTTCGAGAAGCTCCAATCGACGAGCGAAGGAGGTGAGTCATGGCGATCGATCCGGTATGCGGAATGGAAGTCGAGAAAACGAAGGCGGCGGCCACGGTGGAGTGCAACGGCGCGACGTACTACTTCTGCTCCAGCGCCTGTCACAAGGCCTTCCGCGCGAATCCCAGGCAGTACTCTGGCGCCGACTGTGCGGATGCGCTGCCTCGAACGGAAGGCGGCGTCCGCTTTGCAGGCTGAGAAAAGGCCAACCGCTTCGGGTACCGGAGCAAGGGGGGAGAGACCATGATGGGTTATGACGGCTGGGGATTCTTCGGCATGCATGCGCTCTGGTGGCTCTTCTGGATCGCGGTGATCGGCGCCGCCGCGGTCTTTCTGTTCCAGGCGCCGACGCGCCCGCCACCCGCCCGCGAGACACCGCTCGAGTTGTTGCAGCGGCGCTATGCCGCGGGCGAGATCTCGAAGGAGGAGTACGGGGAGCGCAAGCGCACGCTCGAGCGCGACGAGTGAACGAAGACGTCAAGCCGTCTTGCCGGCGGAGGTGACCCATGCAGTGGATCGTCGACAACTGGGTGTGGATCGTGGTGTTCATCGCGTTCGTCGCGCTGCACCTGTTCGGTCACGGAGGTCACGGCGGCCATGGGGGCGATGGCGAGGAGGAGGCGCCGCGGCGCCGCCGGGACGACGGCGAGCCCGGGCGGTCGTCCGGGCATCGGCACTGAAAGGGGACGCCATGCTGCAGATCAAACTCGTTGCCTGGGCGCTCGGTCTCTTCGGCGCGTTCACGTTCCTCGTGTGCGTGCTCTACGGGCTGACCGTGCCCGAGGCCTATCACATGCACGCCTTCCTCGAGCAGGTGCTGCCCGCGTTCGAGTGGCTCACCTGGTGGGGCTTCCTGCTCGGGCTGGTCGAGAGCTTTCTCTACGGCGTCTACGCCGGGATCGTGTACGTGCCGATCTACAACTGGCTCGCGAGCCGCTACGGCGAGGCGCGCTAGCCGAATCCTGCGACAGGAGGTGAACCATGGCGATCGATCCGGTGTGCAAGATGCGGGTGGAGCCCGAACAGGCGGCGGCCAAGGCGGAGTACGAGAGCCAGACGTATTACTTCTGCTCGGCGGCCTGTCACAAGGCGTTTACCGCCGATCCACACAAATACCTCGGCGGGCACGCCGGGCACGGACATGGTAGTCCGCAGCCGCCCGGCCGGAAGCAGCGGTGAGCAGGAAGAAGCGCGATGACTACACCGGCCCGCGGCTCATCGGGATCGGCAGTGCCGAACAGGGGCACCTCACGGCGGATATCACGCACCGCTGTACCGTGCCTCGCGCTCGCGGGCATCGCTCTCGCGTCCCCGGCCTGGCCCCAAGCCCTCGATTCCGAGCCGCGATTGCCATCACACACGGTCATGGAGCACGAGATGGATCGGCTGCGCGCCGACCTCGTTGCGCTGCGCGAGGAGATGAACCGGCTTCGCGCGCTTCACGGTGGCGAGCGAAGGGTGGCACTCAGGACGCATCTCGGGCGCGTGCGCGAGGAGATGCAGCGCGCCCTCGCGATGGAGGAGCGGATGTGGCAGGACCTCGACCGCGGCCGGATCGGCAGCGACCGCGACCTGCGCCGCCTGCTGCGGCTCGTTCACGAGCAGGTCCGCATGCTGGTCGACATGAACGACCTGTTGCTCGAGGAAGTCGAGCGGAATATCGCTCCGTGAACGCGTCCGTGCGATCCGGGGTTGACCTGTGCGCGGCGCGCACGCTGCACCATGGCCAGCGATCGAATCGCGCGAGGAGGAAGCCCGATGAACGCGCACGAGCTCGAACGACAGGCGACCGAACTGGGTCTCGATTTACCGATGGACGCGCCGGCGCCCCGCCTGATCCGGGCAATCCAGCGCCGGCGGGGACAGGCGGCCTGCTTCGGCAACGACGAGCGCTTTACGTGCACGGACTACGCGTGCGAATGGCGCGCGGAGTGCCTGAAGCCGATCGCCGAGTGGCTGCGTTGCTGACGCGCGCAGGAGCTGGGACATGGCGCTGATGCAGCAGATCCGGTTCCACGGGCGCGGCGGGCAGGGGGCGGTGTCGGCCGCGGCGCTGCTTTCGCTCGCGGCCTTCGAGGACGGCTTCGAGGCGCAGGCCTTCCCGAAGTTCGGCTCGGAGCGCCGCGGCGCGCCGGTCGAGTCATACGTGCGCATCAGCGACCGGCCGATCCGCAGCCACAACCAGGTCTATGCGCCGGATGCGGTCGTGATCCTGGACGCCACGCTCCTGCGCTCGGAGCCCGTGCTGCACGGCCTGGGCGCGGGCGGCCTCGTGATCGTCAATGCAGAAACCGCGCCCCGCTCGTATGCCGATGGCCCGGCGCACCGCTGGCTCGCCGTTCCTGCGAGCCGCTTCAGCGCCGAGCGCCTCGGCCGGCCCCTGCCGAACACCGTGCTGCTCGCCGCGCTGGCCGCCGTGACCGGGTGGGTCGGGCTGCCGGCGCTCGAGGCGGTCGTGCGTCGCCATCTCGCGCGCAAGGGCGAGAAGGTGGTGAGCGCCAACATCGAGATGCTGCGCGAAGGCTTCCGCCTGGGCGCGGAGGGAGGCGCGGCATGAGGCGGCAGCTCGAGGGCTCGCGCGCCGTGGCCGAGGCGGTGCGCCTGTGCCGGCCGCGCGTGATCGCGGCCTATCCGATCACGCCGCAGACCCATATCGTCGAGCACCTCTCGCAGATGGTGGCCGACGGCGAGCTCGCCGCCGAGTACATCAGCACGGAAAGCGAGTTCGCGGCCGCCTCGGTGGTGCTCGGGGCGGTGGCGGCCGGCGCGCGTGCCTACACCGCGAGCGCCTCGCAGGGGCTGCTGCTCATGACCGAGGTGCTCTTCAACATCGCCGGACTGCGCCTGCCGGTCGTCATGACCTGCGCCAACCGCGCGGTGGGCGCGCCGATCAATATCTACAACGACCAGCAGGACAGCCTGTCGCTGCGCGACGCCGGCTGGATCCAGCTCTACGTCGAGAGCAACCAGGAGGCGCTCGACACCACCATCCAGGCCTACCGCATCGCCGAGGCGTGCGAGCTGCCAGTGATGGTGTGCATGGACGGCTTCTTCCTCACCCATACCTTCGAGGCCGTCGAGGTGCCCGAGCAGGGACAGGTGGACGCCTACCTGCCGCCGTTTCAGTTCACTCGCTCCCTCGACCCGGCAACACCGGCGACACTCGGGGGCGGCAGCGAGCCGGACAACTACCTCGAGTACCGCCGCGCGCACCACGCTGCGCTGGCGCGCGCGGCCGGGGAGATCGTCGCGGCCGCCGCCGACTTCGAGCGGGCCTTCGGGCGCACGCACGGCGCGCTCCTCGACGGCTACCGCCTCGACGACGCCGAGCGCGTCCTCGTCATGCTCGGCTCCGCCATGGGCGCGGCGCGCGACGTGGTCGACGCACTGCGGGCGCGCGGCGAGCGGGTGGGGGCGCTCCGGCTGCGCTGCGTGCGGCCGTTCCCCGCGGCGGAGCTGGTGCACTTGCTGCGCGCCGTGCGCCGGGTCGCGGTGCTCGAGAAGGCGTTGAGCGCGGGGGCGGGCGGCATCATTGCCGCCGAGCTGCGCGCCGCGCTGCACGAGGCCGGCCTGCTGCTTCCGGTGGACGGCTTCGTCGGCGGGCTCGGCGGGCGCGATCTCACGCCCGCCGCCATCGAGGCGGTGTACGCCGCCTCGGCGGCGGCCAGCGCGCCGATCGGCTGCCGCTTCGTGGACGCGGCCGACACGAGCGAGCGCGAGCCCGCGCTCGCGGAAGGAGGCTGACCATGGACCGGCGCGATGCGTTTCGCCTCAACGCGCTCACCTCGGGCCACCGCGCCTGCTCGGGCTGCGGGCAGGCGATGGGCGCGCGCATGGTCGGCGATCTCATCGGCCCCGACGCGATCGTCGTCAACGCCACCGGCTGCCTGCAAGTGTTCACCACGCACAACGCGCAGACCGCCTGGCAGGTCCCGTGGCTGCACTCGGTGTTCGCGAACGCGGCCGCGGTCGCCTCGGGCGTGGAGGCGGCGCTGCGCGGCCTGCCGCGCCATGCGCGGGTGGTGGTGCAGGCGGGCGACGGGGGCACTTTCGACATCGGGCTGCAATGCCTCTCCGGCATGATCGAGCGCGGCCACGACGTGCTCTTCGTCTGCTACGACAACGAGGCGTACATGAACACCGGCGTGCAGCGCTCGAGCTCGACGCCGCACGCGGCGCGTACCACGACCTCGCCGCCCGGCCGGCTGAGCGAGGGCAAGCACCATCTCAAGAAGGACCTGCTCTCCATCATCGCGGCGCACCACATGCCCTACGCCGCGACCGCCTCGGTGGCGTTCTTCCCCGATCTCAAGGCCAAGGTGGAGAAGGCGATGAGCCTGCACGGGCCCCGCTTCCTCCAGGTGTTCTCGCCCTGTCCGCTCGGTTGGGACCATGATGCGGCGGCGTCCGTGCAGGTGGCGCGGCTCGCGGTCGAGACCGGCGTGTTTCCGCTCGTGGAGCTCGAGTACGGCGCGGTCACGAGCGTGATGCGCCTCGCGCAGCCGCGGCCGGTGGAGGAGTACCTGCGGGTGCAGGGCCGCTTCCAGCACCTCTTCGCGGACGCGCGCGGCGCCGAGGAGATCCGCCACTTGCAGGCGCTCACCGACACGAACATCCGCCGCTACGGCCTGCTCGAGGCGCCGACCGCGTGGGACACCGACGAGGCCGGCCGGGTTGAGCGCGGCGGCCGCGGCGGCTACGCGAGCCCGCGCGCGGAGGCACCCTCATGAGCCGGCTCGCCTTCGAACCCGGCAGCAGCACCGCCTACCGCACCGGCGACTGGCGCCTCGCGCGCCCGGTGTATGCGGACAAGTGGCCGCCCTGCGGTGCGGCCTGTCCCGCCGGCGAGGACATCCAGGCGTACCTCGCCCTGATCGAGGCCGACCGGCCCGAGGCGGCCTGGCGCAAGCTCACGGAGCAGAACCCGTTCCCGGCCGTGTGCGGCCGGATCTGCCCGCATCCCTGCGAGGGCGCCTGCAACCGCGCGCGCCTCGACGAGGCCGTCGCCATCCATCACGTCGAGCGGCACTTGGGCGACCTCGCCCGCACCCGCGGCTTCGCGCATGACGTTCCGCGCGGCGCGCGTGCGGACAAGCGCGTCGCCGTCGTCGGCGCGGGGCCGGCCGGTCTTTCGTGCGCCTACCATCTCGCCCGGGCGGGTTATCCGGTGACGGTGTACGACGCCGCTTCCGAGCCGGGCGGCACGCTGCGCTGGGGTGTGCCCGACTATCGCCTGCCCAAGGACGCGCTCGCGCGCGAGATCGAGGCGATCCTCGCGCTCGGCGTCACGCTGCGCCTCGGCATGCGCATCGGCGCGGACCTCGGCGCCGCCGAGCTGCGCGCGCAGCACGATGCCGTCTTCCTCGCGATCGGCGCGCGCCTGCCGCACGTGCCGGCGGAGGGCGAAGTCAGCGGGCGAAGCGTGGAGTACGGCATCGATTTCCTCGATCGCGTCAACCGTGGCGAGCGCCCGGTGCTGCCGGCGCGGGTCGCGGTCATCGGCGCCGGCAACACCGCGATCGACGTGGCGCGCTGCGCCCGGCGCTTCGGGGCCACGGAAGTCACGATCGTCTCGCCGCAGGACCGGCCCGGCCGCCGCCCCGGCCAGCCGGCCGAGGAGATGAAGGCCACGCCCTCCGAGATCGCCGAGGCCGAGGCCGAGGGCGTGCGCCTGCTGCTGCGCTGGGGCGTGCAGCGGCTGGTGCGCAGCGGCCAGCACCTCGATGGCGTGCAGCTCGCGCAGGTCGATCGCGTGCACGACGACCGCGGCCGGTTCAAGCCGGTCCTCTACGAGGGCACGGAGATGTTCCTTCCGGCCGGCTACGTCATCGTCGCCACCGGCCAGCACCCGGACTGGAGCGGGCTCGAGGCCCTGCGCCCCGACCCGGCGGCCGGGGTCTACGCGGGCGGCGACTGCGCGGGCGCGCCGCGCACGGCGGCGGCCGCGATCGGCAGCGGCCACCAGGGCGCCGAGGACATCATGGCGTTCCTCGAGGACCGCGCGCCGGTCAACCTCCGCCGCCCGGCCACCGTCACCTTCGAGGCGTTGCACACGCAGTACTACCGCCGCCTGCCCCGGCGCGCGGCGGCCGAGATCGATCCGATCGCGCGCCTTCGGGATTTCCGCGAAGCGGTGACGGGCCTCGACGCCGTCGGCGCTGCCTACGAAGCAGGGCGCTGCCTGAGCTGCGGGGTGTGCCTCGAGTGCGACAACTGCTGGCACTTCTGCCCCGACGCCGCCGTGATCAAGCAGGGCCCGGGCGAGCGCTACCGCTTCGACTACGAGTACTGCAAGGGCTGCGGCATCTGCGCCGCGGAGTGTCCGTGCGGGCACATCCACATGGAACCGGAGCCGGTGTCGCTGTGAGGGCGCGCGTACCGAACGATGGCGGAGGCGGGGCGCGCGGTGGAGCGCTCGCTCGTCTCGGGCTGGACGAGGACAGCGAGACGAGGCCCGTACCACTGCGTGTCATCTTCCGTCCACCGGACCCCGCCGCGTCGAACGGTGGGGCGGGGCGCGCGGCCGTGCGGCAGGTGCGGCTCCTCGGTCTCGCGGGGCTGCTCGGCGCCTCGCTCTTCACGGTCGCGCTCCTCGTGCTGCACGTCGCGCGCGCCGAGGTCGACTGGACGCGGCATTACGTCAGCGACTTCGCGAACGGTTCGCTCGGCTGGATGTTCGTCTCCGGTACGATGCTCCACGGCCTGGGCAACCTCGCCCTGACGCTCGGGCTCTACCGCTCCCTCGAACCGGGCGCGCTGCGCGAAGGCGCGGTCGTATTCTTCGGTCTCGCCGCGGCCGGCATCGTGGCGGCAGCGCTCGTTCCTGTCGATCCCACCGGAAGCCTGCCGTCCCTCGCGGGGCTCGTTCACCGCGCGATCGTCATCGCCGCCTTTCCGATCGAGCTCGTCGCGCTCGTCTTATTCTCGATCGCATTCGCCCGGCAGCGCGCCTGGCGGGCACGCGCTGGCAGCTCCTTCGCGTTGTCGGCTGTCGCCGCGCTCGGTCTGATCGGCTTTTTTCTCGCGGTCTACGCGAACGCCATTCCCGGGGCGGCGGAGCGGCTGGCCCTGGGCAGTTTCCTGGCTTGGGAGCTTTGGGCCGCGCTCGTGCTCGCGCGGCAGTCCGGGCGCGTGAACGAGGAGGGTGAATCGACGGTTTCTCCCGACTCAGCACACGAGGATTCACGATCATGAGCCCACTTGCGCGGGCCACTGCCCGCATTTTCCTCATCGCGGTCGCCGGCGGCGCCCTGGCGGCGTGCGGCACCGCCTACCAGGTCACGCCGGTCGGTTTCGAACTGCCGGAGCGCTACCCGAACGCGACAGAGGTCGCGGGTGCGACGATCGGCGCCATGGCCTACGCCGATCCGAAGACGGCCGCGCAGGCGTTCGGTTTCGACGTGATCGACGCCGGGCTGCTGCCGGTGCAGGTCGTGTTCGACCACCGCGGCGAGAGCGCGCTCGCGATCAATCCCGCGCAGACCTTTCTCGAGAACGAGGAGGGCAAGCTCTGGCCCGTGCTCAACGACCGCTTCGCTTACGAGCGCGTGACGCAATACGCGCAGACGAAGCAGATATTTCGGGAAGGCGCCTACGGCGCCTTTCTCGGCGGCGTCGCGGGCGCCCTGGTCGGCGCCGCGGTCGGGGTGGTGAGCGGCGAGGACGTCGGCCGGACCGCGGCCAAGGGCGCGGCCGCGGGCGCCGCGGGCGGGGGCGTCGTGGGCGGCGGCGCGGGCGCGGCCAAGTCGGACGAGGCCCGGCGCGCGGTGATGGACGACTTCAACGACAAGTCCCTGCGCAACCGGCCGATCAAGCCCGGCGATCTCGCCTACGGGTTCATCTTTTTCCCGGCGGAGGCGGCCACGGCGAAGAGCCTGCGCCTGCAACTGATCGATCAGGTATCCAAGAAGCCGTATACCGTCACCTTCCGATTGTTGCCATAGTGACGAGGCGGAAGATGAAGCAACGGTGGGTTTCACATGTCGGTGTCGTTCCCGCGAAAGCGGGAACCTATGCGGCCTTTCGAGCCTCATCTAACGCCCTATGGATTCCCGCTTGCGCGGGAATGACTCATTTTGTTAGGGGCCCTAAGCTCGCCGCGTTGCTGCTGCTCGGTCTCGCGCTGACGCTGCCGGGGCCCGCGTGGACGGACGACGCCAGGCCGGCGGCGAAGCCCGGCGCCGCCGCGGGCTTGCAGCCGCTGTCCGGCCTGATGCGCGACATGGCCGAGCAGATGCGGGTAATGGCGGAGGCCACGGCGGAGGGGCAATTGAGCGCCGCCGAGCGCGGCCGCATCGCGGAGCGCATGCGGCGGATGGCCGATCTCATGACGCAGATGTCGGGGCTCGCGAACGAGGCCGCGCTCGCGGACGTCGAGACGCAGGCGCGGATGCTCGACATGCGGCGCGAGATGGACTGGATGCGCCGCAACCCGCCGCGCCGAGGGGCGCCGTAGGGGAGGACGAAAGGGCGAGCGTGGACCGGTGGTCCGCGTGCAAATGTTCCAAAGATGCCGACTATGAGGCAGAACGAAGACATTACCTTGTCGTTGTCCGCCGATGCCGGGGCGAAATGGGCGGAAGGCGCCTTGCGGCGGGTGTTCCGTGACTATCCCGACGACCTGGCGGTCCGCTTGTGGGACGGTCGCACCGTGGCCTTCGGCCGTGGCGCGCCGGAATGCACCCTCGTCTTTCGCACACCCCGTGCCTTTCGCGAGTCGATCCTCTCGCGCGATCCGCTGCGCCTGGCCGAGGCCTATTTTCTCGGGCGGGTGGACGTCGAAGGCGATCTCTGTGCCGCCCTGCGTCTCAAGGAGCATCTCGGCGCGCTGCACCTCTCGGCGCGGGAGAAGGCCGGGTTTCTGCTCGGGGCGCTGCGCCTGCCGAAGACGGACGGCGCAGCGGCCGCCGTGGCCACGCCTGGATGGCCCACGTCGCACCGCCTTCGGTCGGCGCGTGCCCATTCGAAGGCGCGCGACCGCGAGGCCATCGCCTTTCACTACGACGTGTCGAACGAGTTCTACCGCCTGTGGCTGGACGAGCAGATGGTTTACTCCTGCGCCTACTTCGAGAACGCGAGCGACGGCCTCGACCGGGCCCAGCGGAACAAGCTCGAGCACATCTGCCGCAAGCTCCGGCTCAAGCCCGGCGAACGGCTGCTCGACATCGGCTGCGGCTGGGGCGCGCTGATCCGCTGGGCGGCGTGCCATCACGGCGTGCGGGCGCACGGCGTGACGCTGAGCGGGCAACAGTACGAGCACTGCCGGCACCGGATCGCCGAGGAAGGGTTGCACGACCGCGTGACCGTGGCGCTCGCGGACTATCGCGATATCGAGGGGACCTACGACAAGATCGCGAGCGTCGGCATGTTCGAGCACGTCGGCCTCGAGCAGCTCCCGGCGTACTTCGCGACGGTGCGGCGCCTGCTCGCGCCGGGCGGGCTGTTCCTAAACCACGGCATCACCAGCGCGACCGAGGGCTGGCGCAGGAGCGTCGGGACCGAGTTCATCAACCGCTACGTCTTCCCGGACGGCGAGCTCGACACGGCGAGTAACGTGCAGCGCGCCATGGAGCGATCCGGTTTCGAGATCTTCGATGTGGAGGCGTTGCGACCGCATTACGCCCTGACTTTGCGCCACTGGGTGCAGCGGCTCGAGCGGCGGCGCGACGAGGCATTGCGCCACGTGCCGGAGCCGACCTACCGGGTCTGGCGCCTGTACATGACTGCCTGCGCGCTCGCCTTCGAGGAGGGCGACGTAGGTGTGTATCAAGTGCTCGCCGCGCCGCGGACGAAGGATCCGATTCCGGTGCCCTTGACCCGCCGGGATCTGTATGCGGCCCGATGAGCGACCGGAACCGGTCAGCTTTCGGCCAGCCACGACGACGAACGCCGGCGACCGCCCGCCTCGCTCTTGCCCCGACTGGCGGGATGGTTGACCTGGGTGCTGCGCACAGGTGTAGAAGCACGCGAGCGGCCGATCGTTTCCCGGTCGGATCCGCGCGCTGAGGAGGAGCAGACACCGTGAGCCTCAACCGACGCGAATTCCTGAGCCTCACGGCGCTCGCCGCCGCGGCGGCGCCCGTTCCCGGCCTGCTCGTCGTCGAGCTCGCCCGGGCGCGTCCGCCGGAAGAGCCGGCCTCGAGCCGCCAGCGCTGGGGGCTCCTGATCGACGTCGATCAGTGCGTCGAGGGCTGCACCGCCTGCGTCGAGGCCTGCTTCATCGAGAACGGCGTCTGGGGCCACGGGCGGCCCGCGACCGATGCCCAGTGGATCCGCAAAGTCACGATCCGGGACAAGCAGACCGGCGTCACGCAGTCGTTCCCGGTCATGTGCCAGCACTGCCAGAAGCCGCCCTGCGTCGACGTCTGCCCCACCGGCGCTTCCTTCCGGCGCGCCGACGGCATCGTGCTCGTGGACAAGCACATCTGCATCGGCTGCCGTTACTGCATGATGGCCTGTCCGTACAAGGCGCGCTCGTTCATCCACGAGGACGTGCACGACCAGAAGCCGTACGCCCCGCGCGGCAAAGGCACGGTCGAGTCGTGCACGCTGTGCGTGCACCGGGTCGACGCCGACCGCATCCCCGCCTGCGCCGAGGCGTGCCGGAAACAGGGCAACCAGGCCATTCTCTTCGGGGACCTGAAAGACCCGAACAGCGAGATCCACCGGCGTCTTTCGGCACGGACGTCCACCCAGCTGCGGCCGGATCTCAACCTGAACACCGGCGTGCGCTACCAGGGGCTCTGATCGACGTGCGGACAGCCGAAACGGCAAGGCAAGGCGTCACATCTTGATCTCGCCCTGCGCGCGGAAGGGTTGACATGAGCGCTGCGCACAGGTGTAGAAGCGGGCGAGAGGATGCTCGCCCGTGCTTCGACGCTGTTCCGATGCCGTTCGACCCGTGGCTGACGAGGTGCCGACACCATTAGCCTGAACCGAGCCGAATCTCTCGTCCTCGCGACGCTCGCCGCTGCGGCGAATGCGCCTGTTACGGGTCTGCTCGTGGTCGAGTTTTCCCGGGCGCGCGCTCTCGAGCAGCCGGCCGCCACCCGGCGGCATTGCGGGTTGCCGATCGGCATTGACCAGCGCCTGAACGGCTGCACCGCGCGCGTTGATAACTGCTTCATCGAAAACGGCGCGTGGAGCCGTGTGCAGCCGCTTCCCCGGGGCGGGAGTTGTCGTACCCCGGGGATGATGAATGCCCCCTCGCGAGGACGTGGAGGATGAGCGGAGGTCATGATGTCCAGCCAATTCACTGACCTCAAGCAGCGAATCCTCTTCCTCCTCGGGGCGCTCGTCGTCTACCGGATCGGCACCTACATCCCGGTGCCCGGAATCAACCCGGTCGCGCTGGCGGACCTCTTCGAGGGCACGCAGAGCTCGATCGTCGGGCTCTTCAACATGTTCTCGGGCGGCGCCCTCGAGCGCTTTTCCGTCTCCGCGCTCGGGATCATGCCGTACATCTCGGCCTCGATCATCATGCAGCTCATGTCGTCGGCCATTCCGGCGCTCGAGCAGTTGCGTAAGGAGGGCGAGGCGGGGCGGCGCAAGATCACGCAGTACACGCGCTACGGGACGGTGATCCTCGCCACGGTCCAGGCGTTCGGCATCGCGATCGCGCTGGAAAGCCAGCAGGCGGGCGGGCTGCCCGTGGTCGTGGCGCCGGGCATCGGGTTCAAGCTGATGACGGTGATCACCCTCGTCACCGGCACGATGTTTCTGATGTGGCTCGGCGAGCAGGTCACCGAGCGGGGCATCGGCAACGGCATCTCGATGATCATCTTCGCCGGCATCGTGGCGGGGCTGCCGAGCGCGATCGGCCAGACTCTCGAGCTGGTCGGGCGCGGCACGTTCCAGCCGCTGTTCGCGTTGCTGCTCTTCACGATCGCGCTCGGGGTCACCTGGTTTGTGGTATTGGTGGAGCGCGGGCAACGGCGGATCACGGTCAACTACGCCAAGCAGCACCGGGGCCGCCGCACGCTCGCTGGCACGAGCAGCCATCTTCCGCTCAAGATCAACATGGCCGGGGTGATCCCGCCGATTTTCGCCTCGAGCATCATCCTGATGCCGGCGACGGTGGCGAGCTGGTTCGGCCAGGCGGAGGGGATGGGCTGGCTGCGCGACCTGGCGACCACGCTCTCACCCGGGCAGCCGATCTACGTGGCGCTGTACGCGGCAGCCATCGTCTTCTTCGCGTTCTTCTATACGGCGCTCGTCTTCAACCCGAAGGAGACGGCGGACAACCTGAAGAAATCGGGCGCGTTTATCCCCGGGATCCGCCCCGGCGAGCAGACGACGGCCTATATCGACGGCGTCATGACGCGCCTCACGCTCGCCGGCGCCATCTACCTGGCGACGGTATCCCTGCTGCCGGAATTCCTGATCGTGCGCTGGAACGTGCCGTTCTACTTCGGCGGCACCTCGCTCCTGATCGTGGTGGTCGTGAGCATGGATTTCATGGCGCAGGTGCAGGCGCACCTGATGTCGCGGCAGTACGAGAGCCTGCTGCGCAAGGCGAACCTGACCGGCGGTGGCATGGGGATACCCAGGTAAGCCATAGCGGCAACGTCGCGAGGCATTTCAAGAGACAGTGCGATCTTCGCAATCCTGACATGGAGTGACAGCCATGAACGCGGAAAGGAGTATCCTCCTGGTCACGGGCTCCAACGGGCGCATCGGAGCCGCAGTGGTGCAGCGGCTGACCGGGCGCTACAGCAATGTGGTGGGCTTCGATCGCCAGGCGCCGACCCCGCCGCCGCCCGGCTGCGAGCGCATTCCCGTTGATATCTCGTCGGACGACGCGGTCCGCGAGGCGCTGCACGTCCTGCGGGAGCACCACGGCACGCGCATCGCATCGGTGGTCCACCTCGCCGCCTACTATGACTTTCTCGGCAAGCCGAGCGCGAAGTACGACCAGATCACCGTGGAGGGCACGCGCCGCCTGCTGCGTGGCCTGCGCGAGGGTTTCGAGGTCGAGCAGTTCATCTTCTCGAGCACCATGCTCGTGCACAAGCCCGGCGAGCCGGGGGAGTTCATCAACGAGGACTGGCCGATCGGGCCGACCTGGGCCTACCCGGAATCGAAGGTGCGCACCGAGGCGCTCATCCGGGAGGAGCGCGATGGCATTCCCGCCGTGATCCTGCGTCTTGCCGGCGTCTACGACGACGTCTGCCACTCGCCGCCGCTCGCGCACCAGATCCAGCGCATCTACGAGGGCCAGCTCGCCGGCCGTCTCTATTCCGGCGAGACCTCCCACGGCCAGGCCTTCGTGCACCTCGACGACGTGGTCGACGCGATCGAGCAGGCGATCGAGCGGCGCGCGCAGCTCCCGCCCGAGACGGCGATCCTGATCGGCGAGCCCGAGACGCTGAGCTACGACGAGCTCCAGCACACCTTCATGCGCCTGCTGCACAAGAAGTCCACGGAGACGCAGAGCGTCCCGGGGCTCATCGCGAAGCTCGGCGCCTGGGCCCAGGATCTCCTCCCCGGCAAGGAGCAGTTCATCAAGCCGTGGATGATCGACCGGGCCAACGACCACTACGCGCTCGACATCGCGCGCGCCCGCACGCTGCTCGGCTGGGCGCCGCGCCGCTCGCTGCGCCAGACGCTGCCCAGGATGGTCGCGGCGCTCGAGGCCGATCCCATCGGCTGGTACCGTGAGCACGGCCTCGAGCCGCCGTCGTCGTTGAAGAAAGCGGTGGAGCGCGAGAAGAAGGCGGCGGCGAAGAAGGCGGCGGCGCACGAGCCCGCGCCCGCCGCGGCACACGCGCACGGGAGCGAAGCAGCAGGGCTGCCGGAGGGCCGACTGGTACATATCTGCCCCATGCACCCCGAGGTCGCCCAGGCCACGCCCGGAAACTGCCCGAGGTGCGGGCTTGGCCTCGAACCCGAGGCGCTCCCGGCCGGGGCGCTCGCGTGCACCTGCCCGATGCACCCCGAGGTCGCAAGCCACGAACCCGGCCGCTGTCCCCAGTGCGGCATGTCGCTCGAACTGCGCCAAGTCCCGGGAGAAGCCCATGTCTGACGAGCACGCCGGCCACGGCCATGCGATGCCCGCCGCGCAGGCGGTCGAGTACACCTGCCCGATGCACCCCGAGGTCGTGACCCGCGAGCCGGGCAACTGTCCCAAGTGCGGGATGAAACTGGTGCCGCGCGGCGCGGCCATGGAGCAGGTGCGGGAGCACGCGGGGGCGCACGCCGACATGATGGTCGCGGACCATCGCAAGCTCCTCTGGCCGCACTACATGAACCTGATGCTCGGGCTCTGGCTGATCACGAGCCCGTTCACGCTCGGTTATCTCAGCGAATTCGTGCCCGATGCGAACCAATTGCGGGTCCTGGGAGAGCGCGGGCTGCCGTCGTTCGAGTGGCGCAACCTCGCGATGACCTGGAGCGACATCGCAAGCGGCGTGCTCGTCGTGATCTTCAGCGCACTCTCCGCCGATTCCTACCGGCGCTTCCCTTGGGCGCAGTGGGCCAACGCGTTCGTCGGCTTCTGGCTGCTGTTCGCGCCGCTCGTGTTCTGGACGCCGCTGCCCGAGGCCTACGCCAACGACACGCTCGTCGGCGCGCTCGTGATCGCGTTCGCGGTGCTCGTGCCGATGATGCCCGGCATGAGCATGGAGGGCATGATGGGCAAGCCCGACATCCCGCCCGGCTGGGCGTACACGCCGGCGAGCTGGGTGCAGCGCATGCCGATCGCGATCCTCGCCCTCATCGGCTTTTTCATCGCGCGCGTCCTCGGGGCCTACCAGCTCGGCCACCTCGATGGCGTGTGGGAGCCGTTCTTCGCGGGAAGCGGCGAGATGCAGGGCGTGATGAACGGCACGGAGACCATCATCACCTCGGACGTCTCCAAGGCCTGGCCGATCCCCGACGGCGCGCTCGGCGCCATCGTCTACATGCTCGAGCTCGCCATGACCTGGATGGGCGGCAAGGACCGCTGGCGCACCATGCCCTGGATGGTGCTCGGCATCACCGTGCTCATCGTGCCGCTCGGGGTGGTGAGCATCTACTTCATCATCATTCAGCCGATCGTGATCGGCACCTGGTGCACGCTCTGCCTGATCGCGGCGCTCCTGATGACCATCATGATCCCGTACCAGCTCGACGAGTTCGTCGCCATGGGCCAGTTCCTGCTCTGGGCGCGCCGGAAGGGCAAGCCGTTCTGGCGCACGTTCTGGATGGGAGACGCGATGGAGGGCGGCTCGGACGATACGTCCAAGGGCCTGCTCGGCACGCCGCGCGAGATGTTCCGTGAGGCCAACCGCGGCAACAGCGTCCCGTGGATGCTGCTCGCGAGCGTCGCGATCGGGATCTCGTTCATGCTCACGCGGCTCACCTTCGGCAACTCGGGCGACATGGCCAACAGCGACCACCTGGTCGGCTCGCTGGTCGTCGTGTTCGCGATCATGGCGTTCTCGGAGGTGGCACGCAGCGTGCGTTTCATCAACGTCCTCTTCGGCGCCTGGCTGATGGCCGCGCCCTGGCTGCTCGACGGCGCGGGCTCGGCGCTCTCGACCTGGAACGGCGTCATCGGGGGCGCGCTTCTCATCGCGCTCTCGCTTCCGCGCGGGCCGATCAAGGATTCGTATGCGGGCTGGGACCGCTACATCGTTTAAGGCGCGAATTCACCGGAGGCATCATGGTCCTTGGGAACGAGCGAGCACGGGGCGGCCGTAAGTCGATGACGTCCGCGAGGAACACTGCCATCGCCGTCGCCGGCAAGGAGCGCGTCCAGATCCCGCCAGGCGCCCGGGCGGCGGCAGAAGGGCTGCCGTTTCCGCTCGGCGCGACCTGGATCCAAGATGAGCGGGCGTTCAATTTCGCGCTGTACTCGCAACACGCCGAGAGCGTCGCCCTGCTGCTCTACGCCCCGGATGACCTCGTCAACCCGGTGCTCGTGCATTTCTACGATCACCTCAGAAACAAGTCGGGCCGGGTCTGGCATTGCCGTATTCCCCTGGACGCGATGAAGGGCGCGGCGTACTACGCCTACCGCGTGGACGGCCCGCCGCCCGCCGGGCGATTCGAGTGGCACGCGTTCGATCGCGACAAGGTGCTCCTCGATCCCTACGCGAGATCCGTGTTCTTTCCACCGGCGCTCGACCGCCTCGCGGCCGCGCTGCCCGGCTCGAATGCCGGCAAGGCGCCGCTCGGCGTCATCGCCGGCGACCGCGGGCGCCAGCACCGGCAAGGGCCGCGGCCCGTCCGGCACGAGGCGTCGGCGGTGATCTACGAGCTGCAGGTCGGGGGCTTCACCCGGCACCCGAGCTCGGGGGTGCGGAAGGAGGCGCGCGGCACGTATGCCGGCGTGATCGAGAAGATTCCGTATCTCGAGGATCTCGGCATCACGGTGGTCGAGCTGATGCCGGTCTTTCAGTTCGACCCGTCCGACGGTAACTACTGGGGCTACGACCCGCTCAACTTCTTCGCGCCGCACAACGGCTACCTCGTCCGCCGCGGGCACGAGTCGCAGCACGACGAGTTTCGTGAGATGGTGGAGGCGCTGCACGCGGCGGACATCGAGGTCGTGCTCGATGTCGTGTACAACCATACGGGCGAGGGCGACCACACGGGCCCGACCTACAGCTACAAGGGCATCGACAACAGTACCTACTATCTCATCTCCGAGCGTCCCGACCGGCCCTATGCCAACTTCTCGGGCACCGGCAACACGCTCAACTGCGCCAACCCCGCCGTGCGCAAGCTGATCATGGACAGCGTGCGGCACTGGGCGCACGAGATGGGCGTCGACGGGTTCCGATTCGATCTCGCGTCCATCTTCACGCGCGGCCTCGACGGCTCGATAGACCCGACAGAGGTGCCGCTGCTGTCCGACATGGCCTCGGACCCGGGGCTCGCCGGCCTGCGGCTGATCGCCGAGCCGTGGGACGCGGGCGGCGCGTACCAGCTCGGGCACGCGTTCCCGGGCATCACGGCCTGCCAGTGGAACGGCCGGTTCCGCGACGACGTGCGCCGCTTCGTCCGCGGCGATCCCGGCATGGTGCCGCTGCTCATGCGGCGCCTGTACGGAAGCGACGATCTCTTTCCCGATGACCTGGCGCACGCGTATCGCCCGCACCAGAGCGTGAACTACGTCGCCGCGCACGACGGCTTCACGCTCTACGATCTCGTCGCCTATAACGCCAAGCGCAATTGGGCCAACGGCCACGGCAACACGGACGGTCCCGCGGAAAACTATAGCTGGAACTGCGGCTTCGAGGGCGACGAGGGCGCACCGCCCGAGGTGCTGCGCCTGCGCAAGCGCCAGGTGAAGAATTTCTGCTGCCTGCTGTTCCTGTCGAACGGCACGCCGATGCTGCGCGCGGGCGACGAGTTCATGCAGACGCAGGGCGGCAACAACAACCCCTACAACCAGGACAACGAGACGGCATGGCTCGACTGGCGCCGGCGGGAGGCGAACGCGGACGTCGCGCGCTTCTTCCGGCTCATGATCGCCTTCCGCAAAGGGCACCCGTCGCTCGGGCGCAGCCGGTTCTGGCGCGAGGACGTGCGCTGGTACGGCGTGGGCGCGCGGCCCGATCTCGCGCATGACTCGCACAGCCTCGCGTTCTGCGTGCACGGGGCCGCTCTCGGCGACGACGACCTCTACGTCATGATCAACGTCTGGTGGGAGGATCTCGATTTTCACGTCCAGGAGGGAACGGCCGGCGAGTGGCGGCGGGTGGTCGACACGGGCCTGGACAGTCCCCTCGATTTCCTCGAGCCGGGCAGCGAGAGCGGGCTGCCGTCCCTGCGCTACCGGGTCGCGGCGCGCTCCGTCGCGATACTGCTCCGGAAGCGCTCGCCATGAGCGTGCGGACCGGAGCGAAGAGGATGCGGGCGCGCGTCTACACCCGTGTCGGCGTCGCGCGGATGCGAGTCTACCTGCCGCGCAAGTGGTTGACCTGCGCGCGGCGCACAGGTGTAGAAACAACTCCCGGAAGGGCGGCGCGGCGTTACCTGGGCGAGGGACCCTGTCGGGGCGGTTCGCAGGAGGTGCTCGCTGCCCGCCCGTTGCGGAGGAAATCGCGATATGAAGAAGATGGGCACATCAGGACGGGTGAGCACGCGCGAATTGCCGGTCTCGCCCGGCGAGGCAAGTGAAACGAGCAGGGCGATCCGGGCGGCGGCGCTCGGCGTGGTGCTCGCCGCGGGGGCGGGCGCCGCCGAGGCGGCATCCCACGGCAAGGCGGTCTACGGGCGCACCTGTGTTGCCTGCCACGGAAGCGATGGCAAGGGTGCGCTGCCCGGCATGCGCGCGCTCGGCGGGAAAAAGGGATCGCTCGGAAAGCCCGACGACGCGCTCGTGAAGAGCATCCTCGAGGGCTACCAGGCGCCGGGCGCGCCGGTCGCGATGCCGCCGAAGGGCGGCGACCCGTCGCTCACCGGGCAGGACGCCATCGCCGTGCTGCGCTACATGCGCGAAGCGTTCGGGCGCTAGGGGGTCGGCCATGAACGGCGACCGGGGGTTCCTGAGCGGCGCCACCCTGCGCACGCTTTCGCTCCCCCTGCGGGTGCTGTTCTCGTCTTTCCTGATCACCATCGGCCTCGGGTTCCTCGCGGCGATCTACTATCTCTTCCTCCAGGACGTCGATCCCCACCGCGAGATGGGCATGTGGCTGGTCCCGGCGGTGGCGGCGAAGTACTACGGCGAGCGCGGCAACACGCGGCTCGAATCGGCCTTGCGCGGCTCGATGGCGAGCCGGATCGGCGCCGCCGACCGCGAACAGCTCATCGCCTGGCTGCGCGGCGGGGCGGACCGCGAGGGCTTCGCCGCCGTCAAGCCGATCCTCGACCGGAACTGCGTCGCGTGCCACAGCAAGGCCTCGGGCCTGCCGGTCCCGCCGCTCACGAGCTTCGAGGAGGTCAGCCGGTTCGCGCAGGTCGACACCGGCGCGAGCCTGCTTCAGCTCGCGCGCGTCTCGCACGTGCACCTCTTCGGCATCAGCATCATCTTCCTGCTCACCGGCCTGATCTTCGCGCTGAGCGGCATCTCCTGGAAATGGCGCGCCCCGATCCTCGCGGCCCCGTACCTCGCCATCTGGGCCGACATCGGCTCGTGGTGGATCACCAAGGTCGAGCCCGTGTTCGCGTGGGTGGTCGTGATCGGCGGCGCGCTCATGGGGCTCGCGCTCGCGGCGCAGATCGTCGTCTCGCTCTGGGAGATGTGGCTCGCCGGCCGCGCGGCCGGTGCCAAAGAGAGCTGACCTTTCTTCTCACCGGATGAGCCGAAACGGATTGCGCGATGGAGCAAGGAGAAAGCCATGGACACCCTTCTCAAGCTCGCTGACCACGGCCAGAGCTACTGGCTCGATAATCTCACTCGCAACAAGATCCAGAGCGGGGAGCTGCATCGGCGCGCCTATCAGGAGGGTCTCCGTGGAATCACTTCGAATCCCGCCATCTTCGGCAAGGCGATCGCGGCGAGCGACCTGTACGATCGGCAGATCGAGGAGGCCGTCGCCGCCGGCCGCACCGTGCCACAGATCTACGAGGCGCTCACCACCACGGACGTGCGCGACGCCTGCGACATCCTCCACCCCGTCTACGATGTCTCGGAGGGTCGCGACGGTTTCGTGAGCCTCGAGGTCTCGCCGCACCTCGCGCACGACACCGAGGCCACCCGGGCGGAGGCGCGGCGGCTCTGGCACGCGGTCGACCGCCCGAACCTGCTGATCAAGATCCCCGGCACGCGGGCCGGCCTGCCCGCCATCGAGGCGTGCCTGTTCGAAGGGATCAACGTCAATGTCACGCTGCTGTTTTCCATTCCGGCGTACCAATCGGTTGCCTGGGCCTATATCCGAGCGCTCGAGCGGCGGCTCGCGGCGGGTCTACCGATCGAGCGCATCGCCTCGGTCGCGAGCTTCTTCCTGAGCCGGATCGACGTGCTGGTCGATCCACTCCTCGCGCAGCGCATCCGGCCGGGCGCGGTTCACGGGGCGAGCCCCGTCGCCGAGCGTCTGCTCGGTCGGGCGGCCGTCGCCAACGCCAGGCTCGCCTACCAGCGCTTCAAGACGATCATCGCAGCCGAGCGCTGGCGGTGGCTCGAGGCGAAGGGAGCACGGGTGCAGCGGCTGCTCTGGGCGAGCACCAGCACGAAGAATCCCCGCTACCGGGACGTGATGTACGTCGAGCCGCTCATCGGGCCGCACACCGTGAACACCATGCCCGACGAGACCATCGCGGCCTTCGCCGACCACGGGGCAGTGCCGGACACGGACTCGGTGGAGGAGGAAATCGAAGAGGCCGAGCAGGTCATGCGCGACCTGCGGAGAATCGGGATCGACTTCGGCCGGGTCGCGGGGCAGCTGCTCAACGAGGGGATACAGAAGTTCATTGACCCTTACGATGCGTCCCTCGCGATCCTCGCCGAGAAGGCGCGCAAGCTCGCGCGCCGCGATGTCGCCCGTCCGCTCGAGCAGATGGCGCAGAAGCTGCGCCGCACGATCATCCGCATGACCACCGAGGCGGGCTCGGGACACCCGACCTCGAGCATGTCGGCGGCGGAGATCATGGCGACGCTCTTCTTCCACGAGCTGCGCTGGGACCCCACCGCGCCGGAGGCCCGCAACGTCGACCACTTCGTGCTCTCGAAGGGGCACGCCGCGCCCGCGCTCTGGGCGGTGCTCTACGAAGCCGGGGCGATCGCCGAAGATCCGATGACCCTGCGCCGCATCGACAGCACGCTGGAGGGCCATCCGACGCCGCGCAACCCCTGGGTCAAGGTGGCCACGGGGTCGCTCGGCCAGGGGCTCGCCGCGGCCTGCGGCATCGTGCTCGCCGATCGCCTCGACGGCATCGACGGCCGGGTCTACTGCCTCCTCGGCGACGGCGAGTGCTCCGAGGGCTCGGTGTGGGAGGCCGCCCAGTTCGCCGCGCTGAACAAACTTTCCGGGCTGGTGGCCATCGTCGACGTGAACGGCCTCGGGCAGAGCGGGCCGGCGCCTTACGACCACGATCTTTCCGTCTTCGAGCAGCGCTTCGAGGCATACGGCTGGCAGACGATACAGGTAGATGGTCACAAGGTGACTGACCTGCTCGATGCCTTCGAACAGGCCCGCGCGGGCGGACCGACCGCGATTCTGGCTCGCACCGAGAAGGGCAAGGGCGTGTCGTTCCTCGAAGGCAAGGGCGGCTTCCACGGCAAACCGCTGGACCAGGAACAGGCGCGCAAGGCGCTCGAAGAGATCGTGGAGGTCGATCAACGCCTGCGGGTCGAGCCGCGCCGGGTCGCCGGCCCCGACCGGCCGCCTTCCGTCGAAGGGGCGGCGCCCATCGAGGTGAGCTACAGGCCGGGCGAGCTCGTGGCCACCCGGGCCGCCTACGGCGCGGCGCTGAAGAAGCTCGGCAGCAGCTTCCGCGACCTCGTGGTGCTCGACGGCGACGTGAAGAACTCGACCTATACCGAACACTTCGAGCGGGCCTATCCCGACCGGTTCTTCCAGGGCCACATCGCCGAGCAGAATCTGACGGGTGTGGCGCTCGGTCTCGCGGCCATGGGCAAGCGCCCGCACGTCTCGAGCTTCGCCTGCTTCCTCACGCGCGCCTTCGACTTCATCCGCATGGCCGGCCACAGCGCGCCCAAACACCTCGTCTTCAACGGCAGCCACGCGGGCGTGTCCATCGGCGAGGACGGTCCCTCGCAGATGGGGCTCGAGGACCTCGCGATGTTCCGGGCGGTCGCGGGGAGCACCGTACTCTACCCGGCCGATGCAGTGAGCGCCGAGCGCCTGACCGAGGCCGCGATGCAGACCGAGGGCATCGTCTATATCCGCACGACGCGCGCCAAAACGCCGGTGCTGTATGGCGACGACGAGCCGTTTCCGGTCGGAGGCGCCAAGGTGCTGCGCGAGTCGGCCGGCGATCGCCTCACCGTCGTCGCGGCCGGGATCACGCTGCACGAGGCGCTCGCGGCGCAGGAAAAATTGCAGCGCCAGGGCATTCCCCTCCGCGTGATCGACGCCTACTCGGTGAAGCCGCTCGACGCGGAGACCCTGCGCCGGGCCGCGCGGCAGACCGGCGGCATCGTCGTGGTGGAGGACCACTGGCGCGCGGGCGGCCTCGGCGAGGCGGTGGCCTCGGCCCTGGCCGGGATCGGCATCGCGTTCCGGCACCTTGCCGTCGACGGCGAGCCGCGCTCGGGGAAGCCGTCGGAAATGCTGGACCGCCACGGGATCTCCGGGCACGCCATCGAAACCGCGGTGCGCGAGATGCTCGGCGCGGAGCGGCGTGCTGCCCCGAGGTGGCGCGTGTACGGCTAATGCTCCGTCGCGAGCGAGACGGACCGATGTACGACCTCGACGACAGCGTGGCGCGCTCCGACGCCCTGGTGCTCTTCGGGGTGACGGGCGACCTCGCCCGCAAGAAGATCTTCCCGGCGCTCTACGCGCTCGCGCGGCGCGGCGAACTGGACGCCCCGGTGGTCGGCGTCGCCAGCTCGAAGCTGAGTGCGGCGGAGCTGCGCGAACGGGCGAAAGAGAGCATCGCGAGCTCGGGCGCGACCGACGACCGCCGCGCCCTCGAGCGCCTGCTCGCGCGGCTCGGCTACGTGAGCGGCGACTACAACGACCCGGGCACGTACGCGGCGATCAAGCGCGCGCTCGGCGGCGCGCAGCGCCCGGCGCACTACCTCGCCATCCCGCCCGCGCTGTTCGCAACGGTGATCCGGGGACTCGCCGCCGCGGGCCTCGCCGGGGGCGCGCGCGTCGTCGTGGAGAAGCCGTTCGGGCGGGACCTTGCCTCGGCGCGCGAGCTCAACCGCATCGCGCGCTCGGCGTTCCCGGAAGACGCGATCTTTCGGATCGATCACTTCCTCGGAAAGGAAGCGATCATGGACATCCTCTATTTCCGCTTCGCCAACTCCTTCCTCGAGCCGATCTGGAATCGCAACTGCGTGGCGCGCGTCCAGATCACGCTCGCCGAGGATTTCGGGGTGGAGGGCCGCGGCCGGTTCTACGAGAGCGTCGGCTGCCTGCGCGACGTGGTGCAGAACCACCTGTTCCAGATCGTCGCGCTGCTCGCCATGGAGCCGCCGGCGACGCGCGGCTACGGCGCGGTGCACGTCGAGAAGGCCAAGGTGTTCCAGGCGATGCGCCCGCTTGCGCGCGACGACCTCGTGCGCGGCCAGTACGCCGGCTACCGCGCGGAGTCCGGGGTGGCGAAGGACTCGGATGTCGAGACCTACAGCGCCCTCAAGCTCTGCATCGATTCGTGGCGCTGGCAGGGCGTGCCGTGGTATCTGCGCGCCGGCAAGCGCCTGGCGTACACGGCGGCCGAGGTGCTCGTGGAGCTCAAGCCCCCGCCGCAGCGGCTGTTCGCCGACTCCTGGCCGGCGGACGGCCGCGCCAACTACGTGCGCTTCCGGCTCTCGCCGAGCCACGCGATCGGCGTCGCGGCACGCGTCAAGCGCGCGGGCAAGGAGTTCGTGGGCGAGCAGCGCGAGCTCTACCTGCTGCACGAGCACCCGGACGAGGAAGCGCCCTACGCGCGGCTCCTGGGAGATGCCCTCGCCGGCAACGGCGCGCTCTTCGCCCGCGAGGATTCGATCGAGGCCGCCTGGGCGGTGGTCGGTCCGGTGCTGGTCGATCATGGCCCGGCGCTCCCTTACGAGCCCGGGGGCTGGGGGCCGAAGGAGGCGGATCGGCTCATCGCGGCCCACGACGGCTGGCACAACCCTCTTCCGGAGCGGGCACCCTGAGCGGCAGCGCGCGCACGACCGCGCGCAGCGCGAGGTTTTGCGCCGCATCGGGCAGCGGGCTTGTAGTTTGATCCCCATCAAGAACAAGACAGCGGCAAACGGGCACCTTGTACACGGTTGGCGCGCAAACCGCTTCAACCGGCAAGACCCATGACTGAAGAGCGCACACGACAGGAGCACCCGATGATTGAGCTGAACGTGAAGGGCATGACCTGCGGCCACTGCGCGGACGGTGACCCGCGCGGTCAAATCGGTCGACCCCGAGGCGCGCGTGCAGGTGGACCTCGGCAGCCGGCGCGTGCGGATCGAAGGCCAGAGCACGGTCGACCAGCTGACCCGGGCGCTGGCGGCAGCGGGCTATCCGGCGGCGCCCGCCGAGCCACAGACCTTGGCCGCGAGCACCAAGGGCGGCTGCTGTTGCCATTGACCGCGGAGGGCGCAGCGCGACGTGCCGCGGCGGCGCCCGTGCGGCGCGGCACAGGCTATCGTTATCACTCGAGCGGCGAATGAGGGGGTGGGACATGGATTGGTTATCGCAGAACTGGCTCTGGCTGGTCCTCGCGGCCGGGGCGGCGTTGTTCCTTCTCCGCCGGGGCGGCGGTCACGTCGGCGGCCACGGGGGTGGCCTCGTCGATTTGCTGGGAGGCATCGGGCGCGGCCATGGCGGCGGCCGCGGACACGGCAGCGGCCACGGCGGGCACGAGGAGCGCAGCGGACACGCGGATCGCGCGGGGGCCGCGGACGCGCCGGAGGCGGCGATCGATCCCGTCAGCGGCGAGGCGGTGCGCACCGCGCAGGCGCTGACGTCCGTGCACGGCGGCAAGGTCTACTACTTCGCCTCGAAGGAGAACCGCGACCGCTTCGAAGCCGCGCCGCAAGAGTACGCGCACGAGGCGGTGGGCCACCCCGTGCATCCGGCCGAGGCCGCGCGCGAACGGCCTCGCCGGCGGGGCTGCTGAGTCGTCATCGCGGCCTTCCTCCTCGCGCGGGACACGAGCGGTCGGAAATGCCGGAGCCGCCTTGGAAGAGCGGAGCGGGTCCTTCGTCGGCCGCGCCTCGCCCCGGCGAGGCGGTCCGGTGCGCGCCCTCCCTGCTGCCGGCGGGCGAGGCCTTCGAGCTCTACACCGAGGGCGACGCCCTCTACGACGCGATGCTCGCTGCGATCCGCTCGGCCGCGCGCAGCGTGCGGCTCGAGAGCTATATCTTCGCCACGGACGACGTGGGCTGGGAGTTCGCCCGCGCGCTCGGCGAGCGTGCGCGCGCGGGTGTCGCGGTGCGCGTGCAGATCGATTCGGTCGGCTCGCTTTTCTGGGCCTCCCGGTCGCTCGAGCGATATCTGCGCGACCAGGGCGTCGAGTTCCGCTGGTTTCATCGCTGGCGCTGGCGCCGCCCGCTGCGCTACAACCGCCGCAACCACCGCAAGCTCCTCGTCGTGGACGGCGAGCGCGCCTTCCTCGGCGGCTTCAACATCCACCGCGAGAACTCGCGCCGGCGCTACGGGGAGAAGCGCTGGCGCGACACCCACGTGGGGCTGCGCGGCTCCCTGGCCGAGCAGGCCGCGGGGCTCTTCGACGCCTTCTGGCGCGGCGAGCGGCGCTGGCAGTGGCGCGCGGTCGGAGGCGCGGCCGCCGCGCTCGTCTCGAACAACTCCTACGCGTGCGAGCACCGCCTGCACTGCTTGTACGCAGAAACCTTCGAGGCGGCGCGAGAGCGGATCTACCTGACGACCCCGTACCTCGTGCCCGATACGCGCAGCCAGCGCGCGCTCGAGGCCGCCGCGGCGCGCGGCGTCGACGTACGGCTGCTGGTGCCCGGGATCGTCGACGTGGGGATCGTCCACTGGGCGGCGCACGCGGCCTTCGCGCCGCTGCTCGCCGCCGGCGTGCGCATCTACCGCTACCTGCCGCGCATCCTGCACGCGAAGACCGCGGTCGTCGACGGCGCATGGAGCACGATCGGTACCGCAAACATGGACTACCGCAGCTTCTTCACCAACTACGAAGTCAACCTGGTCGCGCGCGATGCGCCGCTCGCGGCGGCGCTCGAGCGCCGGTTCCGCGCCGACCTCGCCGAGGCGGCGCCCGTCGTGCCGCGCGAATGGCTCGCGCGCGGCTGGCCCAAGCGGCTGTCGGAGGCGACGGGCTGGCTGGTGCGGCGCTGGCTGTAGGCGTGAGGTTATTCCCCTCCGTCTGGCGAGCAGTCGCTTGCGCGGAGAGGCACCGGGTCGTCTGTCCCGGCGAGCTCGAGCCGCCCTCCTCACGGTTTCGGTTCAGGCAAAGAAAAACGACATGCCGGCTAATATCACGCCGCCCGCCGCTGCAATACCGGCAAACGCGAACAACCACTTCTTGCGCGTCAGCACCGTAATGGACGCGAGCGAGATCGCGACCTGTATCAGCGTCAACGCCTGGTCCGCACGGTGCGACGGGTATAGCAAGCGCTCGCTCTCTGCGTCAGCACGGCGCGACTCTTCTTCCAGCGCCTCCGCCTGGCGCTCGATTTCACGCTTCTCCTCTTCGATGCGCTCGACTTGCGTGGGGTGATTTTGAGCCTTGGCCGGCGCGCTCAAGTCCGCCACCGCTTGCATGAGGTAACCCTCGGTGCTCTTGGATTGATAATTGATCCATTGTTTGGACGCCTCCGCTTTCTTGAGCGCTGCTTCGTGCTTATACAGCATGGCCTCATTCGATGCGGTGGTCGCGTTATAGCTGACGACGGCTCCCAACGAGGCAAGGAGCGCGGTGAAGATCGCCACATATTGCGCCAACCCCGGGCCGTGTCGGGCCTGGTGCTCGACTTCGTCATCGTGCGGACCGTGTGCATGCACGTCGTGTCCAGACATTAATCCCTCGACATCCCCTCATCGCTTGCGCGACTGCCTGCTCACCAGCGCCACGAAGCGCAGCGCGCCCTGCGTACCGGGGTCCTTGGCGAGCTGCCACAGCCCGCCTAGGCCACCCTTAGGGGCCGGCAGCGCCGCGGCCTCGGTCCTGGCGGCGCAGGCGGACTCGGCCAGGTCGATCAGCGCGCGCTGCACTTCCTCGCGCCCGAGGATGTCGATCAGTTTCACGAAGCCCTCGTTGCGCCCGAGCTTGTCGACGAGCGCCGCCGTCCCGGCCCAGACGGTCGCCAGCCGGCTCACGATATCGTCCGAGAGCGAATCTTCGATGGAGGCGAAGAGGCGTGCGAGGCTGACCAGCCGGTCGAGATCGCCGTTCTCGACGAGCTGCGCGATCGCCGGCAAGGCGCGGGCGATGCCGCTGCGGTTGACGCGGTCGAGCAGGTCGAGTCCATCGCCGACGGTCGCGCTCAGGCGCGTAACCATGTCGTCGGTAAGCGCGTCCTGCGCGCTCGCCACCAGGCGTTCGATTTCGGCGGCGGCGCCGTCACCCTGTATGGCATCGTTCATGGCCGTCTCCTAAAGCAACCCGCGCGCGCTCGTCCAGTACAGCTGGTTGTAGGCCATCTTGAACCAGTGGATGGACTTGGTCGGCGGCTTGGGGTCCGGCGGGTTGTTGTAGTTGAACATGGCATACGTCGCCTTGTCCTTGCCAGCTTCGATGAAGCAGAACACCTTCCCGTCGTAGTCGCGCGTGGGGCTGCCGATCTTCACGATCGAGGCCAGGTTCTCAGCGAGCGCCTCGGCCTCGAAGTGCGCCGTGGAGCCGGCCTTGCTGATCGGGATGTTGGTGGTGTCGCCGAGGGCGAAGGCATTCGTGTGGCCCTCGATGTTGAGGCGGTTGCGGTCGACCGGGATCCATCCGCCCTTGCCGAGGTTGTTCTTCTCGATGACCTCCATGCCCTTGTGCGCGGGCACGGCCACCAGCAGGTCGTACTTCGCCTCCGAGCCCTCGAGACTGCGCACGACCCGCTTCTTCCCGTCGACCTCCTTGATGTTGAATAGGGTCTCGGAGGTGATGCCGCGCTGGGCGAACTCGCCCTCCATCCACTTGCTCACGGGCTCGAGGCTGTGCAACCGCCCGATCGGGTAGGTGTAGTGGAACGAGACCTTGTCGGCGAGGCCGCGGTTCTTGAAGTAGTCGTACAGCGTGAACGTTACCTCCGGCGGGATCATCGGGCACTTGTGCGGTACGCCCACCGCGATCACCACGCGCCCGCCCTGGAACCGGCTGATGGTCTGGAAGAACTTGAGCGCGGCCTCCTCGGTGTAGACGTTGATCGAGTTCTCCGCGAGGCCGGGTATCTCCTCCGGGACGGGGCGCGAGCCGGTGGCGATGGCGATCAGGTCGTAGCCGTAGGTCTTGCCGCTTTTCGCCTTGACCTGATTCTTGTCGAGCTGGAACTCGTCGACCGGGTCGACGTGAAACTCGATCCCGGGCTCGAGCAAGCTCGCCTGGTCTCGATAGAGCTCGTCCGGGGTCATGCGCCCGAGCGCGACGTAGAGCAGGCCCGGCTGATACATGTGTTTGTCCGAGGCGGACAGCATCGTAATGCGCGCCTTGCCGGTCTTGAGCTCGTTATTCAGGCGCCGCGCGAGGTTGTTCGCGAGAATCGTGCCGCCCATTCCGCCACCGACGATCAGTATCCGCATTGCTCCTCCTGCTTCGAGTGGTTCAGATCATTTCGCCTTTCGAACCACGACATGCCACACGCCCTCCTGCTCGCTCGTCGACATGAGCTCATGGCCGACCTTGCGGATCCATTCCGGGATGTCGGACGCCGAGCCGCGGTCGCTGGACAGCACCTCGATCTCGTCGCCCACCTCCGCGATCTTCATGGCGGCGATCAGCTCCATCAGCGGACCGGGACAGAAGGTCCCACGGGCATCGATGACCTTTCTCGGCGCGCTCGCCCGCGCGACCGGGATGCTGCGCCACTTCCTCTCGAGACGCGCGCCCCAGGACTGTTCCGGGCCGATGATCTTCGGTTTCGACACGACGCGGTGCCTCCTAGAACGTCCACGCCTGGCCGCCCTCGGCGTCGTTGAGAAACTTGGTCAGACCGAGGGGCTCCGCGAGGAAAGGTTCCAACTTGTCGGGCGTGGCGCCCAGCACGTCCATAGCCATGGAGCAGGGGTAGATCCGGGCATCGCCGAGCTCGACCGCCTGTCGAAACAGCTCCGTGAACGGCGGCACTTTCGTTGTTTCCATCAGCGCACCCACTGGCCCCTCGGCCGGCGGGGGCGGCATATCGCCGTTTCGCAGGAAGAACGGCAGGGCATTCATCGACAGGAAGACAGCTACCTGGTTGCCGCTGACCGCACCCACGGAGGCGAGCATGGCGGCCATCTGCAGCCGTTCGCGCGTGCCGGAGAGGACCATGATGTTGAGCTTGTTCGAGGCCATGGATACGGTCGATCGGAGCCGATGCAGGTCAGCCGGCGGCGTCGGCGTCAGAAGCGCGTGCCGAGGCCGAAGCCGAGGAACCAGGGGTTCAGATCGATATCGACGCGGCGCGATACGCCCCCCGACCTCAACGTCGCCTCGGTTTCCATCACGATGTACTTCGCGTCGAGGTTCAGGAGCCAGCGCCCGCCGATCGGGAAATCAACTCCGACCTGCGCGGCGAGCCCGGTCGAGTCATCGATCTCGAGCTTCGTCGGCCCGAGTGCCGCTTCGAGTGACGAGGTGACGCTCTCGTCGTAGAACTTCGTGTAGTTCGCGCCTACGCCGACGTACGGCCGCATGCCCGTTCCGTCGGGTGCGAAGTGGTACTGGAGCGTCACGACGGGCGGCAGGGTGCGCGCCTCGCCGATCTCCCCCAGCGCGGCAATGGTGCCGTCTCCCTTGAGCGTGTGCTTGCTTGTTCCCAGGATGAACTCGACGCCCACGTGGCGGGTGAACATATAGGTGAAATCGAGCTCAAGGGTCGTGTCGCCGTCGACCTCGACGCCCGATCCTGGCAGCGTGGACACCTCCCCGCTGCTGTCGTTTGGCGCGACATTGAGGATTCGGCCCCGGACCATCCAATTCTGCTCCGCTTGCGCCAAGGTGCCGCTAAGCATTAGAGCGGTAGCGACGATGATTGCGACCGGTCTGCTTATCATGGTTTTCTTCCTCGCTCCTCTGGTCACGCGATGGCGCGAGCGTGCGCCGGCGCCGACCGACGCTCCCTAGCAGGCGCCGTGCCAGGCGGCGAAAGCGCAAGGAAACAACGACCTAAGTCCTCACGTCAGCGGTGACAGCGAAGTGCCGCTTCAGGCCCTTCGGCCGTCATGCGCGTGTTTCCTTCGTTCGATCACATGCTTCGCGGGGCGAGCTTCAATTTCGCACAGGGAAGCGGAAGTTCTCGGCGAGCGGGTCGCGACCGAGGCCGAGGGCCCGGGCGTTCGTGCGAACCAGGCGCTCGTGTTCGGCGCACGCGTGCGCTTGCCAACCAAAACTCGCCCATTCGAGCTCCCGCTCGGTGGCCTCGATCAGGCTCGTCATCGGCAACCCGTGCGCGGGCAATTCCGTTCACCGACGACTGCGAAGTGCTGCTTCACACAAGGAACTTCGGCATCCCTGGGCGATTGTTCGCTTCGACAATGACTTAGCGCCGCAGTGCCGTTGCTCCCGCGTAGCTGGCGTGCACACGTACAGCGGTCGCCGTTTCGCAAGTGCAATAACCGAAAGAGGATTTCTGGATGGCACGCCACGTGCAAACGCAGCATTCGGCTTTTCCGATCCCGAGTCTTTCGAGGCTCGTCACCTTACCGGGGAGACAACACGATGACCACGTTGAAAGAGCAACTCGAGCAATCCGTCGAACAGCGCCAGCGATGGGAAATCAAGCGGCAGTATGGCGCCGAAGGTCCGAACTTGCGCCGCCTTTGGGTACTCGCCTGTATGGACGAGCGGCTACCAGTGGATGAAGCGTTGGGCATCCGCGCCGACACTCCAGTTGGTGGGGGCGACGCACACCTGTTTCGCAACGCAGGCGGGATCGTGACCGACGACGCCATCCGCTCTGCGATGCTGACGATCAATTTCTTCGGTACCCGCGAGATCGTCGTCCTGCAGCACACCGGGTGCGGAATGCTGTCGGCCAACGGGTTCGACCTGGAGAAGGATCTGAAGGAGCGCGGGATCTTCAAGAAAGAGGTGGTGCGCGCCACGGCGGTCGATACGGCGGCGGTTGCGATCGATCCCTCCTTGCCAGAGCTCACGCTCAAGGAAGGTGCCTTCGCCAAGTGGATCGGAATGATGGACGACGTCGACGCGACCTGTATCAGGTGCGTTGAGCTGCTGCGCAACCATCCGCTCATCCCGAAGGAAGTGGTGATCAGTGGCTGGATCTGGGAGACCGAGTTCCGTCGGCTGCGCGCGCCGAACCTCGAGGCGCCGACACGGGCGGTGACACAGGCGACGGCCGCTTCGATGGGCGTGAAGGGCAAGCAGCCTCCGCGGTGGTCGTAGGTCACGCGTGGTGCAGAAAGATTCACCAGGAGCAAACCTCGGGGCCGGGGCGCGCGAGGCCCCGCCCCGAGTGCGCTTCAGACGCCAGGAGAGGAGATTCATGCCGACATACGACTACCGCTGCACAGCCTGTGACGCAGTTTTCGAGATACAGCAGTCGATTTCCGCGCCGGACCCAGAATGTCCCGACTGCGGTGTGCCTGCTCGTAGGGTGATTCTGCGCTCCCCGGCCATGCACGGCTTTGCATCGGCAGGGCGCGAGGCGGCCATCCGCTCGCTGCCTCAGTGCGGCAAAGGATGCCGGTGCTGCCCACCATCGCGGCCGAGGGGCACCGGGTGAGCCACCGGCAGGTGGAGCGGCAGCTGCCACGCGTCACTGGCGGCATGTCCGAGCGCATCGGCTGCTTTCCGCAGAACGATATGAGAGGAGGAGGGACATCATGACGTTCGCAACTCGCCTGTTGACCAGCAGGCCCGTGTGGGACCGCGCGGGGCTGACGGCCTCGACTCTGTGCGTCGCCCATTGCGTCGCAACCCCCTTCGTGGCCGCCGTCCTGCCGATCATCGCCGCGATGGAAGGGGCGACCCACGCCGTCCTCGCGCTTGCGGTCCTATCGTTCAGCCTGCTCGCGTTCGTCCCCGGCTTCAGAAAGCACAGGCGCAGCCCGGTGCTGGGCCTGGGATCGGCCGGGGTGGCGCTCATCTGGTTGCCGGTCGTCCTGCCCGAGTCGATGTCGTCCGAGTCGCTGGAGACGATCGCGACCGTGTCGGGCGGCATCGCGATGGTCGTCGCGCATCTCGTCAATCTCTACTTTTGCCGGACGTGCCGGGTATGCGCGGAATCTGCATGCTGAGCGCACCCGACTACCTTCGTCCGCTGCCAGTGTCGTCGACCTCCAAGCGGGAAGGGCGGAACGGCGGGTGGAACGTCGTGCCATCGCTCCTGTCCCGCCAGATACGAATGCCGGAGTGCTGCCGCGCGGCGGGTTGCGCGGAAGAAGAAAGCGCCGTCACGGTTTCGGCCGGCGGTACCGCATCGCGAACGTGCTCATGCCGGCGCTGCCGCGACCTGCTCTGCCAGCTCGCCGCCCTCGTGTTGTCCCTCGTCGGATCCCCGGCGCCCGCCGCGGATGCCGCGCCCGAGAGTGCCGAGGCTCCCGTGCACGGAACCGAACGCGGGGCGCGCCACGACGGGCTCGGCGAGCGGCACGGCCTCAAGCTGGTTTATACGGCGGACGTTCTCGCCAATGTTTCCGGCGGCGTGCGCCGTACAGCCGAATACCTCGGCAACGTGGATCTCAAGTCGACCGTCGACGCGGACCGGCTGCTCGGGTGGCAGGACACGATCTTCTTCGTCTACCTCCTGAACAACCACGGGGGCGAGCCGAGCGAGCACGCCGGTGCCGCGCAGGCCGTGAGCAACATCGAGGCCCCGAGCACGACCAAGCTCTTCGAGGCGTGGGTGCAGAAGAGCCTGTATCAGGAACGGCTGTCGTTCCTCGCCGGGCTCTACGACCTCAACTCGGAGTTCTACGTCACGGAGAGCTCCGAGCTGTTCCTGAACGACTCCTTCGGTACCGGCAAGGATCTCAATCAGACCGGCCGCAACGGGCCCTCCATCTTCCCGACCACCTCCGTCGGCATGAGGGTAAAGGCGGAACCAATGCCTTCGCTGTACCTCCAGGCCGTCGCCCTCGACGGCGTTCCGGGCGATCCCGACAACCCGCGCGGCACGCGCATCCGCTTCGCCGAGGGTGACGGCGCGTTGATTGTCGCCGAGGTCGGCTATCTGGCCGACGGAAAGTCCGAGCGCTCCAGCAAGTACGCGCTCGGAACCTGGCGCTATACGGCGCGCTTCGACGATCTGCTCTACGTCGACTCTGAAGGTCTACCCCGTCAGCGCACCGACCGGGGCGTCTACTTCCTGGCCGAGCACGGCATGTACCGCGAGGCGGACGCCGCGGAGCAAGGGCTGGACGTTTTCCTGCGTTATGGCCGGGCGAATTCCGACGTGAACCGCTTCGCCCATGCCTTGGGCGCGGGCGCTGTCTACACCGGTCTCGTCCCCGGGCGGCCTCAAGACCAGCTCGGCCTTTCGCTCGCTAAAGCACGCAACGGCGGCAAGTACCAGCGGCTCCAGCGGCTCGCCGGCGCGCCGGTCACCGAGGCCGAGACCGTGTTCGAGCTGACCTACCGCGCGCAGGTACGACCGTGGCTGGCGGTGCAGCCGGACGTGCAGTACGTGGTCGATCCCGGAACCGATCCGACCTTGAAGAATGCATGGGTCGTCGGTGTGCGCGTCGAGATGTCTTTCGAACACGACGCGCATCCGTGGTAACGGGGCGCGGAGGCGAGACCGCGCGGTCGGTTTTGCCCCGCGCAGGTGCAGATCCGAACGAACTTCTATTTCATCCAACGAAGCAATGCTTCGCAGGGTATCTTGTTGATTTTTCGCGCTTCTCGCCGTGCACGGAAATAGCGGTTTCCCTTTATTTTCTTGGTCGGGCGACGAGTCGATCATAACTGCTTGTCTGGCGAAAGTTTTCTTTGGTCGCAACTGGCACGCTCGTTGCGAACCTCGCTGGAGCCGCCGGTTGCCTCGCCCAGTGATACGCTGGCGTCTCGGTAGTGCGTCGCGCCCGAGGAGCGCCGTCAGTTCGATCACCGAAGCGCTTCGACAAAGACAAATACGATGGGGGAGCCGTCATGTACACCAAGCCGCCGACCAAACTGAACGCCATTTCCTTTCTCCAGAGCTTCGCCACACAGAGTGTCAAGATCGCGAACCAGCTCGGCTGCGCCTCGTGCGGCAGCCGCCTCAACCTGATCGAGCACCTCGGGCTCAGCGCGAGCGGCTGTTTCGAGCAAGCGTGCCGGGAACAGGCCGGCCTGAAGGGAGGCCTGTCGCCCGATCAGTACGCGGATGTCATTGTCTCGCTCAAGAACCAGATCGGTGGCAACTTCTCGCGCGCGTCGAGCGAGGCGGGTGTCGTGCGTGTCATCAATACGCGCTGCCCGTTCGGCGATGCCGTAAAGGAAGCCCCGGAGCTGTGCCGAATGACCGCCAGCGTCTTCGGTGGGATCGCGGCCCGGAATTTCGGGTATGCGAAGGTGGAGCTCAAGAAGCGCATTGCGAACAACGACGGTGGTTGCGAAGTGTGCGTCTATCTCGACCGGACCAAGGCCGCCGGGCGCGAGGGCGACGAGTACCAGGTCGAGGGGAACACGATCGTTTCACGGTCCGCATCGCTCGAGGCCGTCGTACGCGTGGAAGAAAAAATGCGTCAGGCGTGGTGCAGCTCCCACCAGGACAAGTCCTCATCTGCGTACCCTAGACCCAAGATCGTCGCCGAGTCGACAGCGATGCGCCGGGCGCTCGAGTGCGCCGAGCGCGTCGCGCCGACGACGGCGGCGGTGCTCATTTGGGGCGAGACCGGCGTAGGCAAGGAAATCATCGCGCGCGCCGTGCACGCGCTCAGCGGGCGCGCGACACGCGAATTCATCGCGGTCAACTGCGGCGCGATCCCGGAGAACCTGATCGAGAGCCAGCTCTTCGGGCACGAGAAAGGCGCTTTCACCGGCGCCTACCAGGTCCATCACGGGCTGTTCGAGCGAGCTGAAGGCGGTACTCTGTTCCTCGACGAAATCAATTCCCTGCCGTTGGCCGCCCAGGGCCGGCTGCTGCGCGTATTGCAGGAGGGCGAATACGAGCGCGTCGGCGGCAAACACGTGCTGCGCGCCGACGTGCGGATCATCGCCGCCGCCAATCGTGGGCTTGACCAGATGGTGAAGTCAGGGGAGTTCCGGCAGGACCTTTACTATCGCCTGAACGTCGTGCCGATCCATATCCCACCCCTTCGGGAACGTCGGGACGACATCTCCGTTCTGACCGACCACATCCTGCGCAAACTGGCAGCCAAGCACGGCCTGCCATCGAAGACCTTGAGCGAGCGGTCCTGGATCCGGGCAATGACCTATGAATGGCCCGGCAACGTGCGCGAACTCGAGAACGTCCTGGAGCGCTCGTTCCTGTTCGCGACCGGTCCCGTTATCGAGGACATGCTCGTCGACACCGAAAGGTTCTCCCACGAGCGGGAAGCCGCCCCGGATGAGCTTGTATTGCGCAGCATGAAGCGGCGGGCGGCCATGGAGATCGAGGGCAGGGTGCTGCGGGAGGTGCTGCTGCGTTGCGAGGGGAACGTGTCCGCGGCGGCGCGGGAGATGGGGATCACGCCGCGCGCCGTGCACCAGAAGCTCAAGTCGCATCGGATCGACCCGATGCTGTACCGGAAACGGGCGTTGCACGAGGCAGGCGCCCACGTTTCGTCGTGACCGCGGCGGGGGAGCCCGCCATTCGGCTTTCGGCGGTGCCGCAAGTACTGCACGTTTACGCGAGGGCGGATGGCGGGGGCGACCCAAAAAAGGTGTTTGTTTAACCGATACCCCGCACGGCGTGCCGGACTAGACCGCGCTTGCACGGGAGGCGGCCGCGGCGCTCAGGTCCGGCGGCCGCTTCGCCATCGTCAAATGGTCGTCGACGGCGCATGGAGCACGATCGGTACCGCAAACATGGACTACCGCAGCTTCTTCACCAACTACGAAGTCAACCTGGTCGCGCGCGATGCGCCGCTCGCGGCGGCGCTCGAGCGCCGGTTCCGCGCCGACCTCGCCGAGGCGGCGCCCGTCGTGCCGCGCGAATGGCTCGCGCGCGGCTGGCCCAAGCGGCTGTCGGAGGCGACGGGCTGGCTGGTGCGGCGCTGGCTGTAGGCGTGAGGTTATTCCCCTCCGTCTGGCGAGCAGTCGCTTGCGCGGAGAGGCACCGGGTCGTCTGTCCCGGCGAGCGCGTCGTTCAGGTACTATTTCTCTCCGTTGCTCCCGGCCTCCGGGCAACGAGAACCGCAAGGAGTCAAAGAGCATGCTTAAACATTCCCTATTCGCCGCCCTGATCGGTCTTGCCTTTGCCGGCTCCGCGGCACCGGCCGCCGACCGGCCCGCGCCCGCCGCTCCACCCTCGTCGCAGAACAGGATCATCGATACCGCCGAGGTGCGCGCGGCCATCGAGCGCGGCGCGATCGTGTGGGACGTGCGCGGCGCCGACGAGTACAAGAAGGGGCACATCCCGGGCGCCGTGAACATCGGTGACATCGGCAAGGTGCTGCGCAAGCAGTCCGACGAGGACTACATCGCGCTTGCGCAGATGGAAAGGATCCTGGGCGAAGCGGGCATCGACCCGAGCAAGGAAATCGTCGTCTACGGCGACAAGGGCAACCCGTATGCTTATTTTGGTCTGTTGACCGTCGAATACCTGAATGGCAAGAATGGCCGCGTCTATCACGGTGGCATCGATGACTGGAGGGCCGCGGGTAACGCCCTCGAGACCGAACCGGCCAAGCGGGCCCCGGTGGCACTCAAGCTCACGACCAACCCCGGTGTGACGGTGTCCACCAAGGACGTGCTCGCGGCGCAGAAGCGCAAGGGCGTGCAGTTCATTGACGTGCGCACGGCGGGCGAGCACGCGGGCGAAGACATCCGCGCGATCCGCGGCGGCCACATCCCGGGCGCGGTGAATGTCCCCTACGAGCAGAACTGGGCCGATCCGGAAACGCCGGCCAAGCTGGCCAGGAAGCAGGTCGGCACCAAGGACGGGCTGGCGCTGAAGCCCGCCGACGGGCTCAAGGCGCTTTACGCCAAGCTGGATCCGAACAAGGAAACCATCGTGTACTGCCAGAGCGGCGTGCGCGCGGCGGAGACTGCAACGGTGCTCAAGGACCTGGGCTTCAAGAAGGTGAAGGTCTACGACTCCTCGTGGCTCGGCTACGGCAACACGCTGGACGCGCCCGCGGAGAACGCGCAGTTCTTCAACGTCGGTGCGCTCAACGCGAGGCTCGCCGCCATGCAGAAGCGCGTCGACGCCCTGGAGAAGGCGCTGGCCGAGGCAAGGCCGGCGCGGTAAAGGTGGTGCGCAAGCCGGAACGGAGGGCGCCGGAACGATCCGGCCCCGCCGCCTGGGACCTTGTGGGCGCGGAAAACCGGGTTCTGCTCCTCCCCCGTCCTCGGCACCGAAGCAGGGGTGCGGTGGCCACAGGGGAGAAGCAGGTGTGGAATTGCCGGCGCGTGCTCGCAGCCGCAACTCCGGACGGCAGGATGTGGTGCGGCATGGCCGCCCCGACCTGTGGTTGGATTCCGCCATGCCGTACAGGCGAGATGCCAGGTGGCGCATCTCGATGTAAAGCAGCTGCGACTCCACGGCACCCACGATGGCGGCCCTAGATCGTCAATCGGCGAGTATCCTGGATTCCTCGTTCTTCGACGTCATGGCAACTTCATCTCTGAATCGTTGCCCTTCGTAGACCGCTTGCACAGCCCCAGGCATTGAGATTGCGCCAGGACGTCGCGGCGATCTGCTCGAAGAGGCGCTAACGGGAGACCGGGCTTCCCTGAAATCCTGTGCCGGCCGGCCGCCTCGCATCGAGCCCGATGATCCGCCGCCTCGATGGCGCAGTCATCTTTGCGTGCCTGCCCGATGCGCGGGTATGGGGGGCTTGACCTGTGCCGTGCGCACAGGGAGTAGGTTGCAATCGAGTTCAAATGGAGCAAGGAGGCACGTTATGGCAAGACAGACGAGCCGACAACGATGGCAGGACTGGGCGAACCTGGTGCTCGGCATCTGGCTCGTGCTGGCGCCGTTCTTCGGCGTCGGCATGACCGGGGATGTCGCGGCCTGGAACTCCTACGTGCTCGGCGTGCTGGTCGCGATCTTCGCGGCCGCCGCGCTCGCGCGCCCGCAGCAGTGGGAGGAGTGGACGAACCTGGTGCTCGGCGTCTGGCTGATCCTCGCGCCGTTCGTCCTGGGGTTCACCGACCAGGCGGGGCCGACGTGGAACCAGATCATCGTCGGCCTCCTCATCGGCGCCGACGCGCTCTGGGCGGCGCTTGCGCCAGCCCCGCGGAGGGTATCGCAATAAGGTAACGCGGCCCATGGCGGCGGAGGCGCGCATGCACGCCCCGCCGCCTTTCGCTCGCGGCCCTCGATAGCGCGGATGGCCACCCGGATCAACCCCAGGCGTTCTTCATATATATATGATGGGGCGCCCAGAGCTGCCTGATGGGCCGACAAGACAGCGCTACGGGAAGGCGAATGACGACGGGGACTTACGCGCCGCGCTGGCCCGACCACATAAACCTCGTGTTCGGCGCCTGGCTGGTGCTGGCGCCGCTTTCCGGGATCGGTGCGGTCGCGGATGCAGCCGCCTGGAACTCCTACGTCGTGGGCCTCGCGGTTGCGCTCCTCTCGCTCGCCGCGCTCGCGCGTCCGCAGCCGTGGAAGGAGTGGCTCAACCTCGCGCTCGGTGTCTGGCTGGTCGCCGCCCCGATGGCGCTCGGCTTCGGCGCGCAGTCGGGGCCCGCCTGGAACCACGTGATCGCCGGGCTCGTCGTCGGTATCAATGCCTGGCGGATGATCGCGCAGCACCCGGGGCCGCGATTCGACTGAAGCGGAGAGTCGAATGAAAGTGCGGATACGGGAAATTGAAACGACGCCCTACGAGGATCAGCGCCCGGGCACCTCGGGCCTGCGCAAGCGCGTCGCGACGTTCGCGCAGCCGCGCTATCTCGAGAACTTCATCCAGTCGGTGCTCGACGTGCTGCCCGAGCGCGACGGCGCCACCTTGGTGCTCGGGGGCGACGGCCGCTACCACAACGACCACGCGATCCAGGTGGTCCTCAAGATGGCCGCGGCGAACGGCGTCGGGCGCGTGCTCGTCGGGCGGGGTGGACTGCTCTCGACGCCCGCCACCTCCTGCCTGATCCGCCGGCATTCCGCTGACGGCGGCATCGTTCTCTCCGCGAGCCACAATCCCGGCGGACCGCACGGCGACTTCGGCGTGAAGGTGAACGGGCCGAACGGGGGCCCGGCGCCCGAGCGCCTCACGGAGGCCATCTACGCCCGCAGCCGGGCGATTACCTCCTACCGCATCGCCGAGGCGCAGGACGTCGCGCTTGATCGCACCGGCGAGGCGCGCCTCGGCAAGATGGCGATCGAGGTCGTCGACCCGGTGGCCGAGTACGCGGCGCTCATGGAGCGGCTGTTCGATTTCGACGCGATCGCCGGGCTGCTCCGGTCGACCTCGTTTCGCATGCGCTTCGACGCGATGCACGCGGTGACCGGCCCTTATGCCCTGGAGATCCTGGAGCGCCGCCTCGGCGCGCCGCCGGGCACGGTGGTGAACGGCACGCCGCTGCCCGACTTCGGCGGGGAAGCGCCCGACCCGAACCGGGTGCACGCGCGTGCCCTCGTGGCGCACCTCTACGGGCCGCAGGCGCCGGACTTCGGCGCCGCGTGCGACGGCGACGGCGACCGGAACATGATCCTCGGACGGTGTTTCTTCGTCTCGCCCTCGGACAGCGTGGCGCTGCTCGCGGCCAACGCGCACCTCGTCCCTGGCTATCGCGCCGGCCTCGCGGGCGTCGCGCGCTCCATGCCGACCAGCCGCGCGCTCGATCGCGTCGCCGAGCGGCTCGGGATCCGCTGCTACGAAACGCCGACCGGCTGGAAACACTTCGGCAACCTCCTCGACGCGGGCCTCATCACGCTCTGCGGCGAGGAGAGCTTCGGCACCGGCTCGAGCCATCTGCGCGAGAAGGACGGGCTGTGGGCGGTGCTCTTCTGGCTCAACCTCCTCGCCGCGCGCTGCGAGCCGGTCGCGCAGATCGTGCGCGCGCACTGGCGCACCTTCGGGCGGCACTACTACAGCCGGCACGATTACGAGGGCGTGGAACCGCAGGCGGCGCGGCGCCTGACCGAGGACCTGCGCGCGCGGCTCGGCGATCTGCGCGGCGCGCGCTTCGGCGAAGACGTCGTGCGCGAAGCCGACGACTTCAGCTACACCGATCCGGTCGACCACACTACGGCTTCGGGTCAAGGCATACGACTCTTCCTCGCCGACGGCGCGCGCGTCGTCTACCGCCTCTCCGGCACCGGCACCGAGGGCGCGACGCTGCGCGTCTACCTCGAGCGCTTCGAGCCGGAGCCGTCGCGGCAGGACGCGGATGCCCAGGAGGCACTCGCCGATCTTGCTCGCCTGGCCGACGAGATCGCCGGCATCCGCGCCCGGCTCGGGCGCGAGGCGCCGTCGGTCGTGACCTGAGATGGAGGAGCGCGGGAATCGGTTGAAGCGCGTGGCGCTCGCCGTCGGCGGGAGCCTGGTGCTGGCCGCCGCCGTTCTGGTGCTCGTCGCCGTCGTCTCGGTACTGTTCACCCTCGTTGCCGGCTGACCCCTCTCCCGAGGGTTTTCGAGCCGTTCGAATTGATATGTCGTGAGGTGGACCGAGAACTTCGAGGAACGGCTTCTTAACCCCTAGAGAAAACAGCGTTTAGCCCGCGATGGCGGCGGGGTAGACTTACCCGACCGCGCCGCCGGGGAGAGGGCGAGTCGGGGAATTTTGATTCTGGTCAAAGTTGCTCCCCGGGATAGGCGCCTAACCTGACACCTGGTTATCGCTCGGCAAACGGCTGCGCATGTCCATACAAAGACTGCACGCCAGGCTGCGGAAGGGCCCCTGGTCTTTCGCCTCGAAGGCGCTCGTCGCCTGGCTCGCCCTGTCGCTCGCCGCTGTGCTCGCGCCCTGCTGCGAGGGCGTCACGAGCTTGTTTGCGCCTCCGGCAGCCCATGCCGAAACCGGCCCCGGACACGACGCGGCCTCCCACGGCCATGACTCGGGGACCGAGCACGCGCTCTGCCCGGTCTCGCCCGACGCCGCGCTCGCGGCGCTCCCCGGCGGTGCTTCCCCCTTGTCTTTCCCTTTGCTCGGGCTCTGGGTATTCATCGGCCTTGCGGCCATGGCGCTCGTCGCCCGATTTGCGCTCTCCGCAGGCCCGCCGCTTCCTGCCCGTTCTCCTCTCTATCTGCGCCTCGGTCGTCTCCTGAACTAGATCCCGGAAGTCGCGCTGCGCCTCTGCGCGCGGTCCTCGCGCCTGCGATGCCGATTCCGCTCGTCGGGGTCGGTCCTGGGATCCAGAAACGGAGGTCATACTCGCATGCTCACCGTGAGCCAGCTTTCCAAGCGCGGCAGCGTCTCGCCGCACGTCATCCGCTACTACGCCCGCATCCAACTGCTCGAGCCAGCACGCCATCCGGAGAACGGCTACAGGCTGTTCTCGAACGATGACGTCGGGCGCCTGCGGTTCATCCGCAAGGCGCAGCGGCTCGGTTACACGCTCGAGGAGATCCGAGGATTTCTCAAGCTGCAGAGCGAAGGAAAGTCGCCCTGCCACCAAGTGCGCGGCGTCTTGAAGCGGCGCCTCGAGGACAACCGCGCGAAGATCGCGGAGCTCCTCGTCCTGCAGCAGCGCATGGAGCGGGCGCTCGCGATCTGGGAGAGCCTCCCCGACCCGCACGAGGGGAGCGACGGCTGGTGGCGGTTGATCGAGGCGGCGGGCGCAGAGGCCGAGGCGACTTGACCTGTGCGCAGCACACAGGTGTAGAAGCGCGATCAGGAGGACATGAACATGAAGCACGGCAACCGAGAAGCGTCTCGCGGCCGAAGCCAGGCGCGCCGCGCCCGGGCGGAGACGACGGAGAGACCTCAGCGCGCGCTGGAGCGGCGGGCCAGCGGAGATGGGCCGAGCGCGGAACGCGAGCGCCTGATCGCCGAGGCGGCCTACTTCCGGGCACAGGCGCGCGGTTTTGTGCCGGGGCGGGAGCTCGAAGACTGGTTGCAGGCGGAGGCCGAGGTCGACCGGAGGCTGAGCCGCTCATGACGGACCGACTGGGTCCGAGGCATCCGCTCTTTGAACGATAGCGTGAACACCGGTTCGGAGTAGTCCGGAGGATTTCAATGGGCACCAAAATGGTAGACGTCATGCTCCACATCGATGAGAACATCACGCACAACGACCGCGAGGAGTTGCGCGACAGGGTTCTCGCCCGTGAAGGCGTGATGGCAGCCGCGTATCACGATGACAAGCCGCACCTCCTGGTCGTCGAGTACGACCCCGATGTCGTCAGCGCCCGGGCCATACTCGAAATCGTCAAGGGTATAGGCGTTCATGCCGAGCTCATCGGACTGTGAGCTCACCGTGTCCTCTTCCTCATGAAGCACGGGCGCGCCGATGAGCGGCATCCGGCGTTGGTGGCTAAGGTTCGCGCAGGCGGTGACGGTCGGGCTCGCCGTGGCGGCGCTGGTCATCGCGCTGCTGCCGGCCGACTGGTTTGCCTCGCCTCCCGGTGTCGTCACCGTAAAGGAGGCGCCGGCGCTGCCGGCCGAGGCAAAGCCTGCGGCGGCGCCCGCGACGCTGAGCTTCCAGGGTGCGGCGCGCACGGCAATGCCCTCGGTCGTGAACATCTACACGGCCAAGCTGGTTCGCTCGCCGCTGCTCGACGATCCGGTGCTACGGCGCTTCTTCGGCGAGGCAGCGCCGGCGCCCGAACGCGTCACGAGCCTCGGCTCCGGCGTCATCGCGAGCCCCGAAGGCTATGTCCTCACCAACAACCACGTGGTCGAGGCGGCCGACGAGATCGCGGTCGTCCTGCCGGGCGCTCGCACGGTGGCGGCACGCGTCGTCGGGACCGATCCCGAGACCGACCTCGCGGTGCTCAAGATCGCCGCGCCCGATCTCGCGCCCATCGCGTTCGCCGACTCCGACCGCCTCCAGGTGGGCGACGCGGTGCTCGCCATCGGCAACCCCTTCGGCGTCGGGCAGACCGTGACCTTCGGCATCGTGAGCGCGACCGGGCGCACGGGGCTCGGCATCAACACCTTCGAGAACTTCATCCAGACGGACGCCGCGATCAACCCGGGCAACTCCGGGGGCGCGCTGGTCGACACGGCGGGGCGGCTCATCGGCATCAACACGGCGATCTTCTCCGAGACCGGCGGCTCGCTCGGGATCGGGTTCGCCATCCCGGCGAACCTCGCCCGCCAGGTGATGGAGCAGATCGTGACGCGGGGCGGCGTCGTGCGCGGCTGGCTCGGAATCGACGTTGCCGACCTCACCCCCGCGCTCGCCGCCCGCCTCGGCCTCAAGGACACCGCCGGCGTGCTCGCGGCCGGCGTGCAGCGCGGCGGTCCCGCCGAGCGCGCGGGCCTGCGCCCCGGCGACGTGCTGCTGCGCTTTGAAGGCGAGCCCCTTTCCAGCGCCGCCGACGCGCTCAACCGGATCGCGGCACTCGCGCCCGGCCGGACGGCGACCCTCACCGTGCGGCGCGACGGCAAAGAATTTCCGCTCGAGATCACCGTGGGCAAGCGGCCCAGGCTGCGCGCGCCGACGCCCGGGGAGTGAATGATGGAAAAGAAGCAATTTTCGCTGTGGTACTTCGTGATCGCGTTCCTGCTCCTGCTCACGCTGCAGAGCGTCTGGAACGCGCCGCACACCGAGAACCTCGCCTACAGCGACTTCAAGGCGCTGCTCGCCGCCGGCAAGGTGAAGAACCTCGATCTCACCGAGCGCGTCATCATGGGCACGCTCGACACCGAAGGCCTCGAGGGCCTGCTCACGAAGGAGCAGATCGAGTCGCTGCGCCGGGCCGGCGGCGGCGAGGCCCATCGCTTCGTGACCGTGCGCGTCGACGACCCCGATCTCATCCAGGACCTCGAGGCGGCGAAGGTGCGCTACGCCGGGCGCATCGAGAGCAACTGGCTCTCGACGCTGCTGTCGTGGCTCGTGCCGGTCTTTCTCTTCCTCGGGCTGTGGATGCTGCTCATGAAGCGCATGGGCGGGGCGGCCGGCGGCTTCATGGAGATCGGCAAGAGCAAGGCCAAGGTCTACATGGAGAAGCAGACGGGCGTGACCTTCGGCGACGTCGCAGGCGTGGACGAGGCGAAAGAGGAGCTCAAGGAGGTCGTCGAGTTCCTGAAAAACCGCGACCGCTATGGGCGCCTCGGCGCGCGCATCCCGAAGGGCGTGCTGCTCGTCGGCCCGCCGGGCACCGGCAAGACGCTGCTCGCGCGCGCGGTCGCGGGCGAGGCGGGCGTGCCGTTCTTCTCGATCAACGGCTCGGAGTTCGTCGAGATGTTCGTCGGCGTGGGCGCGGCGCGCGTGCGCGATCTGTTCGAGCAGGCGCGCAAGCAGGCTCCGGCGATCATCTTCATCGACGAGCTCGACGCCCTCGGGCGCGCGCGGGGCGCCTATCCGCAGATGGGCGGCCACGACGAGAAGGAGCAGACGCTGAACCAGCTCCTCTCGGAGATGGACGGCTTCGACCCGAGCGCGGGGCTCATCCTGCTCGCCGCCACCAACCGCCCGGAGATCCTCGACCCGGCGCTGCTGCGCGCCGGGCGCTTCGACCGGCAGGTGCTCGTGGACCGCCCGGACCGCAAGGGGCGGGTCGATATCCTCGCCGTGCACGCAAAAAAGATCCGGCTCGCGCAGGACGTGGACCTGGAGAAAATCGCCGCGCTCACCCCCGGCTTCTCCGGCGCGGACCTCGCGAACCTCGTCAACGAGGCGGCGCTGCTCGCGACGCGCCGGGGCGCGGAGGCCGTGAGCCTGGACGACTTCACGAACGCGATCGAGCGCATCGTCGCCGGGCTCGAGAAGAAGAACCGGCTGCTCAATCCCAGGGAACGCGAGGTGGTGGCCCACCATGAGATGGGACATGCGCTCGTCGCGGCGTCCCTGCCCGGCACCGATCCGGTGCACAAAGTCTCGATCATCCCGCGCGGCATCGGCTCGCTCGGCTACACGATCCAGCGGCCGACCGAGGACCGCTACCTCATGACGCGCGAGGAGCTCGAGAACAAGATGGCGGTGCTCCTCGGCGGACGCGCGGCCGAGCACGTCGTTTTCGGGAAGCTCTCGACCGGGGCGGCGGACGACCTCGCCAAGGTCGCCGACATCGCCCGCAGCATGGTCATGCGCTACGGCATGGTCGAGAAGCTCGGGCACGTCGTCTACGAGGCCGAGCGTCCGGCGTTCCTCCAGGTGCCCGGAGTTCCGCCGGCGATGCGCGAGTACAGCGAGGAGACGGCACGCGAGATCGACCGCGCCGTCCGCGAGCTCGTCGACGGCGCGTTCCGCAAGGCCGTCTCGGTGCTCGAGGCACGACGCGACACGCTCGAGCGCGCGGCCAGGCGCCTCCTCGAGAAGGAGACGCTTGCCGAGGAGGAGCTGCATGAGCTGCTCGGCGGGCCCGGGAAGCAGCCGACTACGCGGGTCGGCCGGGTGGAAGTGCTTCGCGCGACTCCCAGGGATGAAGATTGAGCGTCCTCTCGCCTCCCGGCGCCGGCGCGAGGAGGGACACACGCGAGCGGGGCGAAGGGAGTCGTGGACGAAAAGTAGGTTGCCGATCGTTGAACATGGAGGATCGAAGATGAAGGAGCAGGGAAGCTACAGTGCAAACGCAATCTCCCGCCGCCGCTTTCTTCAGGCCACGGCGGCGCTCGGCGTGCTCGCGGGCTGGCGCGGTCTCGCGCCCCGCCCGGCGCGGGCGGCCAATGGCCCGCCGCAGGTCATCGAAGTGCGCGACGGCGAGGTCGCCAAACTCGTCATCGCCCGCACCCCGGTCGTGATCGGCGGGCGCGAGGGCTCGGCGATCACGATCAACGGCACCGTGCCTGGGCCGCTGCTGCGCTTCCGCGAGGGCGAGACGGTCACGCTCGAGGTCACGAACCGGCTGGAGGAGATCACCTCGATTCACTGGCACGGGGTGATCGTGCCGCAGGACATGGACGGTGTGCCCGGCGTGAGCTTCCCGGGGATACGCCCGGGACAGACCTTCACTTACCGCTATCGCCTGCGGCAGAACGGCACTTACTGGTATCACAGCCATCTGGGGCTGCAGGAGCAGGCCGGGCACTACGCCCCGATGATCATCGACCCGGCCGGGACGGACCCGGTCGCCTACGACCGCGAGCACGTGGTCCTGCTCTCCGACTGGACCTTCGAGAATCCCTATCGCGTGCTGTCGAAGCTCAAGAAGCAGAGCGACTACTACAACTTCCAGCAGCGCACGGTCGGCGACTTCTTCCGCGACGTGTCGCGCAACGGCTTTCGCGCGACGTTGCGGGAGCGGGCGATGTGGGGCCGGATGCGCATGAGCCCGACCGACATCAGCGACGTGACCGGGTACACGTACACGTATCTCGTCAACGGCGTCGCGCCCGAGGACAACTGGACGGCGCCGTTCCAGCCGGGCGAGCGGGTTCGGCTGCGCTTCATCAACGCGGCCGCCTCGACCTTCTTCAACGTCCGCATCCCGGGCCTGCCGCTTACCGTGGTGCAGGCCGACGGACAGAACGTGCAGCCGGTCGAGTGCGACGAGTTTCAGATCGCGGTCGCCGAGACCTACGACGTCATCGTCGAACCCGGGGAGGATCGCGCCTACACGATCTTCGCCGAGGCGATGGACCGGAGCGGTTACGGGCGCGCGACGCTCGCGCCGCGTCCCGGCATGAGCGCGGCGGTTCCGGAACTGCGCGAACGGCCGCTGCGGACCATGATCGACATGGGTATGGACATGGGCGAGATGGGCATGGCGGGCACGGAGATGGGCGCGGGCATGCCGATGGACAAGGGCGGCGCCATGCCGGGGATGCCGGCGGGCACGGGTCAGGGTGCGATGCCAGGCATGGAGGGTGGACACGCCGGCCACGCGCCCGGGATGGCGATGCCCGGCATGGAAGCGGGCAAGCAAGCGACGAGCGGGGGCGCGCACGCGGGGATGGCCATGCCCGGGATGGAGCAGGCGGGCCCGGTCGTCGCGCGCCACGGACCCGACACCCACGGCCCGGCGAACGTCTCGGTCGCGACGGTGCAGCGCAATCGCCTCGGCGAGCGCGGCACCGGCCTCGAGAACGTCCCGCACCGCGTGCTCGTCTACACCGACCTCAAGAGCCTCGAGCCCAACCACGACCTGCGCCCGCCGGCGCGCGAGATCGAGCTGCACTTGACGGGCAACATGGAAACCTTCATGTGGGGCTTCGACGGCAAGAAGTTCTCGGAGGTCGACGAGCCGGTGTACCTCCGCTACGGCGAGCGCCTGCGCATCGTGCTGGTGAACGACACCATGATGGAGCACCCGATGCACCTGCACGGGATGTTCAAGGAGATCGACACCGGCGCCGACCGGGCGCATCGGCCGCGCAAGCACACGATCAGCGTCAAGGCGGCCGAGCGGCTTGCGTTCGAGCTCACGGCCGACGAGCCGGGCAACTGGGCGTTCCACTGCCACCTGCTCTATCACCTCGACATGGGGATGCTGCGCGTGGTGAACGTCCCCCTGCCGGAGAAGGAGGTGCACTCATGAGCGTGCACCTGGGATTGAAACGGGCGGCGCTCGTCGCAGGACTGGTCGGGATGCTCGCCGCATGGCCACGGGCCTCGGTGGCCGCCGAGGATCGGCCGTTTCCGCTGCCGCCCAAGGAGTGGCCGGAGACGATCAACGACAATCCCATCATCCCGTTCGTGCTCGTCGACCGCCTGGAATACCAGTGGAACGACGAAGGCGCGGATACGCGGCTCTGGGACGCGCAGGGCTGGATCGGCGGCGACTGGAACAAGTTCTGGTTCAAGACCGAGGGCGAGCAGGCGGTCGGCGGCGAGACGGAAGAGGCGCAGTTCGAGGCGCTCTATGCACGCCTGATTGCCCCGTTCTGGTACCTGCAGGCCGGCATCCGCTACGACTCCAAACCGAAGCCCGTGCGCCGCTTCGCGGCCCTGGGGATACAGGGGCTCGCGCTCTACTGGTTCGAGGTGGACGCGACCGCCTACGTGAGCGACGAGGGGGACGTGTCGGCCAATCTCGAAGCGGAGTACGACCTGCTGCTGACGCAGCGGCTCATCCTGCAGCCGCGCTTCGAGACGAACGTGTCCGGGGACGAGGTGGAAGAGGCGGGCATCGGGCGCGGATTCAACGACGTCACCCTCGGTCTGCGGCTGCGCTACGAGATCAAGCGCGAATTCGCGCCCTACGTCGGCGTGAGCTGGACGCGCAAGCTCGGCGACACCGCCGATCTGGCCGAGGCGGAAGGGGAGGAGACGAAGAGGACCGCGATCGTCGCCGGCGTGCGGGCGTGGTTCTGAGACCGCGATGGCCACGAAAACGACAGGAGCAGGCCGAATGAAGACGAGCACGGTGGACGTGGGCGGCATCCTCACGCCGCTCTCCGACATGGGGATCGAGAAGCAGCTCAAGCGCCTGCCCGGCGTCGAACGCGCGGACGTGGACTACGCCACCGCGAGCGCCACGGTGACCTACGACGAGCGCGTGACGAGCCTGGCGGCGATCAAGGCGAAGATACGCGACTGCGGCTTCCACTGTACCGGCGAGGTGGTGCCGCACCACGTCTGCAAGCCCGAGGACCCGCCCGCCGCCGCAGCGGTCGCCGTCGCGCCGACCCGGGCACACACGGGACATGCGCCGACTCGGCCCGAGGCACGTCGCGCGCACGCGGAACACGAAGTCGCCGCTGCGCCCGCCCGCGCCCGCGACGAGGCGGCCCACGAGATGGGGCACGGCGAAGGCATGGACATGCAGTCCATGGCGCGCGACATGCGCAACCGCTTCTGGATCGCGTTCGCGTTCACGGTGCCCATCTTCCTCTCGGCCCCGATGGGGCTGCCGCTGCCCGCGCTGCCGCCGCCGTTCGGGCTCGATCTCGACCTCTGGCTGTTCCTGCTCGCGAGCGGCGCGATCCTCTACCCCGGCTGGCCGTTCGTGATCGCGGCGTACCGGGCGCTCAGGAACGGCGTGCTCAACATGGCGGTGCTCGTGGTGCTCTCGGTCGGCACCGGGTACCTCTTCAGCGTGGGCGCGACCTTTTTCTTCGCGGGCGTGCAGTTCTACGAGGCGGCGGCGGTGCTGCTCGTCTTCATCCTGCTCGGCCACTGGCTCGAGATGCGCGCCCGCGCCGGGGCGTCCGCGGCGATCCGGAAGCTCCTCGACCTCGCGCCGCCGATGGCGAACGTGATCCGCGACGGGCGCGAGGTCGAGGTGCCGACCGCCGAGGTGCAGGCGGGGGAGACGGTCGTGATCCGGCCCGGCAACAAGATTCCGGTCGATGGCGAGGTGCTCGAGGGCGCCTCGCAGGTGGACGAGTCGATGCTCACGGGCGAGTCCATGCCGGTCGGCAAGAAGCCGGGCGACACGGTCATCGGCGCGACTATTAATAAGAGTGGCACGTTCCGGTACCGGGCGACCAAGGTGGGCGCCGACACCGCGCTCGCCCAGATCGTCAAGCTCGTGCAGGAGGCCCAGAACTCCAAGGCCCCCGCGCAGCTCCTCGCGGACAAGGCCTCGCAGTGGCTCATCGTGGCCGCCATCGTCATCGGGCTCCTCACCTTCGCGGTCTGGACCTGGTCGATCGGCGAGCCGTTCCTCTTCGGCCTCACTCTCATGATCACGGTGTTCGTGATCGCCTGCCCGGACGCGCTGGGCCTCGCCACCCCCATGGCGGTGATGGTCGGCACCGGTCTCGGTGCGATGAACGGCATCCTGTTCAAAAACGCCTCGGCGCTCGAGGACGCGACCAAGCTCGACGTGATCGTGTTCGACAAGACCGGGACGCTGACCGTCGGGCAGCCCGAGGTAGTGGAGGTGGTGCCGGCGGCGGAGGCCGAAACGGTGCTCGCCGCCGCAGCGGCCGTCGAGCAGGGCACGGACCACCCGCTCGCGCAGGCGATCCTGCGCAAGGCCGAGGGGCTCACTGTCGAAAAGTCGACGGGTTTCGCCGTGATCGAGGGCAAGGGCGCGCGCGCCGACGTCGCGGGGCGAACAGTCTACCTCGGCAACCGCCGGCTCATGGACGAGCAGGGCGTCGCCCTGAGTCTCCTCGCCGCCGAGGCTGAGCGCCTGCAAGGCGCCGGACGCACGGTGGTGCACGTGGCACGCGCCGGCAAGATACTCGGCCTCATCGCCATCGCCGATGCCGTGCGGCCGACGTCGGGGAATACCATCGCCGCGCTCAAGGCGCGCGGCGTGCAGGTCGCCATGATCACCGGCGACAACCGCGGCACCGCCGAGCGCATCGGCGCCGAGCTCGGCCTCGACCTCGTGCTCGCGGACGTGCTGCCGGGACAGAAGGCGGCAAAGATCAAGGAGCTGCAAGGAGAGGGCAGGAAGGTCGGCATGGTCGGCGACGGCATCAACGACGCCCCCGCGCTCACCCAGGCCGACGTCGGCTTCGCCATCGGCGCCGGCACCGACGTCGCGATGGAGAGCGCCGACGTGGTGCTCATGAAAAGCGATCCCTACGACATCGTCGGCGCGATCACCCTCTCTCGCGCGACGCTGCGCAAGATGCGCCAGAACCTGTTCTGGGCCGTGGCTTACAACGTGGTCGCGTTCCCGGTCGCGGCCGGGGTGTTCTATCCGTTCACCATCAGCCCGGAGATCGCCGCCCTGTCGATGTCCGGCAGCTCCGTGCTGGTCGCGGTCAACGCGCTGCTGCTCAAGTTCCTGCGCCTCGAGGGCATCCGCCAACCCGGTGCGGCGGCCCCGGCGGCTGGGCGCGAGGCGGTCGCGGAGTGAGCGCGCCCTGGGCCGCCGGCGGCCGGGTCGCGGCGGGGCTGCGGCTGCCGCTCGCGGCCGTATTTGTCGTGTCGGTCGCCTACGCGGTGGTGCTGCCCGTGCTCCCGTTCCTGCTCGAGCGCAGCCTCGGGGAGGGCGCGCGCGCCGCCGTCGCCTGGCACACGGGCCTGCTCACAGGCGTGTACATGCTGGCGCTGTTCGTCGCGGCGCCCGCCTGGGGACATAGCTCGGACCGCATCGGGCGGCGGCGCGTGATCCTTATCGGGCTCGTCGGCCTGAGCGGCGCGCTGCTGCTGCTCGCGCTCGGGCGCGGGCTCGCGCTGGCGTACAGCGCCCGCCTGCTCGCCGGCGCCTTCGCCGGCGCGGTGTTGCCGGCAACGTACGCTTACGTGAGCGACGCGTCGACCCCCGCGGACCGGGCACAGGCGTTCGCCGCGCTCAGTGCGGCCGCGGCGATCGGGTTCCTGCTCGCACCCGGCGTCAGCGGATGGCTCGCCTCCGTTCAGACATCCGTCGTCGATCCCCTCGCCCTGCCGTTCTACGCGAGCGCGGCCTTGAGCGCAGCCGTTGCGCTCGCCGCGCGCCGTTCATTCGCGACGACCGCTTCGCGAGGTGGGCGGCCAGACGGGGAAGCGGCCGCACCCTCGCTGAACCGCCTGCTCGCGCTGTCGCTGCTCGTGATGCTCGGCATCGGGAGTTTCGAGGTGGCGCTCGTGCTCACGGGACAGCAGGTGCTGCGCCTCGGCCCGCGCGCGATCGGTTTTGTCTTCGCCGAGTGCAGCCTGGTCATGGTGCTGGTGCAGCTCTTCGTGCTCGGTCCGCTGATCCGGCGCGGCAGGGCGCAGGCGCTGCTCGCGCCGGCGTTCCTCGCGATGGCCTTGGGACTGGGGCTGTTGCCTTACGGCCAGGATTACCGACTGCTGCTCGTCGCCACCGCGCTCATCGCCGCGGCATCGGGCCTCCTGATCCCGGCGCTCGTCTACCTCGTGTCGCTTGCCGCCGGCGCCGCGCAGGGCGCCGCGCTCGGCCGGGAGACCGCGGCCGCCAGCCTCGGCCAGGCGGCGGGCTCGGCCGGCGCCGGCTGGCTCTTCGCCCTGCTCGTCGAGGCGCCGTACTGGGTCACCGCCGGCCTGCTCGTTATCGCGGCCATCTTGGCCCTTAAGCCGTATCCCATCCGACTGGAAGGAGGTAAGCCGTGATCCGCCGCGGCATCGCTCTCGCGCTCGTTCTCCTGCGCTCCGGTCACGAGTCGTCTCGGCCGTGCTTCGGGATCGACAAACGGACAGCCTCCACAGGTCCGACGGACAGCGGAGCGGGCGCGGGCCCGTGAGAAAGACTGCACAGGTTATCGCGATGCCCGCACGCCGCCGGGAGCCATCGGACGGACACGCGATGGCGCGCGAACAGCGACTCCGGTTGGCGGATGGCCGAATCCTCGCCTGGCTCGCTCTGGGCGACCCTGCTGGACGCCCTGTCCTTTACTTCCATGGCTATCCGGGCTCGCGTCTGGAGGCCCGCCTCGCGTCGGACGCCGCTCGGGGTCTCGGCCTGCGGGTGCTTGCGCCGGATCGTCCCGGTTTCGGCGCCTCCACCTTTCAGCCGGGCCGGACCATCGGCGCCTGGGCCGCCGACGTGGCGGAGCTCGCGGATCGGCTCGCGCTCGAGCGGTTCGCCGTCGTCGGGGTCTCCGGCGGCGGGCCGTATGCCCTCGCCTGCGCCGCACGCCTTCCCGAGCGCGTGAGCCGCGCGGCCCTCGTCGGTGCCCTGGGACCGCTCGGCCGCATGCCGCTCGCGCCCGACATGGTCGGGCTCAACCGGCTGGCGTTGGCGCTCGCCGCGCGCACGCCGCTGCTCGCGCGTCTCGCGGTCCGGCTCGCGGCACGCTGGGTTCGCCAGGATCCGGAACGCTGGCTCGCGCACATGATGTCCGGCGCGCCCGCCGCGGACCGCCGGGTGCTCGCCGATCCCGGATACCGCGCGCTGTTCACGGCGAGCACCGCGGAGGCGCTGCGCCAGGGCGGACGGGGCGCCGCCTGGGAGCTGACGCTGCTTGCGCGGCCGTGGGACTTCAGCCTGAAGGAGGTGAGGGTGCCGGTCCGGATCTGGCAGGGACTGGACGACAACATCGTGCCTCCGGCCATCGCGCAGCGGCTCGCGGCCGCGCTGCCGGACAGCGAGTCGCGCTGCCTCCCGGACGAGGGACATCTCTCGCTCATCGTTTGCCATCTCGACGCCGTCCTCGCTGAGCTGCGCAGCGCAAAAGAGGAATCTGCCGATGGTTAAAGCGAAGTCCACCGGCGGCAAGCTCCCGGCCATACCGCCGTCCCAGTGTCTGGATACGAGGCAGGCCATCGAGGCGATGGCCATGTCCAGCGGGCGGCGCCTGCTCAACGCGCCGGTCGCTCACGTGAGCGTACTGGCGGCCTATGCGGGAGCGCTGATCGCCGCGGGCGCCTTGTTCTCGGTGCTGCTTTCCGCGGGCATCGAAACGCAAGGTCCGCGCCGGCTGCTCGAAGGCCTGGGCTTCAGCGCCGGGTTCTTTTTCGTGATTCTGTCGCAGTGCGCGCTGTTCACCGAGATCAACGTCGTCATGCCGGTGACCCTGCTTCACTTCTCGGTGCCGACGATGCTGGCGAAGGCGGCACGATTCTGGACGGTCGCCTTTGCGGCCAATCTGGCCGGCGCGCTGGCCGTGGGTTACCTCGTCGCGACGGTGCAGCACTACCCGCCGGAGATCGCTTCACGGCTGGAGGAAATAGTCTCGGCCAAGATGGCGTATCGGGAAATCGGGGGCGTTATTGGATGGCTCCATGCCGTTTGGTCCGGGATGCTCGCGAACTGGCTGGTCGGTCTGGCGGCGCTCTTCGCCACGATGGGGCGCACGGTCGTCGACAAGTTCATTCCCGTGTTCCTGGCGGTATCGGTTTTCGTCGCCGCGAACTTTCAGCACAGCCCGGCGAACATGGCCTACTTCTCGCTGGCCGAGGCCGCGGGCATTGGGCCGGGATGGAGCGCGGCGCTCGCCTGGAACATCCTCCCGGCCGCGCTCGGAAACATCCTCGGCGGCTTCCTGCTCGTCGTACTCCCTTTCTGGATCTGCTTCGGCTCGAAACACAGCGCCATGAATGAAGGAAAGGAGGACTTCCCCCATGTCTGAAGCACGCGATTCCATGGAACGCGAACTGGAGGTGGTCAAGCTCGAGCTGGACCAGGATGGATCGCCGGTGAGCATCGAGCCGCGTGGGTGGTTCGTCTGCTTCGTGCCCGGGCTCGTCAAGCAATGGTGGCATCCGTTCGTGCACCAGCGCCACAAACACGTCTTCGCCATGCGGCCCGCCGGTCCGGGCCAATGGACGCTGTTCGAGCCATGGTGGCACCGTCTTTTGACGGCGACCATCACGTCGGAGCAGGCGCGCAAGTTCCTGATCTGGGGCGCGCGCGGCGACGTTCTCCACGTGCGCGAAGCCGTTCCCGGACGCGGCAGCCAGGTGCGCGGCTGGATGACGTGCGCAACGCTCGCCTCCTACCTCCTGGGTCGCAAGTATTGGGTGTGGACGCCGCACGGGCTGTACAAGCTGCTGCTGCGCGAACCGGGCGTGTGCCGCGTGGACGTGTCGGCGCTGCTGAGACTCGACGAGGCGCAGCTGGCCGACGCCTCGCTCGTCATTGCCGCCTGCGAGGAATGCGCGCCGGGCGCGCCCAAGCGGCGGCCCGGGGCGCCGAAGCCGTTCTGCATCAACTGCGGCCGGGACCTCGTGCCCGGCTGGGAGCGACCGGGCGCGCAGCAGCAGGGCACGGCATACGGCGCAGGCGGCAGGTCTTGAAGCCATCGCATCGCGCGCGAAACCGCTGTCCCACGCGGCGAGCATGGGAGCATTCGTGTTGATCATGAAGGGGTGGTCGCGCTCGCAACACGTCGCCGGTTTAGCCACGATCGCGGCAATGCTCGTCGCGGTCGTCCTCGACAACTCGCCCGCGCGGGAGTGGTACGACGCGGTCCATCACCTTCCCGTGTCCGTGCGGGTGGGTGATTTTGCCATCGACAAGCCGCTCATCCTGTGGATCAACGAGGGGCTGATGGTGTTCTTCTTCCTGCTCATCGCCCTCGAGCTCAAGCGCGAGATCCTGGAGGGGCAGCTGTCCTCGCCCAAAGCGATCGCTACCCCGGGCTTCGCCGCGCTGGGCGGGATGGCGGCCCCCGCGCTGATCTATGTCGCGTTCAACGCCGGCGACCCGCTCGCTATGCGCGGCTGGGCGATCCCCACCGCCACGGACACCGTGCTGGCCCTGACCGTGCTCACGTTGCTCGGCGGGCGCGTGCCGGCCTCGCTCAAGGTGTTTCTGACGGCGCTCGCGATCTTCGACGACCTGGGCGCGATCCTCGTGGTCGCGTTGTTCTACACCGAGCGGCTCGCCACGCCGTCGCTGGTGCTGGCGGCCTTCGGGATCGCGGCGCTCATCGGCCTCAACGCCTTTAACGTGACGCGCACCGCGGCCTACGTCGTCGCCGGCGTGTTTCTCTGGCTCGCCGTGCTCGAGTCCGGCGTGCACGCGACCCTGGCGGGCGTCGTCATCGGCCTCGCGATTCCGATGAAGGCGACGCAAGACGGCCGGCGCTTCTCGCCGCTGCGGGACATCGAGCATCAGCTCTATCCCTGGGTGGCGCTCGGCGTGGTGCCGGCGTTCGCGTTCTTCAACTCCGGCATCGTGCTGTCGCTGTCGAGCGCGAGCGGGCTGGGGTCGCCGTCCTCGCTGGGGATCGTGCTCGGGCTGTTCGGCGGCAAGCAGTTGGGCATCTTCGGCGCCACTTGGCTCGCGGTCCGGCTCGGGGTGGCAAAGCGCCCGGAGGGGGCGAGCTGGCGCCAGCTCTACGGGGTGGCTCTGGTCGCCGGCATCGGCTTCACCATGAGCCTGTTCATCGCCGGGCTCGCGTTCGCCGATCCGGCGATGTTCCGAGATGCCCGGCTCAGCGTCATCGTCGGTTCGGTACTGTCCGCCGCGGCCGGCACGGCGGTGCTGCTGCCCGCGGGCCGCAAGCGCGCCAAGGCGGCGCCGAGGGCGGCGGAGCCGTTTCCGTGACGCGGCGTGACGGCAATGGATGAAACGAGAAGTCCGAGCACACCGGACGCTTCGCCGCCGGTCCCCGGCGCGCCTGGCCCGGGCCTGACGAGCGCCGAGGCGGCCCGCCGCCGGGCCGAGCACGGGGAGAACGCGATCCGGGAGGAGCGCGTCTCGGCGGTGCGCAAGTTCCTGTCCTATTTCTGGGGACCGATCCCGTGGATGATCGAGGCGGCTGCGCTCCTCTCGGGCGCCGCACAGCGCTGGGAGGACTTCACGGTGATCGCGAGCCTGCTGCTCATCAATGCCGGCGTCGGCTTCTTCGAGGAGCACAAGGCCGACAACGCGATCGAGGCCCTGAAGCAGCGGCTCGCGCCCGTCGCCCGCGTGCTGCGCGACGGTCGCTGGCAGGATCTCCCGGCGCGCGAGCTGGTCCCCGGCGACGTGGTGTTCCTGCGTCTGGGCGCCATCGTGCCCGCGGACGTAGCGCTCGCGGGTGGCGGCTACCTGAGCCTCGATCAGTCGGCGCTCACCGGCGAGTCGCTGCCGGTCGAGAAGAAGGCGGGGGACACGGCCTACTCCGGGTCGGTGGTGCGCCAGGGCGAGATGCAGGGCGTGGTCGCGGCCACCGGCATGAAGACCTACTTTGGCCGCACGGCCGGCCTGGTCCAGACCGCCGGGGCCCGCTCGCATTTCCAGGAGGCGGTGCTGCGTATCGGCAACTTCCTGATCCTGACGACGCTCGGGCTGGTCGCGCTGGTCCTGGTGGTGGCGCTGTTTCGCGGCGACCCGTTCATCGAGACGCTCCTGTTCGCGCTGATCCTGACGGTGGCTGCGATCCCCGTGGCGCTCCCAGCGGTGATGTCGGTCACGCTCGCGGTGGGCGCCTCCGCGCTCGCGCGCAGACAGGCCATCGTCTCGCGCCTGGTGGCGATCGAGGAAATGGCGGGCATGGACGTGCTCTGCGCCGACAAGACGGGCACGCTCACCCAGAACCGGCTCACGGTCGGGGAACCGGTCGTGATCGGCGCCGCCGCCCCGGCGGAGGTGCTCCTCGCCGCCGCTCTCGCGAGCGAGCGGGAGAGCCCGGATGCGATCGATGCGGCGATCCTCGCGCGGCTCGGCGACGAACGCGCCCTGGCGGAGTACGCGGTCGTCGCCTTCCACCCGTTCGATCCGGTGCGCAAGCGCGCCGAGGCCGAGGTGCGCCACGGCGAGCGGCGCGTGCGCGTCGCGAAAGGCGCGCCCCAGGCGATCGCGGGCCTCGTCGGGGCTGGCGGCGAGCTCGCGGAGCGCATCCGCCGCGCGACCGAGGCGCTCGCCGCGCGCGGCTATCGCACGCTCGGCGTGGCGCGCGCCGAGGACAGCGGGCCCTGGCGCTTCCTCGGCCTGCTGCCGCTGTCCGATCCGCCGCGCGCCGATTCGGCCGAAACCGTGGCGGCGATCCGGCGCATGGGCCTCGACGTCCGCATGGTCACCGGCGACCACACGGCCATCGCGCGCGAGGTCTCGCGCGAGCTCGGCCTCGGGACCGAGATCGTCTCGGCGCGCGGGGTCTTCGCGCACGATGACAGCGACGGCGACGCGGCGCGCATCGAAGCCGCGCGCGGCTTCGCCGAGGTCTTCCCCGAGCACAAGTTCAAGATCGTGCGCGCGCTGCAGCGCGCCGGGCACATCGTCGGCATGACCGGCGACGGGGTGAACGACGCGCCGGCGCTCAAGCAGGCCGACATCGGGATCGCGGTGAGCGGCGCGACCGACGCCGCGCGCGCCGCCGCCGACCTCGTGCTCACCGCCCCGGGGCTTTCCGTGATCGCCATCGCCGTGGCGGAGGCGCGCAAGATCTTCGAGCGCATGCGCAGCTACGCGGTCTTCCGCGTCGCCGAGACGATTCGCGTGCTCGGCTTCATCGCGGCTGCCATCGTCGTCTTCGACTTCTATCCCGTGACGCCGATCATGCTGGTGCTGCTCGCGGTGCTGAACGACTTCCCGATCATGATGATCGCCTACGACAACGTGCGCGTGGCCGAGCGCCCCGTGCGCTGGGCGATGCCGCGGGTGCTCCTGGTTGCCGTGACCGCGGGCACGACGGGGGTGATCGCGTCCTTCGTGCTCTTCTGGCTCGTGCGGGACGTGCTCGCGCTCGCGCCCGCGCAGATCCAGACGGTGATCTTTCTCAAGCTCCTCGTCGCGGGGCACCTCACGATCTACATCACCCGCAGCGAGCGCTGGTTCTGGCGGCGCCCCTGGCCGTCCGCGCGGCTCTTCTGGGCCACCGAGGCGACGCAGGTCGCCGGCACGCTCGCGGCCGTCTACGGCTGGTTGCTCGAGCCGATCGGCTGGACCTACGCGCTCGGGGTGTGGGCCTACGCGCTCGCCTGGTTCCCGTTCAACAACGCCGCCCGGGTCTGGGTGCTCGATCTCTGGGAGCGCGGGCTCGGCGGACACGCACGTCACCTCGAGCGGGCGCACGCGAGCCTGCATGCGTGCGAGTGCCCGCCGGCGAGCTGCGCCTGCCCGCGGCCCTCGCCGACGAGCGCGAGAGCGGACGGCGGCGAGGTCGGCGCATGAGGCGCGAGACGGAAAGCGGGGGGCGGCCGGCGCCGTTGTTTCTCCTCATGGCCACCCTGTTCGCCGCGTACCTCGGTTACGGGGTGATCCTTCCCGTGCTGCCCCTTCTCGTCGAGCGGCTGGCGGAGGATGCCTCGCGGCTGACGGTATCCGCGCACACCGGGCTGCTCGCGGGCCTGTACATGCTGATGCTGTTCCTCTTCGCTCCCCTCTGGGGCCGCGCGTCCGACCGGTTCGGCCGCCGGCCCGTGCTGCTGCTCGGCCTCGCCGGGTGCGTGGCGTCCCTGGTCGCGTTCGGGCTCGCGACGACGCTCTGGACGGCGTACCTCGCGCGCGCGGCCGGCGGCGCGCTCGTCGCGGCCGTGCTGCCGGCGGTGCTCGCCTATGCGGCGGAGGTGGGGCCGCTCGAGCAGCGCGCCCGCCGCTTCGCCTGGCTCACGGCCGCGAGCACGCTTGCGCTCGTCGCGGGACCGGCGCTGGGCGGCCGGCTCGCCGCCATCGATACCGGCGCGTGGGGACTGCGGCTCGAAGGTCCCGTTCTCGGCCTCGGCATGGCCGCGGCGTTCGGCGCGCTCGTCTGGCTCGCCGTCTACCTGCGATTGCCGGAGGCGGCGCCCGCGCGACGGATGCCGGGACCGGCGGCGCCGGCGCGGAGTCGCCCGCGCCTCGGAATCCTGCTCGTGTTCAGCTTGCTCGGTCTCTTCGGGCTGGGGAGCTTCGAGACCGCGCTCACGCTTCGGACGCAGCAGGTCCTGGGCCTCGGCGCCGATCGCCTCGGTACCCTCTTCATCGAGTGCAGCCTCGTCATGGCGGCGGTACAACTCGTGCTGTTCACCCCGCTGCTCAAGAGAATCGGCGTCCGATACGCGCTGGTGCTCGCCTTCACCGTAACGGCGGCCGGCCTCTATGGCCTCGTCGCCGCCGTGGAGTTCGCCGCACTCCTCGTCTCGACGGCCCTCGTCTCCGGCGGCATCGGGCTGCTGATCCCGCTCCTCGCCTATGCCGTCTCCCGCGCCGCCGGCTCCGCGGGGCAGGGGCGGGCGCTGGGCCGCCAGATCGGCGTGGCGAGCCTCGGCCAGGGTGTCGGCTCGGCGAGCGCGGGGTGGATCTTCGGTCTGCTGCCCCAGGCGCCGTTCTGGATCACGGCAACGGTCCTGCTCGGGGCCGCGCTGGCCGCGGCGATCGTTCGGTCGCTTCCCGATGCCCCTGCTGTCCACCGCATCCGCGATCGCGCAGGGGCGGCCCGCGGTGCGCAAAGCCCCACCGCGCCGGTCGAAGAGGAATGACGTCGGAGGGGTTGACCTGTCAGCAGCGCACAGGTTCTAGAGTCAGGCGCCTCGAGGGCACATATCGATTGGAAGCCCCGGATGACAGCTCGAGATCCAGTGAATGGAGCAACCGATACTCACGGCGGTGATCCTTGTTCTGGTCGCCTCCGTCGTCACGCTGGCGCTGTTCGAACCCCTCGGCCTGCCGTCGCTCGTGGCGTATCTCCTGGTGGGTGCGGCGGTCGGCCCGTATGGTCTCGCGTGGATCCCGCACACGGCCGACCTGCACTCGCTCGCGGAGCTCGGTGTCGTGCTGCTGCTTTTCACGGTCGGTCTGGAGTTTTCGCTGGCCCGTCTATGGACGCTGCGCAAGCAGGTCTTCGGCCTGGGCGGCGCGCAGGTAGCGGTCACGGCCACCGTCGCCGCCGTGCTCGCCTGGGCGATCGCGGGTATCACCCCGGGCGCGGCCTTCGTGCTCGGGGGCGCGCTCGCGCTGTCTTCGACGGCAGTCGTGACCCGCGAGCTCAGCCGCCGTGGCGAGCTCGGCGGGCTCCACGGCCGCCTGTCCGTGGCCGTGCTCATCTTCCAGGATCTCGCGGTGGTGCCGTTCCTGATCCTGATCCCGGTGCTCGGTGCCGGGACGGACGAGACGGGCTGGCGCGCGATCGGCTGGGCGCTCGTGCAGGGCGCCATCGTCGTGGCCGCGATGATCCTCGCCGGCCGCTGGGTGTTGCGCCCCGTGTTCCGCTCCGTCGCGGCGTTCGGCTCTGCGGAGCTCTTCACGCTCGCGGCGTTGCTGTTCGCGCTCGCGGCGGCCTGGGTTACCGCGTTCGCCGGCTTGTCGCGGGCGCTCGGGGCTTTCCTGGCCGGGGCGCTCCTCGGGGAAACCGAATATCGGCAGCGACTGGCGGCAGAGATCCGGCCGTTCCGCGATGTGCTGCTGGGATTTTTTTTCGTCGTCATCGGCATGATGCTCGATCTTCCGGCGGTGCTCCGGTGGCTGCCCTGGATCCTGCTCGCGCTCGTCCTGCTCCTCGTGCTGAAGACGCTGACGATGACCGGGCTCGGCCGCCTGCTCGGCGTGCCCCGCGGCACCGCCATGCAGGCGGGCATTCTGTTGTCGCAGGGCGGCGAATTCGGCCTTGTGCTCGTGACCCTGGCCGCGGCCGAGGGCCTGCTGGTCGAGTCCGCGCTACAGGTGGTTCTGGCCACCATCATCCTCAGCATCGCGCTCACACCCTTGCTGGTCGCCTCGGCCGAACCGCTGGCGCAGGCGATCTGCTTTCCGGGCGCGAAGCGCAACTAGCGTCGAGGGTCGAATGGCTGTCGGGAAGCCAGTGACCATCGAATACTTCACCGACGTCCTGTGCGTGTGGGCGTACGCCGGTCAGGTGCGCATCGACGAGCTGAAGAAGGAGTTCGGTAATGAGGTCGATCTGGTGTACCGCTTCCTGCCCCTGTTCGCCGCAAGCGAGGAGCGGATCGGGCGAGGGTGGCGCGATCGGGGCGGTTACGCCGGCTTCGGCCGCCACGTGCAGGAAATCGCCGGCGCCTGGTCCCACGTCACCGTGCACCCGCGGCTGTGGCTGGACGCCGTCCCCGCCTCGTCGACGCCGGCTCATCTGTTCCTGAAGGCCGTGCAGTTGCTGGAGCGGCGCGGGGAGATTCCTTCGGAGGGCGGTTCGGAAGGGGCGCCGCGTTCCCGGTTCCCGGCGGCCGCGTGGCGCATGCGCCAGGTCTTCTTTGAAGACGCGAGGAACGTGGCGAGCCGCGAGGTACTCGAAGAAGTTGCGCGCTCGCTGAACTTGCCGTCTCCTTCGATTCAACGATTGATCGAGGACGGCGAGGCACACGCCGCGTTTCACCTCGATATCGAAGCCAAGGAGCGTTACCAGGTCCCGGGCAGTCCCACACTGGTTCTCAACCAGGGGCGCCAGCGACTGTACGGTAATGTCGGCTACCGCATCATCGAGGCGAACGTACGCGAGCTGCTGCGCAACCCGCACTACGGCGAGGCGACATGGTGCTGAATCCGCGATCACTCGAGGGGCGGTCTGCCTTCCCGGGCGAACCGGCCAGGAAGCCTGCAAATGAAGATGGCCGGAACCCGACGGTGAAAGGAGGCGAAGACACATGACCGATACCAGCCAAACGCAGCAGGCGAGCGAGGTTATCGAGGGTTACCTGATCGACATCGGCTGTATCCGGAAGTACCGCCGGCAAGGGCTGCTCGAGACTGCCCGGCGGCACAGACGCGAGTGCGGCCTCATGGGACACTGCGTCGAGAGCGGCTATGGCTTGATCACCGACGACGATCGGCTTTACCTGCTCGACGACGGCGCCACGCTGAAGGTCGCCTCCCTGCTCGCGCAGACTCAACAGGACACCGGTATCCGGCTGCGTGTGACGCGCGAGCCGCGCGACGCCGGGATGCAGACAACCGCGGTCACGCTGATGGCGGGCGGCAAGTGAGGCGCCGGCGGTCCGCGAAGCGGCCGGCGCTTCCGTCGGACCCCGGGCGAGGAGGCGGCGTGTCCGACCTGCCCGACGCGCGCAGGCCGCAGTCCTTGAAATGGAGGTGAACGCCATGGAAGAGAAAGCGAGAGTCGAGACGCTCAAGCAGAAAGGCCCGCTCGGCGCCGAGGAACTGCGCCGCATGGATGCCTACTGGCGCGCGGCGAACTACCTCTCCGTCGGGCAGATCTACCTGCTCGACAACCCGCTGCTCAGGGAGCCGCTCAAGCCCGAGCACGTGAAGCCGCGGCTGCTGGGCCACTGGGGCACGACGCCGGGGCTCAACTTCATCTACGTGCACCTGAACCGTCTCATCAGGGCGCGCGATCTTAATATGATCTACGTCACGGGGCCGGGCCACGGGGGTCCGGCGCTCGTGGCGCAGACCTGGCTCGAGGGGAGCTACAGCGAGCTCTACCCGCACGTGACGCTCGACGCCGACGGCATGCAGCGTCTCTTCAAGCAGTTCTCGTTCCCGGGCGGGGTGCCGAGCCACACCGCCGCCGAGACGCCGGGCTCGATCAACGAGGGCGGCGAGCTCGGCTACTCGCTCGCACACGCCTACGGCGCGGCGTTCGACAACCCGGATCTCGTCGTCGCCTGCGTCGTCGGCGACGGCGAGGCCGAGACCGGGCCGCTCGCCACCGCCTGGCACTCGAACAAGTTCCTGAATCCGGCGCGCGACGGCGCGGTGCTGCCGATCCTGCACTTGAACGGCTACAAGATCGCGAATCCCACCGTGCTCGCGCGCATCCCCCGGGCCGAGCTCGAATCGCTCTTCGTGGGCTACGGCTACAAGCCTCACTTCGTCGAAGGCGCGGAGCCCGAGCGCATGCACCAGCAGATGGCAGCGACGCTCGATCGCATTTTCGATGAGATCCGCGAGATCCAGCAGCGCGCGCGGCGCGAGCCGCTCGGCGAGCGCCCGCGCTGGCCGATGCTGATCCTCGTCAGCCCGAAGGGCTGGACCGGGCCGAAGGAACTCGAGGGCAAGAAGCTCGAGGATCACTGGCGTTCGCACCAGGTGCCGTTCGGCGAGGTCCGGACGAAGCCCGAGCACCTGAAGGTCCTCGAGCAGTGGATGAAGAGCTACCGGCCGGAAGAGCTCTTCGACGAGCACGGCGCGCCGCGGCCGGAGCTCTCCGCGCTCGCGCCGCAGGCGAACCGCCGCATGGGCGCGAACCCGCACGCGAACGGCGGGCTGCTCCTCAAGGACCTGTACCTGCCCGACTTTCGCGACTATGCGGTCGAGGTGCCACGGCCCGGGGGCGTGCTCGGGGAGGCGACGCGCACCCTGGGCGTCTACCTGCGCGACGTGATGAAGGCGAATGCTCCCTCGCGCAACTTCCGCGTCGTCGGCCCGGACGAGACCGCCTCGAACCGCCTCGGCGCGCTGTTCGAGGTGACCGGGCGCGCCTGGGTGGCCGAGCGCCTGCCCACGGACGAGGCCAACCTGGCGCCGGACGGGCGCGTGCTCGAGATCCTGTCCGAGCACACCTGCCAGGGCTGGCTCGAAGGCTACCTCATCACCGGCCGCCACGGTTTGTTCTCGTGCTATGAGGCGTTCATCCACATCGTCGACTCGATGTTCAACCAGCATGCCAAGTGGCTCAAGGTGACGCGCGAGATCCCGTGGCGGCGTCCGATCGCCTCGCTCAACTACCTGCTGACCTCGCACGTCTGGCGCCAGGACCACAACGGCTTCTCGCACCAGGACCCGGGCTTCCTCGACGTGGTGATGAACAAGAAGGCGGAGGTCGTGCGCGTTTATCTGCCGCCCGACGCCAACACGCTGCTCTACGTCGCCGACCAGTGCCTGCGCTCGCGCAACTTCGTCAACGTCATCGTCGCCGGCAAGCAGGAGCAGGCGCAGTGGCTCACGATGGACCAGGCAATCAAGCATTGCACGCCGGGTATCGGCATCTGGGCGTGGGCGAGCAACGATGCCGACGGCGAACCGGACGTGGTGCTCGCCTGCGCGGGCGACGTGCCGACGCTCGAGACGCTCGCGGCCGTCGACCTGATCCGCCAGCACCTGCCGAGCCTCAAGGTGCGCGTGATCAACGTCGTCGACCTGATGACGTTGCAGCCGAAAGAGGAACACCCGCACGGGCTCTCGGACCGCGAGTTCGATGGCCTCTTCACCACCGACAAGCCGATCATCTTCGCCTTCCACGGCTACCCCTGGTTGATCCACCGGCTCACGTACCGGCGCACCAATCACAAGAACCTGCACGTGCGCGGCTACAAGGAGGAGGGCACGACGACCACCCCGTTCGACATGGTGGTGCGCAACGACCTCGACCGCTACCACCTGGTCGCCGACGTGATCGACCGGGTCCCGGGGCTCGGCTACCGCGCGGCCCACGTGAAGCAGCTCCTGCGCGACAAGCTGATCGAGCACCAGGAGTACATCAAGGAATACGGCGAGGACACGCCCGAAGTGCGCGACTGGAAGTGGCCGTACTAAGGCGAACGGACATGGTCGAGCATCTTCCCGCTGTCTACCTCGCGCGCCACGGCGAGACTGCCTGGAGCGCAAGCGGCCGGCATACGGGCCGTACCGATATACCGCTGACCGAGCGGGGCGAGGAAGACGCGCGCGCATTGGGCGCGCGGCTCGAGGGCATCGAGTTCGCGCTGGTCCTGACCAGTCCGCTCGAGCGGGCGCGCCGCACCGCGGCGCTCGCCGGCTTCGGCTCGGCGCAGGCGGAGCGCGATCTCATGGAATGGGATTACGGGAAGTACGAGGGCCGGCGTACGGTCGACATCCGCCGGGAACGGCCCGGCTGGCGTCTGTTCGAGGACGGGTGTCCGGACGGTGAGACCGCCGCGGTGGTGGGAGCGCGCGCCGATCGCCTGCTCGCGCGGCTGCGCGCGATCGCGGCGGACGCCCTCGTCTTCGCGCACCGCGATATCCTGCGGGTGCTCGCCGCGCGCTGGACCGGCCTCGCCGCTCTCGAAGGCCGCCGTTTCTACCTCGATACGACCTCGCTCAGCATGCTGGGATACCACCACGACCCGAACGAGCCGGTCATCCGGCTGTGGAACGAGATCTGCGTCCCGGGAAGCGTGCCAGGCTTACGGGCAACACGGTCGGGCCCGAAGGCGGCACCAGAAAGCGAACGCGCATGAAGGCGAAGACGCAGCAAGGTGACCCGCATCCCACGGAGCCCGGCTTCCGGGTCGTCGTCTTCGACATGGACGGCGTCGTCACGCGCACGGCCGACCTCCATGCCGCCGCCTGGAAGGAGCTGTTCGACGCCTACCTGCGCGAGCGCGAACGCCGCGGCGAGCCCGGATTCCGGCCGTTCGACCTCGAGGGCGATTACCTCGCGCAGGTCGACGGCAAGCCGCGCTACGAGGGCGTGCGCGCCTTTCTCGCCTCGCGCGGCCTCACGCTTCCTGCGGGCGATCCCGCCGACGGCGAGGGGGAGGAGACGGTGTACGGCCTCGGCCGTCGCAAGGACGCCCTCTTCGAGGAGCGCCTGCGCGCGCAGGGCGCGCGGGCCTACGGCGCCACGGTCGCGCTCATCGAGGCGCTGCGCGCACGGGGCGTGCCGACCGCGCTGATCACCTCGAGCCGACACGGGCGCGAGGTGCTCGAGGCCGCGGGCGTGATCGGGCTCTTCGACGTGATCCTCGACGGTGTCGATGCCGCGAACCTCGGCCTCAAGGGCAAGCCGGACGCCGACGTGTTTCTCGAGGCGGCGAAACGCCTTGGCGCGGAGCCGGGGCAGGGAATCGTTGTGGAGGACGCGGTCGCCGGGGTGGAGGCGGGGCGTCGCGGCGGCTTCGGGCTCGTCGTGGGCGTGGACCGCGGCGGCAACAGCGAGGCGCTCGCCAGCCGCGGCGCCGACGTCGTGGTCGCCGACCTCGGTGAGCTGACCGTAGAGACGCTCGCCGCCCGCTTCCGCGAGCGGGCGAAGGCGCGCGCGCCCGAAGCGGCGCCGGCGCTCGCGGCGCGCGCGTGGCAGGTCGAGCAGGAAGGCTTCGACCCGGCGCGCGAGCACGGCATGGAGAGCCTCTTCACCGTGGGCAACGGCTACCTCGGCGTGCGCGGCACGCTCGATATGCCGCTACCGGGATCGCAGGCCGACCTCTTCATCGCCGGGATCTACGACCGCAAGCAATCGAGCTTGCCGTATTCGGAGCTCGAGTTCCTCACCGGCGACCGGAGCGACTATGCCTACAGTGAGATCGTCTCGGCGCCGTTTCCGTTCGGGCTCGAGATCATAGTCGACGGGCAGCGGCTCGACCTCGCGCAAGGGCCATGGCGCGTGCACCGGCGCGTGCTCGACCTCGCGCGGGGTGCGCTCCAAAGCCACTATCTCTATGAAGACGACCGCGGCCGCCGCACCCGGGTCGAGGCGTGGCGCTGCGCCTCGTCCGCGGATCCACACCTGCTGCTCCAGGAGGTGTCGGTGACCTGCGAGAACCACGAGAGCCTGGTGCAGCTCGATACCTCGATCCACGAAGCTTCCCTCGCGCTCGACCACCCGCATCTCGAGCCCGTGCAGGTCGACGCGCCGGCGGGTCTCGACCTGCGCGCGTACAAGACCCGGGCCTCCGGTTACACGGTCGCGCTTGCGTCGCGCGCCGGACTCGGGGGCGAACAGCAGGACCGCGTGATCTGGCAGGCCGGCGGGAAGGCGGGCGTCACGGTGCGGCTGCGCCGCTACCTCAGCGTTTACACGAGCCGCGACGGGACCGAGCCGGTGCGCGCGGCGGCAGCGCACGTGCTCGGCAAGCGCTTCGAGGACTTCGAGCGCGAGCGCGCCGCGCACGAGGCGCGCTGGGAGGTGTTCTGGGCGGCGGCCGACATCGAATGCAAAGCGAGCCCCGCGACCACGCAGGCGCTGCGCTTCAACGTCTATCACCTGCGCATCGCGGCCGACCACGATCCGCGGGTCTCGGTCGGCGCCCGCTCGCTATCGGGCCGCGCCTACGAGGGCCACGTGTTCTGGGACGTCGAGGTGTTCATGCTCCCGTTCTATCTGCACACGGATCCCGACATCGCCCGCCACCTGCTCCTCTACCGCCATCGCACGCTCGACGGCGCGCGCGAGCGCGCCCGCAGCCTCGGCTACCGCGGCGCCTGCTACGCCTGGGAGTCGACCGTGACCGGGGCGGACACCACACCCCGGCGCATCGTGCTCAAGACCACCGGCAAGGAGATCCCGATCTACACCGGCTACGAGCAAGTGCACGTGACGGCGGATGTCGCCTACGGCGTATGGCGCTACTGGCAGGCGACGCGCGACGACGCGTTCCTGCGCGGGCCGGGCGCGGAGATCCTGCTCGAGACCGCGCGGTTCTGGGCGAGCCGCTGCATCCGTGGTCCGCGCCACTACCACATCCGGGCCGTGACCGGGCCCGATGAGTACCACCACACGGTGAACGACAACGCCTACACCAACTGGATGGCGCACTTCAACCTGGAGAAGGCCATCTGGGTCGGCCGCTCGCTCGCCCTCGAGCACCCGGAGCGCTGGGAAGCGCTCGCCGCATCGCTCGCGCTCGCGCCCGAGGAGATCGGCGCATGGGAGGAGATCGCGCGCGAGCTCTACATCCCGGCACCCAACGACGCGGGGGTGATCGAGCAGTTCGAGGGCTACTTCGACCGGCGCGAGTACCGGCCCGCCGAAGCCGAGCGGTTTCGTCCGCCGCTCGAGCGCCTGTTCAATGCCGAGGAAATCAACGCGAGCCAGCTGATCAAGCAGGCCGACGTATTGATGGTGCCGTTCCTCTTCCCCGAAGCGTTCTCGCGCGAGGTGCTCGCCGCGAACTACCGCTACTACGAGCCGCGCACCGACCACGGCAGCAGCCTCTCGCCCTCGGTGCATGCCGCGCTCGCCGCGCGCCTCGGCCTCGTCGACGACGCGCGGCGCTACTGGCGGGAGAGCCTGTGGCTCGATCTTTCGAACACCATGGGCAACAGCGCGCTCGGCGTGCACGCCGCCTGCATGGGCGGCACCTGGCAGGCGCTGGTGTTCGGCTTCCTCGGCGTGCGGTTCACGGAGGACGGGCCGGTGGTGGATGGCGAGGCGCCGCGGCGCCTGCTCGAGGAGTGGGGGGAGGTGGCGCTCACGCTCGCGTACCGGGGACACCGGTACCCCGTGCGCGTTGCGCCCGCCGAGGAGGGACGATGACGCTCGTGTCCGATATTTTGGTGCCGCTCGACGGCTCGCGCGAGGCGTTGAAGGGCCTCGGCGTGGCGACCTGGCTCGGCGCGCGCCTCGGCGCGCGCGTGCACGTGCTCAACGCCGGCGAGCCGCTCCCCGAAGGCCAGGCGCTCGCGCGTCTCGGCGTGCCGGAACCCTACCGGCCGCGCGTCGAGGTGCACCAGACGCGCGGCGCGGCCGCGGATACCATCCTCGCCGCCGCCGAGGGCTATCGCGCAGGCCTCGTGGTCATGACGGCACGCGGCGAGTCGGCGGCGGCCGGGACCGCCGACGCGGCGCAGATCGTCGGGCACGTCACGCGCGAGGTCATCGAGCGCAGCCGCGCGCCCGTGCTGGTGCTGCCGCCGGTCTACGAGGAAGCGCTTCCGTGGCGCTCGGCGCTCGTGCCGCTGAGTGGCGAGGCCCGCACGGACGAGTCCTTGACGCTGGCGCTGCATCTCGCGCACGCGCTCAATGTCCGCGTCGCGATCGCGCACGTCGCCGATACCGAGGGCGGCGAGGCGGGCGGGCGCTATGCGGACGAGCTGCATCACGAGTTCGCACAGTCCCTGAACGAGCTCGTGGCCCGGGCGTGCCCCCTCTGCTCGGCCGAGGAGCGAAGCCGGATCGAGGCCTTCCATCTCGCGCAGGGCGACATCGCCGAAGAGATCGAGCGTCTGATCGGCCGGGTTAACGCGAGCGTCCTCGTCGTCGGCTGGCATGGCGATTTCATGGTCGGGCACGCGCAGGTGCTGAAGATGCTCATCCGACGCATCCGCTGCCCGCTGCTGCTCGTGAAGCCGCAGCCCCGGGAGCCGTTCCGGCTCAAGGTCGGCGAGGCCTTCGGCTGACGGCGAGGGGGTAGCATGTTGCACAGGTTCGTCCACCAGGAGCGGATCGCCTATTTCACCATGGAGGTCGCGCTGCGCAACGAGATCTCCACTTACAGCGGCGGCCTCGGCGTGCTCGCCGGCGACACCGTGCGCTCGGCCGCCGACCTCGAGTTGCCCCTCGTGACCGTGAGCCTCGTGAGCCGCCAGGGCTACTTCCGTCAAAGCCTCGACGCCGAAGGGCGCCAGATCGAGCACCCCGATCCGTGGGAGCCGGCGCGCTTCGCGCAGCCGCTGCCGGCGAAGGTGTCGGTGCCGATCGAGGGCCGGGTCGTCTGGGTGGCCGCGTGGCTCTATGTGCTCGAGAGCCACCGCGGCGGCCGCCAGCCCGTCATCCTGCTGGACACGAGTCTCCCCGAGAACGCCGAGCCCGACCGCGCGATCACCGATTACCTCTACGGGGGCGATCCGACTTATCGCCTCAAGCAGGAGGCGGTGCTCGGGATCGGCGGCGTACGGATGCTGTACGCGCTCGGCTTCCGCGTGCGGCAGTTCCACATGAACGAGGGGCACTCCGCGCTGCTCACCCTGGAACTGCTCGAGCGCTACGCCTATCCGCCCGAGGACGTGCGCCCCGGCGAGCTGCGCTACGACATCCCGCGCGTGCGGGAGCTCTGCAACTTCACGACGCACACGCCGGTCGAGGCCGGGCACGACAGGTTCCCCTACGATCTGGTGCAGCGGGTGCTGGGAGACTTCGTCGATCTTCCCACACTGAAGCAGCTCGCCGGAGCCGGCGAGCTGAACATGACCCAGCTTGCGCTCAGCATGAGCGAGTACATCAACGGCGTCGCGAAGCGCCACGCCGAGACCTCGCGGCGCATGTTCCCGGGCTACCAGGTCCGCGCGGTCACGAACGGCGTGCACCCGTTCGCCTGGACCGCCCCGCCGCTCGCGAAGCTCTACGACGCGCATGTCCCCGGCTGGTGCCACGAGCCCGAGCTGCTCGTGCGCGCTGAGTGCTGTATCGGCGACGAGGCCATCTGGGCGGCGCATCGCGAGGCGAAGGCAGCGCTGCTCGACAAGGTTGCGACGCTGTCGGGCGTGCGCCTCGATGCGGACACGGCGATGCTCGGCTTCGCGCGGCGCATGACCGCCTACAAGCGCCCGGAGCTGCTCTTCTCCGACCTCGAACGGCTCGCCAGCATCGCGACCAATCATCGGATCCAGATCGTGCTCGCCGGCAAGGCGCACCCGCGCGACGAGGGCGGCAAGCGGGCGATCGAGCAGCTGCACCGCCATATCCGCGCGCTGAGCGGCCGCGTGCGCGTCGTGTTCCTGCCGAACTACGACATGGCGCTCGCGCTCCTCATGGTCTCCGGCGTCGACGTCTGGGTCAACACGCCGTTGCGGCCGCTCGAGGCCTCGGGCACGAGCGGCATGAAGGCGGCCCTGAACGGCGTCCCCTCGCTGTCCGTGCTCGACGGCTGGTGGGTCGAGGGCCGCATCGAAGGCATCACGGGATGGGCCATCGGCGACGACGATGGCCCGGGTGAGCGCGACGCGGAGTCGCTGTACGACAAGCTCGAGCGGGTGGTGCTGCCGCTTTACTACGAAAATCGCGCGGGCTGGATCGCGGTGATGAAGGGCGCCATCGCGAAGAACGGCTCAGTCTTCAACAGCCACCGGATGATGCGCCGCTATGCGACCGACGCCTACATCCGCTAGGAAGCTGATCCGGCGCCTCGTTGCGAGTGCAGCAGAGGCAATCCCATGCAGGACCGGAGAGCCCATGCATCTTTTCGGGTTGATGCCTTCGATGAGCATAGAGTTAAATGCTGAACGACCCGCTCCACGGGCCTTCGAGAAAAAGAAGAGCAAGATGAAGCCCAGTGCCATCTTCGGGAAGCCTCCAAGAGGCGCCGAAACGCCGGCTCGCACGACGGCGCGGACGCCCTCGCGTGAGAGCCGCTGATCGTGCGCGACTTCGCCCGCGCCCTCTTGCTTTGGGTCGCTTTCGCGCTGCCGCTGAATCTCGCGTGGGAGCTCGTGCAGCTTCGGTTCTATACCCTCTGGAGCGAGGGTACGCCGCTTGTCATCGCCTACTCGATCGCACACTGCACGATCGGCGACGCGATGATCGCCGCGGTCGCGTTCGCCGTCGGCGCCGCAGCGAGCCGGCGCAAGGACTGGCCGCATGCCTCGCCCTGGCTCGGCGGCATTTCCGCCGTGGTGTTCGGGATCGCCTACACGGCATTCAGCGAATGGTTCAACGTTTATCGCATCGCGTCCTGGGACTACGCGCCCTCGATGCCGCTGATCCACGGCATCGGCCTGACCCCGCTGCTGCAATGGATTGCCATACCGATCTTGATGATCGCCCTGTTCCGAAGGTGGGGGCATGGCCGATCCGACGTGGAGAGCTTCCCGGTGTCGGGGAAGTGGAGCAGGCAACCAGCAAAGGAGGTGACTCATGAAGTTCGAAGGCGTGGGTAGAAAGGCACTTGCGGGACTGGCGCTCATCGCGCTTCCGCTCGCGGCGATGGCACAGCCGGGCATGATGAATGGCGCCGACCAAGGGCAGATGATGATGGGCGCAGGCGCCTACGGCCCGGGCGGGGGCATGGGGCCGGGCATGATGGGAGGCTGGGGACCGGGCGCCGGCTACGGCGGCTGTCCCGGCGCCGGCATGATGGGCGGTCCGGGGATGATGGGAGGAATGGGCATGATGGGGATGATGCCCATGATGATGAACATGATGGGCGGCGGCATGGGAATGGGCGGCCCCGGAATGATGGGCCCAGGCATGATGGGTGGCATGGGGCCCGGCATGGGGATGATGGGTCCCGGCATGGGCATGGGAATGATGGGCGGCGGCATGATGGGCCCCGGCGGCATGGGGATGGGACCGTTGGCCATGCTCGACCTCACGGACGATCAGCGCGCCAAGATCGCAAAGATCCAGGACGAGACGCGCAAGCGGCAGTGGGAGCTCTCCGGGAAGCTGCTCGACGAGCAGGCGAGGCTGCGCGATCTCTATCTCAACGAGAAGCCAGATCCGAAGCAGGTCGGCCAGGTCTACGGCAACGTCGCCAAGCTCAACCAGCAGATGGCCGAGATCTCGACCGAGGCGCACAACCGCATGTTCGACGTGCTCACCAAGGAGCAGCGCGATCAGCTCTCGCAGTGGCGCCGCGGGACGGCGCGCGGGTTCGGGCCCGGCGGCATGACGGGTCCGGGCGGCCAGCCGATGAAGCCGCGTCAGTAGCGCGCGACCGGACCCGTCCCGGTATCCGGGCGGGTCCAGGTTGTCCCGGCCACGGACTCGATCCGCCCGGGACATCGAACCGAAGCGAAGGAGGCACACCGATGTGGGGAGACGGGGGTTACTGGTGGTGGGGCTTTGGCGCGTTGCACATGCTGCTCTACTGGGGTCTGCTCATCCTGCTCATCGTGGCGCTCGTGAAGTGGGTCTTCGGGACGCCCGGTCGAAACGACGCGGATCGTCATGATGAGCGACGGGCACTCGCTATCCTGAAGGAGCGCTACGCGCGCGGCGACATCGGCAAGGAGGAGTTCGAACAGAAGAAGCGCGACCTGCAGGCCTGATTCATCAATGAGGAGGCGAGCAATGGCAAAGCACGTGGTGTGGGGAGCGTTCGCGCTTCTTCTCGTCAGCGGCTTCGGTATGGCGGCACCAAGCGGGAACTTGCCGATGCCGCCCGAGTTTGAGAAGGCAAAGGACCCGCGCGATCCTCTGGCGGCCTATCCGCTCGGCCAGATCGACAAGCAAGCGGCGTTCCTGCACCACGGGAAGGCCCATCGATTCGTGACGCTCCCAAACGGCAAGGAAGGATGGGTGTACACGATCGGCGGCGAGCGCGAGCACATGTACCGCGGCCCCACGGGACAGACGCAGACGGTCCGCGAGTCGCACCCCGAGTCCTACGGCGCGCGCAGCTTCACGCTCGAGTTCGACGACCAGGGAAGGGTGATCGACGTGCTCTACAACGAGAAAGGCCCGCACAACGGACTGACCGCGCTCCAGGTGCAGCGGGAGAAAAAGGGCGACCGCCCGAGCGACCAGGAGTACCCGCCGAAGCGGTGATGAGGGTGGAGCGACCGAGCGGCAGGTCGCGTTCTACGACCGCCTGATCAGGCCGGTCTGACCGGGGCGAGGCGCTGCCCCGGGGCGGGCCAGAAAAGAGCCGAACGGGTGACAGGGGCCGGCGGCAGGCGGGCTGCTCACTGCAGAAACCGGGCGTGCTTCGGAACGGAGGCACCGCCATTTTGCGCCTGTGGGCAACTTAGAACAATTCTGCTATTGTCTCCACGTGCGCTTCTGCATCCGTCATTGGTTCAAGCTTTTCCTCGCGACGCTCCTTGCGGCGGCGCCGGTTCTGCCGGCGGTCGCCTTCGACAATCACGGGGGCGAGGGTTCGGCGCACGTTCTGTCCGCGCCCGCCGACATGAACGCCGCCCATGCCCATCACGCCCCCGATACCCAGGTGAAGTCGTCGCCGTGCGACAAGTATGACGGTTGCCAGGGCCAATGCTGCGCGATCTGCACGCACTGCTTCACGGCCTCGATGACGGTCGCCGTCGCGACCTCCCCGGCGCGTCCGGTCCAGGCGCCGACCGTGCGCGAGCTGCACGACTCGCTCCTCGTCACCTTCCTCAACCGGCCGCCCCAGCGCGGCTGATTCTCCCCGTCGTTTTGCTCGCCGGCTGTTTGCCGGGCGGGTAGCGGTTTCTTTCTTTTCTTCCGGCAGAGGAGGGGTCCTCATGGCCACGAGCGCCCATCGAGGCGGCGCGTTCTCCGACGGAACGGGCGCAACCGCTTGGCTACGCGCGTGTCCTGGCTCGACCTCTCTTCCCGATCGCACCGTCCAAGGGACAGTGCGCGGTGCCGTGATTACCGAAGAGGTCAAATGACGATGAAGCGTATTATTCACCAGCCTTCCCTGATCCTGCCGAGCCCGCCGCGGCGGCGATTCCTCCAGGGCCTCGCCGCGGGCGGCGTGATGCTCGGGCTTTCACCCTGGCTCAGGCCGTCGTGGGCCGAGCCCGCGACTGCCACCGGGACACCCGCGGTGCTGCGCGGCACCGAGTTCGATCTCACCATCGCCGAGACGCCGGTCGATTTCACCGGACGCCCGCGCATGGCCACGACCATTAACGGTTCGATCCCGGGGCCCGTTCTGCGCTGGCGCGAAGGCGAGACGGTGACCCTGCGGGTGCACAACCGTCTGCGCGAGGCTACGTCCATTCACTGGCACGGCATTCTCCTGCCGTACCAGATGGACGGCGTGCCGGGCATCAGCTTCAAGGGCATCCCGGCGGGGGAAACGTTCACCTACCGCTTCAAGGTCGCCCAGACCGGCACCTACTGGTACCACTCGCATACGGGTTTCCAGGAGCAGACCGGGATGTACGGCGCGATCATCATCGACCCGGCGCGCGGCGCCGATCCGATCCGCGCCGATCGCGAATATGTCGTGCAGTTGTCCGACTGGACCGACGAGGACCCGATGCGCGTGCTCGCGAAGCTCAAGAAGCAGAGCGACTACTACAACTTCAACCAGCTTACGGTCGGCGGTTTCCTGCGCGAGGTGGCAAGCGGGGGTCTCGGTTCCGCTCTCGAGAACCGCAGGATGTGGAACCAGATGCGGATGAATCCGACCGATCTGGCCGACGTCTCCGGCTACACGTACACCTACCTCATGAACGGCACCACGCCCGCGGGCAACTGGACCGGGTTGTTCCGTCGCGGCGAGCGGGTGCGGTTGCGCTTCATCAACTCGGGCGCGATGACGTTCTTCGACGTCCGCATCCCCGGGCTCAAGATGGCGGTGGTGCAGACCGATGGCCAGGACGTCGAGCCGGTCACGGTGGATGAGATCCGGATCGGCGTGGCCGAGACTTACGACGTGATCGTCGAGCCCAAGGATGACCGCGCTTATACGATCTTCGCGCAGTCCATGGATCGGACGGGCTTCGCGCGCGGGACGCTCGCCCCGCGGCCTGGCATGGCGGACGAGGTTCCCCCGCTCGACACGCCCGAGTGGCTCGCCATGGCGGACATGATGGGCGCGATGGACCACGGCGCGCACGGCGGCATGGCCATGGATCACAGCCAGCACGCGATGCCCGATGGGACGGCCATGGGCGCCATGGACCACAGCCAGCACGCCATGCCTGGCATGCAGGGCATGGACCATACCGGGCACACGATGCCCGCGGGGGCTGCAATGAGCGCGGGGCCGGTGCGGGCGCGCCACGCGAGGACCGAGTACGGCCCGAGTGTCGACATGCGCGTCGACTACCCGCGGACCAATCTCGACGACCCCGGTATCGGTCTGCGCAACAACGGCCGGCGCGTGCTGACCTACGCCGATCTGCACACGATCGGCGGGCCGATCGACGAGCGCGGGCCCGAGCGCGAGATCGAGCTGCATCTCACCGGCAACATGGAGCGCTACACCTGGTCGTTCGACGGCCTGGAATTCGGCCGGTCCACGCCGGTGCATTTCCGGTACGGCGAGCGCCTGCGCGTGGTGCTCGTCAACGACACCATGATGACGCACCCCATGCACATGCACGGCATGTGGAACGAGGTCGAGGGCCCGGACGGGCGCTTCCAGGTGCGCAAGCACACCATCAGCGTGCAGCCGGCGCAGCGGGTGACCTTCCTCGTCACGGCGGACGCGGCCGGCCGCTGGGCCTGGCACTGCCACCTGCTGCTGCACATGGACTCCGGCATGTTCCGGCAGGTGGTCGTGGCCTGAGCCCGGCGCAGACAAACACAGCAGAAGGATAACGATGATGCATAAGCGAGTAACTTCAATCGGCGCCATCCTGATGGCGCTCGGCCTTTCCCCGGCGTGGGCCCAGTACGCACAAGCGCCCGCCGACCCGCACGCGGGACACGCGATGCCGGCTGCGCCGGCGACGGAGTCGGATCGCGGCGCCGCCGCGGATACAGGCGGTGGAGCCGACATGGACATGGGATCCATGCAGGGCGGCTCGCCGCCGCCCGATGCGCGCGACCCGCACGCCTACTCCGGCGGCTACGACTTCGGTCCGCTCAAGCTGCGGCTCGCCGATGAGCACAGCCTCGGCTCGTTGCTGGTGGAAAATCTGGAGATCGTGCGCAGCGACGACCACACTTCGGGAGCGTACGACCTGCAGGCCTGGTACGGGCGCACCTACGACCGGGCCGTGCTGAAGGCCGAGGGCGCGGTCGACGGCGGCGAGCTCGAGGAGGCGCGCACGGAGCTCTTGTGGGGACACGCCATCGCCGCGTACTGGGACGCGCAGCTCGGCGTGCGCCACGACGGCGGCGAGGGGCCGAACCGCGGCTGGGTGGCGTTCGGCGTGCAGGGGCTCGCGCCCTACTGGTTCGAAGTGGAAGCGGCCGGTTACCTCGGCGACGACGGGCGCAGCGCGCTGCGGCTCGATGCGGCGTACGAGCTGCTCCTGACCCAGAAGCTGGTCCTGCAGCCGCGGATCGAGGCGAATTTCTACGGCAAACGCGACCCGGAGCGCGGCTTGGGCAGCGGCTTGTCCGAGCTCGGGGCCGCCCTGCGGCTTCGCTACGAGATCCGGCGCGAGTTCGCTCCGTACGTCGGGATCGACTGGGTGCGCAAATCCGGCGAAACCGAGGACTTCGCCCGCGCCGCCGGCGAGGACGCCGAAGACACGCGGCTCGTCGCGGGCGTGCGTTTCTGGTTCTAGTATGTTCAACAAAGCCAATCCGATGGAGAAGCCATGAGAAAGACATTTGCGATCCTGTTGTTCGGCGCGTTGCCGGCGCTCGCCTACGGTGCCGGCAATCATTCCGGAGGCCATGACATGCACGGCGGCCACGACATGGGCCAGATGAAGCGCGACGGCCACGACATGAGCGGCATGTCCCAGATGCACAACACCGGCGCCGGGCGGCCCGGCGACCCGGCCAAGGTCAGCCGCACGATTGAAGTCACGATGGATGACAACATGCGCTTCACGCCGAACCGCATCGAAGTGAAGGCCGGCGAGACCGTACGCTTCTTCGTGCGCAATACCGGCAAGCTGCAGCACGAATTCGTCCTGGGCTCCATGGCGGAGCTCAAGGAGCACGCGGCCATGATGCGCGCCATGCCGGACATGAAGCACGCCGAGCCCAACATGGTGACGCTTGCGGGCGGCAAGCTTGGCGGCCTCGTCTGGCAGTTCGACCAAGCGGGTACGGTCGATTTTGCGTGCCTCCTGCCAGGACATCTCGAGGCAGGCATGGCGGGGAAAATCAAGGTCGAATGATCCCGGGAAGCGGCGCGCGCCTTACTCGCTGCGGTTCAAGAGCTTGAACGGCGGACGCGCCGCTGACTCTATTTTGGAGTGATAAGCGCGGAGACCTGTCTGGCGCGGAGGCGCGCGACTTGCGCGCACGCTGGGTCAGCCTGCCCCTGCACGGAATGGCTTCGTGGTGGCGCGGGAGAAGCAAGTTTGCCATGATGTTCCAGAGCACTGCCAGGCGAGTGGCGAGCTACGGACGGTCAGCCGGCGCAATCGATAATTAGACGCAGCGAAGGGGAGACGGGGCGTCGCAGCAGGAGGACCCGTGGCTCTCGATCCGTCGTACAAGGAACTCCGCCCGGAGGAGTGCGGAACCTGCTCGTTTCGTGCGCTCTTCGACCTCGCCGCCGTCGGCAACGCCGAGATCGAGCCCCGGTCGGGGCGTTTGCTGCGCGTCAACCGGAAGCTCTGCGATTTCACCGGCTATTCCGAAGCCGAGCTCCTTAGCAAGACGTTTCTCGATCTCACGCACCCGGACGACCGGGCGGCCACCATCGCCCTGGCCGATGAGGTGATGGCCGGCGGCGCGACCGAGTGGCAACTCGAGAAGCGCTACGTACGCAAGGACGGAAGCGTGCGCTGGGCTCATTGCATCGGTCGACTGATTCGGGACGAGCAAGGTCGCCCGCTTCATCTGATCGCCACCATCCAGGACATCACTGAGCGCAAGCAGGGAGAGGAGGCGCTGCGCGACAGCGAGGCGCGCTACCGCCGCCTGGTCGAGATGAGTCCCGACGTCATCTTCGTCCATCGGAACGACCGGATGCTCTATGCCAACCCCGCGTGCGTGCGCTTCTTCGGCGCGCGCAGCATCGAGGAGGTGCTGACCCGCGCCCCGCTCGATTTCGTGCATCCGGATCATCGCGAAGCGGTGCGCGAGCGGATCAGGCGGGCGAGCACCTCGTCGGCACCCAATCCGCTGAGCGAGCAGAAATGGCTCGCGCTCGACGGCAGCGTGCGCATGGTCGAGGTGGTCGGTGCCTCCATCCCCTGGGAAGGACGGCCGGCCGTCATGGTGATCGCCCACGACATCACCGAGCTGCGGGCCGCCGACCGCCGCAAGGACGAGTTTCTCGCGACGCTCGCCCACGAGCTGCGCAACCCGCTCGCGCCGATCCGTACCGGGGCCGAGATCGTGCGGCTGCACAGCGGGGGCAGCGCGCGGCTCGACTGGGCGGCCGACCTCATCAGCCGCCAGGTGAAACACCTCAGCCACATGGTCGACGATCTGCTGGACTTCTCGCGCATCGCCCAGGGCCGGCTGTCGCTCACCCTCGAGCAAGTCGACCTCCGCGACATCGTCTGGCAGGCGGTCGAGATAAACCGTGCGGCGCTCGACGCCAAAGGCCACGACCTCACGGTGGAAGTGCCGGAGCGGTCCTTCTTCCTCCGCGGCGATGTCCCGCGCCTGGTTCAGGTTGTCTCCAACCTTTTCAGCAATGCCATCAAGTTCAGCCCGGCCCGAAGCAGGATACATGTCGCCGCGACCCGCGAAGACGGAAAGGTGCTCTTGCGGGTCCGCGACACCGGCGCCGGCATCAAGCGCGAGCTCTTGCCGCACATCTTCGATCTCTTCGTTCAGGGCGAGCGCACCTTGGAGCGCGCCGAAGGCGGGCTGGGCATCGGGCTTGCCCTGGTGAAGGCGATCGTCGCGCTGCACGGCGGCGAGGTCGCAGCCAGGAGCGACGGGCCGGGCAAGGGCTCCGAGTTCGTCGTGCGATTGCCGCTCCTGTCGCCCTCCGGTATCGGGCAACCGGAGCGCCAACCGGAGCCGAGCCACGGGCCGAGCCGCAACCCGCGACGCGTCCTCCTCGTCGACGACAACCGGGACGCGATCGAAAGCCTCGGTTACCTGCTCGAGCGGCTGGGCCACGAGGTCCGGTCGGCCACCGACGGGCACGAAGCGCTCGCGCTCGCGCGCGCGTTCCAACCGGAAGTGGCGATACTCGATCTCGGCCTGCCGGGCCTCAATGGCTACGCGCTTGCCGAGGAGTTCCGCCGCGACGCCATGCTGGCCTCGGTCGTCCTGGTCGCGCTGACCGGCTACGGCCAAGAGGTCGATCGGCAGAAGAGCCGGGCGGCCGGATTCGATTTGCACCTGCTCAAGCCCATCGCCCTGAACGACCTCGCGCCAATCCTGGAAGGCACGACACCCCGCGAAGGCCGGCGAACTTGATCTTTCTTTCGCCGGCTTATCGAAGCCGGGGATGCGCTCCATGACGCGTTACCCGTCGATCTCATTGGGAGGGCGATTTTTTCCGAGTTCCCGCGCCACTCACTTTTTCCGCACGAAAGAAAGAGCGAGACTTACGCACCGTGAGGCACAGAAGGTGTGCGCGGGCGGGCCACGCTCCGAATCTGACGGCCCGAATCTTAGGGGAGGTCTCCGAATGGCTATGGATCCGGTCTGCAGAATGAACGTCGTGCCCGAACGGGCAGCGGCGGAGGTAAGGTATCAGGGCGAAGTGTTCTACTTCTGCTCGATCCCCTGCAAGGACGCGTTCCTTGCCAACCCGCGGATGTACCTCGAGCGTCCGATCGCAGAGCACCCGCCGGGTTACACGCCGCGAAAACCAAACGAATGAGGCCGACCCGCCTCGCAGCTCGCGGGGACGGCGAGAGAGCGAAAACCGGTTCGGCGCCCGCGTATCCGGCGACCGGGCAGACTTGGTGCTACGACGCCGCGGGGCGCGTGATCGCCTGCACGGGGAGCGGACAGGACGCGGAGCACCGGTGCGGCATGCCGTGGCCGACGCTACGCTTCGAGGCGGCCGAGCATATCGTGCTCGATCGCCTGACCGGTCTCGCCTGGTGCTGCGACGCGGGCTTGAGCGAGTTTCCCGTCACGTGGACCGAGGCGCTCGCCTTCGTCGAGGCGATGAACCGCGACGTGCGCTTCGGGCATCGGGATTGGCGCCTGCCAAATCGCCGCGAGCTGCGCAGTCTCGTCGATCACCAGGCGCGCCGCCCGGTGCTGCCCGCCGGCCATCCCTTCCGCGACGTCTTCCACGGCTGGTACTGGTCCTCGACGAGCGCCGCGATCAGCCCGAGCCACGCGTGGTACGTTAACCTCGACGGCGGGCGCATGTTCTACGGCGGCAAGGACCAGTCGTTCATGGTGTGGCCGGTGCGCGGCAACGGCAACGGTATCCTGCCTGCGACCGGCGAGCTTCGCTGCTACGACGCGGCAGGCCGCGAGATCGTGTGCGGGAAGCGGTCAGGATGGCGAGCATCGCCGGGGCCGACCGTGGCCGTATCCCCGTTTCAAGGTCGAGAGGGACGGGGTGCGCGATATCCTCACGGGGCTCCTCTGGGGCCGCTCCGCCGACCTCGGCGGGCCGGTCGCCTGGGAGGAGGCGCTGCGCGCGGTCCCACCCGGCTGGCGCCTGCCCAACATCAACGAGCTCGAATCGCTCATCGATTGCGCGCACTACGCCCCGGCGCTCCCGCGATCGCATCCGTTCACCGACATCCGCGACGTCTACTGGTCCTCGACGACCAGCGCCTTCGAGCCCGACTGGGCCTGGGCGCTCGACCTCGACAAGGGCGCCGTCGGCGTCGGCCAGAAGCGCGAGGCGCGGTTCTTCGTATGGCTCGTCGCGGAAGAGGTATGTCCGGCCGGTCGGTGCCCCGGCAAGTTTTGCGCGGACGCGAACGCCTCGTAGGCCCATGAGAACATGAGTGCCGCCAGCGCCAGCCAGAGAGCGATGACGACGGCGCCGGCAAGTCGGCTGACCGGCCTCGTGCCCCCGGCCGCCGCTCGTGCCCGCGTCCGGGAGTCCGCCAGCACCTCGGGCGGAACCAGTCTGACGGCGATGGCGATGCCCAGCGGGATCAGGATGAGGTCGTCGAGATAGCCGAGGATCGGCACGAAGTCGGGAATCAGGTCGATCGGACTCAGGGCATACGCCACGATGGCCGCAACGAGCAGCTTGGCATACCACGGCGTTCTGGGATCGCGCGCGGCGAGGTAGAGCGCGAAGGTTTCCGTCTCGAGACGACGCGCGCGTTGGCGGAGGGGTTCGAGCAGCGGCATGATCGGGCTCCGCGTAACCGGGTCGTGATACCGCGACTCATCGTGCCATCATGGCTTCGCGCTTCGAATCGTGGCGGGACTTCGGTCCCGAAAGACCTCTGCGTCTTTACGCCGCGGCCAACGGTATGATTCAGGACGTCCATTCACAATCGCCCTTCGCGCTCGACCAGTAGCGCGTTCGGCACCGAACGGTGATGAGGCGCCGGCCTTCCGCGACGAGTGCGCCTGAGACGGCGCCCCGTCAGCCGGCGCAGCACGACAGGTGCTCCACGTCCTTCGAAAAAGCCTGCGCCGCGAGTTTCAGTCCCTCGACCATCGTCAGGTAAGGGAACAACTGGTCGCCGAGCGCCTCGACCGTCATTCCTGCGCGCAGGGCGAGCGCCGCGCTCTGGATGATTTCGCCGGCCTGCGGCGCGAACGCCTGCGCGCCCAACAGGCGACCCGAGCCCGCCTCGGCCACCAGCTTGATGAAGCCGCGGGTATCGAAATTCACGAGCGCGCGCGGCACCTGTCCGAGGTCGAGCGTCCGTGACTCCGCCGCGATCCCCTGCGTTCGCGCCTGGGTCTCGCTCAAGCCCACGGTCGCGACCTGCGGGTCGGTGAATACGACCGCCGGCATCGTCGAGAGATCCAGCCGCGCGTCGCCGCCGAGCATGTTGATCGCCGCACGCGTGCCGGCGGCCGCGGCGACGTAGACGAACTGCGGAAGGTTCGTGCAGTCGCCGGCCGCAAAGATATGCCCGGCCGAGGTACGCAGGCGATCGTCGATGACGACGGCGCCGTTCCTCCCGGTTGCGACGCCGGCCCGCTCGAGAGCGAGGTCGGCCGTGTGGGGCGCGCGGCCCGTGGCGACGAGCAGCCGCTCGCCGCGCACGACTTCGCTCCCGAGGTCCACGCGGAAGGCATGGCCATCGAAGGCCACACGGTCGATGCGAACGTGCGTGAGTACCCGGAGTGCTTCGGCCTCGAACGCCTCCCTGAGCGACGCGCCGAGCGCCGGGTCCTCGCGCGAGAGCAAGGTGCTGCGCGCGAGCAGGGTCACCCGGCTGCTCAGGCGCGCGAACGCCTGCGCGAGCTCGACGGCCACCACCGAGCCGCCGAGCACGATCAGCCGCTCGGGAAGCGCGTTCGCCACGAGCGCGTCGGCCGAGGTCCAGTAGGGAGTCCCGGCAAGACCGGGCAAGTCGGGGACGACCGGCGTGCTGCCGGTGGCGATGAGGATGCGGTCGGCGGTGACCCGCCGCTCGCGGCCCGCGACATCGGTGACGGCGAGCGCGTGGGGTTCGAGAAAGTGCGCCCGGCCCTTCATTAGATGAATGTTCGGGTTCGCATCCAGGATCGACTGGTATTTCGTCCGGCGCAGCTCACCCGCGCGCGCTTGCTGCTGCGCCACGCGCGCGGCATTGTCGAGCGCGAGTTCCTGCCGGGCGAGGCCGGCGAAGGGGTGGTGCGCGGCGAGGTGACGGATGTGCGCACCGCGGATCAGGATCTTCGAGGGCACACAGCCGACGTTGACACAGGTGCCGCCGAGCGTTCCCGACTCGATGAGCGTCACGCGGGCGCCGCCCTCGGCCGCGCGGATTGCGCAGGCGAAGGCCGCCGAGCCGGAGCCGATGATGGCGATGCGCAGCGCCTCGGCGCGCTTGCCGGAAGTAGTGCCGGTCTCATCCTCGCTGCGTCGCGGCCGAGTGATCATGATCGAAGCGTCACGGCTGGAGCGTGGAGGGATAACCGGCCTCGGTCGTGGCGCGGGTCAGCGTCTCGACGTTGGTTTTCGCGGGATCGAACGTCACCATGGCGGTCCGGGTCTCGAGATCGACCTCGACCGCGGCGACGCCCGGCACCTTCCGCAGCGCCCTGCGCACCGTGATCGGGCAGGCCGCGCAAGTCATGTTCTCGACCGCGAGCGTCACGGTCCTCGCGCCCGGCGCGTCGGCCGCCGCGGCCGACGGCGTCGGAGTCGGGACGAGGGCGAAAAGCAGAAGGGCGGTCAACAGAGATTTGTACATGGGGCTCCGTCAATAAAAGAGGGGTGCGTACCAGGGAAAGGCGAGCAGCGCGAGGAGCGGCAACGTCACGATCCAGAAGACCGCGCGCTGCCTGCGGAGGCGCTTCGGATCCGCGCACGGCGTGCCTGGCTCGCAGGCCGGCGGGAACAGGTAGAGCCTGCGGAACGAGAGCCCAAGGAACACGAGCGCGGCGCCGACGAAGAGGGGGCGGAAGGGCTCGAGCGCGGTCAAGTTCGCGATCCAGGCGCCGCCCACACCCGCCGTGAGCAGCACCAGCGGCCCGACGCAGCAGACCGAGGCACCGATGCCGGCGACCAGCGAGGCGACGAGCGAGGCGCTCCCCGACCCGTTGGAACGCGTTCTCATTGAACATGCTCCGCTTCGAAAAGGACGGTGGTAAGCTTAGGTGCGGAGTCAAGTACGGAGTCAAGCGCGTGGTGCAGGGCAGAGAACTGACTATCGGCGCGCTCGCCCGAGCGGTCGGCGTCAACGTCGAGACCATACGCTACTACCACCGCATCGGCCTGCTGCCGCTGCCGGGGTCCAGGCACGGCGCCTTTCGCCGCTACGACGGCGAGAGTCTCAAGCGCGTGCGTTTCATCCGCCGCGCGCAGCGGCTCGGCTTCTCGCTCGAGGAAATCGCGGCCCTGCTCGGGCTCGCCGACGGCAGGCATTGCCGCGAGACGCGCGACCTCGCACAGAAGAAGCTTCGCCTCATCGACGAGAAGCTCGCCGATCTCGCTGCGATTCGAAAGGCGCTCAGGAGCCTGATCGCCGCCTGCGGCAGGGGCGGCGGGGGGCACGGCTGTCCGATCATCGACAGCCTCAACGAGGACGAGGAACCGGGTTCAGCGCGCTGACCAGAGGAAGCGATGGTCAATCCTCTTCGCGCAGATGGGGAGAGGAGTTCACTGGCCGCCCCCTTGGTTCATCCCGTCGATCTCCATTCGCATCCCGCCGGACCCACTCGTCGGCGGCGTGATCGGGCTCTGGCTCGCCGGCCTCTGTCTCTCCGTGCCCGCGTCGGTGGACTTCATCGCGCTTTTCGGCGTCGTCCATTGCCCGCATACGGATGGCCGGCTCTCCTGCCTGGGCAGGCCGAGGAGCATCGCCCGGCGCGCGAACACAGAGGCCGGTCTTATCGGGCTCGCTCCGAATTGCTCGTGGCCGCTCCGCCGCACTCGGATGACTCTCCGACGAGTCAAAGCCGTCGGCGAACGGAACAAATAACCACAAGCGTCCTTCCGTGTTTCTTGCCAAACTTTCCGTGCGACGATGCCGTTTGGCGTCTCTCTAACGCATCGTGACCGAGTTCTTCCTCGTTCTCGCGCTCGTCGCGCTTCCGGCGCTCGGCAACTTCGGGGGCGGCCTCTTCGCGGAGTTTTTTCCGCTCCCCGCGCGCGCGGTGAGTCTTGCGCTGCACGCCGCCGCCGGCATCGTGTTGGCCGTCGTCGGACTCGAGCTTATGGGGCGCGCGATCGAGGTCGAGCATGCCTGGCTCGTGGTCGGCACGTTCGTGCTCGGCGGTGTCGGCTACTACTACCTCGAGAAGGGCGTGGGCATCGTCCGTCGACGGTTCGGCGGTGGCGCGGAAGGTGACTCGCCCTGGATGATCTACCTCGGCGTCTCGGTGGACCTCTTCAGCGACGGGGTGCTGATCGGCTCCGGGTCGACCGTCGCGCTGACATTCGGCCTGCTCCTCGCGCTCGCCCAGATGCCTGCTGACATCCCCGAGGGATTCGCTGCATTGGCAGCCATGAAGCGCTTCGAGAAGCGCCGAACCCGCCGGTTGTGGCTTTCGGCGGCGTTCGCCATCCCCATCGTTCTCGGCGCGACGCTCGGTTACTGGCTGATGCGTGGTCAGCCCGACTTCGTGAAGTTTGCCCTGATCAGCTTCACCGCGGGCATCCTGACGACGGTCTCGGTCGAGGAGATGGTGCTGACCGCCCACAACTCGCCGGGCCGCTATCGGGCCGGGGAAGACCCGCTCGAGGGAGTCGCCCTGGTCGCCGGCTTCGGCCTGTTCGGGCTGCTCAGCGCCTACACTTGACGGCGGTTCCGATATCACGTCGGCCATGGAACAGCATGTCGAGACCGAAAACGGTTGCCGCCATGGCCTGGGTCAAGTAATCTCGCTTTCCCATGAAATCCGTGCTCGCGTCCGTGCTCGCCGTCGCCGTGCTCCTGGCCTCGCTGGCATGGGCCGGCGAGGCCTATTGCGGTACGGGCACTCCGCTTGGCGGCGACAGGGTCGCTGCGAGCGATCAAGGCGATTCCGCCCCGACTCCGGACGTACAGACCCACATCGGCCACCACTGCGGGCACTTCGGGCAGCACCTCCTCGGTGAACCGGCTGCGGGTCTGCCGGTTCCGACGCAGCGGCCTTCGGTGACATTCGAAGCGCCTCTCGTCCCGCACCTTGCCTCGGTAATCGACACCCCCATCCGTCCGCCGCGCGCCTCCTAGTCGTACGTTCTCCCGGCTTCCGCCGGGCAACACGACATGCGAGGTGCTCATGTTGCATCGTTGTCTTCCGGGTTTGGGGCTGTGCGCCCTGACCCTCCTTTCCGTCCCGCCGTCCGCGGCGGGTGAAGTTCGCGGCTCCGGCGCGGCGGTCTCCGCCGAGGCGCTCACGCGCGAGCAGGCCGTCGAACAGGCGCTCGCCGCGAACCCGACGCTCAAGGCCTTCGGGCGCGAGCTCGAGGCGGCGCGCGCCCGCAGGCTCCAGGCCGACGGCTTCGACCCGCCCACGTTCTTCTGGGATTTCGAGGAGGCCGAGCGCCTCGGCAGCCCGTCGCGCTTCGGCAACCAGGTGCTCGGCGTCGAGCAGAGCATCGAGTGGTTCGGCGTGCGGCGGGCGCGCAAGGAGGCCGCGACGTTCGGCGTCGATGCGGCCGAGGCGCTCCTCGAGCGCGCGCGCAGCCGCATCGCCGCGCGCACCCACAAGGCGTTCGACGAGGTGCTGCAGGCGCGGGCGGCGGGCGAGTTGCTCGAACGCATGACGACGCTCGCGGGAGAGGCGGTGGAGCTCGCGCGCGCCCGTTTCCGAAGCGGTACCGCGAGCTATGTCGATTTCCTGCGGCTGCGCCTGCGGCGCGAGCAGCTTCAGAACGAGCGACGCACGGTCCTCGTCGCCGAGACCGCCGCACGCCGGGAGCTGAACGGCCTGCTCGGACGCAGCGGCGAGGCGATCACGCTGCAGGGCGAGCTCACGGAGACCGCGCCGCTCCCGGAAGTATCCCCCTACCTGGCTGACGCTGAACAAAAAGCGCCGACGTTGAGGCTCCTCGAATACCGCCGCGCGGAAGCCGCCAAGCGGTACGAAGCGGCGCGCGGCGGTCGGCTCCCCGAGTTTACGCTCGGTCTCGGGCGCGAGCGGCTTTACGACGGCGCTGCCGACTACGCCTGGGCCGGACGCCTCGGGCTGCGCCTGCCGCTGCCCGGCTCGGACCGCCAGCAGGGGCGGGAGGCCGAGGCGCTCGCCGAGCTGAACCGCACGGCGGAGCTCGGCCGGGCGCAGCGCCTCGCCGTCCAGACCCGCTTGGGTCAACGCCTCGACGAGGCCGCGGTCCTGGCGCAGCGCGTCGAGGACTACCGCAAGGTCCTGCTGCCCGATGCCGCCGACCAGCTCAAGGCGGCGCAGCAGGATTATCGCGTCGGGCGGATCGACGCCCTCGGCCTGATCGACGTCTTCAATACCTATGTCGAGATCCAGCGGGATTATCTCGAGACGCTCGCGCGGCTTCGCGCCGCGGCGGCCGATCTCGCGGGTTTCGGCGAGGATCTCTGGGAGGTGGAGCTGTGAGACGGATGCGAAGTGATCGCATGGCGCAGGGCCTCGCGATGCTGTTGGCGCTATCGCTTCTGATTGCGGGCTGCAGCCGGCAGAGCGAGCCGGCCGCGCAGCCGCCGACGGCCGAGGCGAAGCCCCGCGCCGCCGAAGGCGAGGCGCACGAGGAAGGAGCGGCGCTCGCGCTCGAGGCGCTGGTGCCGCGCGGCGTGAAGACCGGAAGAGTCGAGAAGCGGGCGCTCTCGGAAACCCTGCGCGTTCCGGCCGAGATCCGCTTCAACGAGCAGCGCCGCGCGGTCGTGAGCGCGCGCACGGCCGGCTGGATAGAGCGTTTGGCCGTATTCGCGAACCAGCCGGTGCGCAAGAACGCGTTGCTCGCCGAGATCCACAGCCCCGAGTTCTCGAGCGCGCAGCAGGAGTACCTGCTGATCGCCGAGCGGGCGCGCAACGATGCGACCGGCGAAGCGTCGCGCCTGCTCGCCGACGCGGCGCAGCGCCTGCGGCTCCTCGGGCTCACGGACGAGGAGATCCGCGAGCTCGAAGCGAGCCGCGAGCCGCTCAAGGACCAGCACGTGCACAGCCCGATCGGCGGCATCGTGATCGAGCACAAGGTCGCCATCGGCGACACCGTGCAGCCGGGGCAGCCGCTCTTTGTCGTGGCCGATCTCTCGAGCGTCTGGGCACAGCTTTCGCTGAACGAGAGTCAGATCGCGCAGGTCCGGGCCGGCACGCCGGTCGCCCTCACGACTTCCGCCTACCCGGATCGCCGGTTCAAGGGAACCGTCCTCTCGCTCGGCGCCGAGGTGAAGGAGGAGACGCGCACGGTCTGGGCCCGCGCGCTCGTCCAGAACCCAGGCGGGCTGCTCAAGCCCGGCATGTTCGCCGACGCGGAGATCGCTACGGGCGGAGCGAAGGCGGTGCTCGCGGTGCCTGAGGCGGCCGTGATCCAGCTCGAGGGGCGGGCCACCGTGTTCAAGGTCGAAGGCGGCAACCTGCATCCGGAGCCGGTGAAGGTCGGTGCGGCGCGTGGCGGCCAGGTGGAGGTCCTCGAAGGCCTCGCACCGGGCGACGAGATCGCGGTCGAAGGGCTGTTCCTGCTCAAGTCGCTCGTCCTGAAGTCGCAGATGGGCGAAGGCCACGGGCACTAACTAGGAGACCGCGATGCTCGAAAGACTGGTCGAGATCTCCCTGCGCTACAAGTTCCTGGTCCTCGTCGTCTTTGCGGTCGTCGCGTTCCTCGGCTGGCGCGCGGTGACGACCGTGCCGATCGACGCCTTCCCCGACGTGACGCCGGTGCAGGTCAACATCTATACGGAGTCGCCCGGCCTCGCGGCCGAGGACGTCGAGCAGCTCCTCACCTTCCCGGTCGAGTCGGCCATGGCGGGGCTGCCGGGGGTGGAGCAGATCCGCTCGGTGAGCCTCTTCGGGCTCTCCTACGTCTCGGTCTACTTCGACGATGCCATGGACATCTACTTCGCCCGGCGGCTCGTCATGGAGCGGCTGCAGGAGGTCGGCGACCGCATCCCCGAGGGGTACGGGAAACCGGAGATGGGGCCGAACTCCTCAGGGCTAGGGCAGGTGTTCTGGTACACCCTCGAGCGCGCCGACGAGAACCTCAAGAACACGGTCTCCGACATGGAGCTCCGGACGCTGCAGGACTGGACCGTGCGGCTCATCCTGCGCACCGCCCCCGGCGTCGACGACGTGCTCTCCTGGGGCGGGCAGGAGAAGCAGTACCAGGTCGTGATCGACCCGCAGCGCTTCATCAAGTACGGGCTCACCTACCGGGAGGTGATGGAGGCGATCGAGGCGAACAACCGCCAGGTGGGCGGGCAGTACGTCAACATCGGCGCCGAGCAGTACCTGGTCCGGGGGCTCGGGCTCGCCTCCGACGAGGCCGACCTCGGGCGCATCGTCGTCAAGGTGAGGGACGGCGTGCCCGTTTACCTACGCGACGTCGCGACCATCGCCCAGGGACCGGCGCTGCGCTTCGGCGCCGTGACGCGGGACGGGAAGGAGGTCGTGCTCGGCATGGCGCTCTCGCGCATCGGCGAGAACGCGAAGAACGTGGTGGACGCCGTCAAGGCCAAGCTCGACATCGTGAAGCAGGCGCTGCCCGAAGGCATGGTGCTGCGGCCGGTCTACGAACGCACCGAACTCGTCGAGCAGGCGGTCGGGACAGCGGAGCGCGCCCTGATCGAGGGCTCGATCCTGGTCGCGATCGTGCTCTTCCTCTTCTTAGGCGAGCTCCGTGCGGCGCTCGTCGTGATCGCGGCGCTGCCGCTCGCGATGCTGATCGCGTTCATCTTCATGGAGAGAGCAGGGCTTTCCGCGAACCTCATGTCGCTCGCGGGCCTCGCGATCGGGATCGGCATGATGGTCGACGGCGCGGTCGTGATGGTGGAGAACTCGTTTCGCATCATGGCCGAGTGGCGCGAGCGCGACCGCAAGGTCGACCGTACCGCGGCGGTGCTGACCGCGGCGCGCGAGGTCGCGAGCCCGATCGCCTTCGCCATCCTCATCATCATCGTCGTGTTCCTGCCGCTCTTCAGCCTCCAGGGCCTGGAAGCCAAGCTCTTCAAGCCCATGGCCTTCAACATCAGCTTCGCGATGGCGGGGTCGCTGCTCCTCACGCTGACGCTCATCCCGGTGCTGGCGGCATTGATCCTCAAGCCCAAGGAGGAGCGGGACACCTGGCTCGTGCGCACCGTCAAGCGGGGCTACCTCCCGCTGCTCGCCTGGGCGCTCGGCAACAAGAGAAAGACCGTGATCGCCGCAACGGCGCTCCTCGTCGGCTCGCTCGCGCTCTTCCCGTTCCTGGGGAAGGAGTTCATGCCGCAGCTGCAGGAAGGCTCGATCATGTGGCGCGTGACCTCCATCCCCTCGACCTCGCTCGAGCAGTCGATCGAGGTCTCGAAGCGGATCTCGCAGGCGCTGTCCGGGTTCCCCGAGGTTAAGACCACGCTCGCCATGATCGGCCGCGCCGAGAAGGGCGAGACCGCGGACGCGAACTACATGGAGATCTACACGGAGCTCAAGCCCAAGGACGAGTGGGGCAGCGGGCGCACGATCGAGGAGCTCAGCGAAGCAATGCGCGAGAAGCTCGAGGAAGCGGTGCCGACGATCGTCATCGCCTTTACCCAGCCGATCCAGATGCGGGTCGAGGAGCTGATCTCCGGCGTGCGCGCCACCCTCGCCGCCAAGATCTACGGCGAGGACCTCGCGACCCTCGACCGCCTGAGCCGGGAGATAAAGGACGCGATTGCCAGGGTCCCCGGGGTCGCCGACCTCGCGCTCGAGGCCAACCTCGGCAAGCCGCAGGTGCGCATCCGCGTCGACCGCGAGGCGCTCGCGCGCTACGGGCTCAACGCCGACGACGTCCTCACGGTGGTCCGCACGGGCATCGGCAACGAGCCCGTCTCCACCCTGATCCAGGGCGTGAAGCGCTTCGACATCACCGCCCGGATCGCCGACGAATCCAAGGCTTCGGTCGAGGCGATCCGGGCGATACCGCTGCGAACCGCCAACGGAGCGATCGTGCCGCTCGCGCGCGTCGCGGAGGTGTCGGTCGCGGAAGGCTACTCGTTCGTGCGGCGCGAGCAGCTCCAACGCTACGCCGTGATCCAGATGGACGTGCGCGGGCGCGACGTGGACGGCTTCGTGCGCGACGCGAACCGCGCGATCGCCGCCCAGGTCAAGCTCCCGAGCGGCTACTGGCTCGAGTGGGGCGGGGCGTTCGAGAACCAGCAGCGCGCGATGGCGCGTCTCAGCGTGATCGTGCCGCTCACCATCTTCTTCATCTTCGTGCTGCTCTACACCGCGTTCAACTCGGTCAAGTACGCGGCCCTCATCATCGCCAACGTCCCCTTCGCCACCATCGGCGGGCTCGTCTCGCTCTGGATCACGGGCCAGTACCTGTCGGTCCCCTCGGCGATCGGCTTCATCGCCGTCTTCGGCGTCGCGATGCTGAACGGCATCGTGCTCGTCTCGTTCATCAACGAGCTGCGCGAGAAGGGGCTGACCGTCGCGGACGCCGTACGCCGGGGAGCCGAGCTCCGGCTTCGGCCCGTGCTCATGACCGCGAGCGTGGCGATCCTCGGCCTCATCCCGATGCTGCTCTCGAGCGGGGTGGGCGCCGAGACCCAGCGCCCGCTCGCGACCGTGGTCGTCGGCGGGCTCATTACCTCGACGCTGCTCACGCTGGTGCTGCTGCCGGTCATTTACGAATGGATCGAGACGCGCAAGCGGAAGGAGGAAACGTCTTGATCGCGGCATCCCTCGGCGAGCTCATCGCGCGCTACCGGTTGCACCTCTCGTTCGTCCTGTTCGTCGCGGTGGCGGCCGAGTGGCTCGTGGACGACGGCGGCCGGCCCCATCCAATCCTGAGCCTGGTCGATCTCCCGCATCCGATCGGGCTCGCCCTCATCGCGCTAGGGCTCGGCCTGCGATCCTGGGCGGCCGGCGTTATCGACAAGCGTCGCACCCTTACCACTGGAGGGCCGTATAGCATGGTCCGCCATCCGCTCTACGCGGGCTCCTACCTGATCGGCGTCGGCTTCGCGGCGAGCATGGAGGACGGCCTCGCCATCGTTGCGGCCGCTCTCCTGATCCCCGCGGTGTACGCGTTCGTCGTCCCGCGCGAGGAACGGCTTCTCGCCGAGCGTTTCGGCGCGGCGTGGGAGGGCTATGCGGCGCAGACGCCGCGCTTCGTGCCCCGCCTGCCCTTGAGACCCGGACCCGGACAGTGGCAGTGGCGCGCCTGGCGCAGAAACCGCGAATGGCGCGTACTCGCGCGGACCGTCGCCGTACTGGTCCTGCTCGAGTGGCTGAACGATGCCGCGGTCTCGCCCTCTTCGCCTGTAACCACACCGGAGGAACCCGGAGCGGTGCTCACTTCATGGACTGGAATAACGAGCTCGTAATGGTGCTGCGCGCCGTGTTCGCAGCGCTCCTGGGCGGCATCGTCGGTTGGGAGCGGGAGCGGCACGGGCGGGAAGCGGGCGTGCGCACCTACGCGGCGGTGTCGCTCGGCGCCGGCGTGTTCGCGCTCGTCTCGAGTCACGTGGACGGCGCGACCGACCCGACCCGTGCCGCGAACGTGGTCACCGGCGTCGGCTTCCTCGGCGCCGGCGTGATTCTGCGCGAGCAGGGCCGGGTCGCGGGACTCACCACGGCCGCGACGATCTGGGCCACGGCCGCCGTGGGGCTCGCCGTCGGCTACGGCATGTACGTGATCGGTGTCCTGACATCCATCGTCATCTTCTCGCTGCTGGCGCTCCATCACTTCCCGGCCTGGCGCTCGATCAAGGCAAGGGCGAGACATCACTCACACCCGGAGAAACGCGCATGAAAGAGATCAAGGCCTTCGTCCACCGCAACCGCATCGCGGATGTCGTGCGCGCGCTCGAGAGCGCGGGATATCGCAACCTGTCGATCATCGACGTCAAAGGCATGCTCAAGGCGCTCGACGCCCGGGAAGAGGAGTACTCCGTCGAACTGGGCGAGAAGGTGATCACCGAAGTCAAGCTGGAGCTCGTGTGCCACGATGAGCAGCGCACGGCCGAAGCCGTCAACATCATTCGCGACCACGCCCGGACCGGCCAGCCCGAGGCGGGCTGGATCTACATCAGCGAGATCACCGCCGCCGTTCCCATCGGCGAGGCCGGCGCGATCGGCCCTCACGGCCGATGATCGACTCAACCCGGCCCGTGGCCCGCATGGCGGGGAGCCGCCCGACCGGGGGCGGGCCGGCCGGCGCGGCGCGCCCCCGACGGCGTCTTCTCGCGCTCGCCGCTCTCTGCCTGGCGTTTTTCGGGATGCCCGCGTCGCCGGCGCAAACCGCTCCGCGGCCGCTGCCCCCGCTGCTGCGCTCCTTGAGCGACGAGGCCGGGGTTCTCGATGTTGCGCAAGGCCGAGCGCTCGCGGCACGGATCGCCGACCTGGAGCAGCAGGCCGACGCGAGGATCATCGTGCTGATCGCGAAAACGATCCGGCCGGAAAGCATCGCGGCCTACGCCCAGCGCCTGATCGCCCGCTGGAGAAAGCGCACGAACGCGCTGGAGGGCGGGCGTTTCGTCTTTGTCGTGATCGTGCAGGAGGATCGCGAGTTCAGCGTCGTGCCCGGTGAGGCGCTCACTTACATCCTGAAGCGGCTCATGGCCCGGGACGCCATGGCCGACGTGCAAATGCGGCTCGGCCGGGACGAGTATTACGAGGCGATCGCGCTCATCCTCGATAAGCTGGCGCAATTGATCCGGCCTTCGAGCGATGTCGTCCGGAGCTCCGGCCCTCCCGGCACGCAGGCCCGATGCGCGTTTTCGCCCCGGCAAGGGGCTGGCCACGAGCATGAAGCCGTTCGCGGCCAGCGGTGCGATGGCCGAGGCGCAGGCGCGGTTCGCTCGGGGTGAGCACTACGAGGCGCTGGCGCTCATAGTCGAGGTTCTCGCGCGACTGATTCTGCATTGATCCGAGGAATCTCCGGGGACGGACGAGCGTCTAGGAGCAAAGCAGGAGGGTGGGCATGACAAGCGGGTGCGGCAAAGAAGAGGCGTACGTGGGGTCGTGGTGGCGCTACCCGCCGCTGCGCAACGCGCTTGCCGCGGGCCTGATCGCGGCCGCCGGTTTCGTTCTCGCGCACGTGAGACTGATCCCCGAAGGCATCGAGAACTTCTTCTACTGGGTCGCGATCCCGCTCGGCGGGTGGCATTGGGCGCGCGAGGGCATCGAGGAACTGGTCCGCGAGAGGGAGGTCGGCATCGAGATCCTGATGCTCGCGGCGACCGCCGGTTCCGGGTTCCTCGGGCTTTGGGACGAAGCGGCGGCGCTGGTGTTCCTCTACGGCGCGGCCGAGGGCACCGAAGAATATACCTACGCGCGCACCCGCCATTTCATCCGTGCGCTCCTCGATCTCGCGCCCAAGGAGGCGCGCGTGCTGCGCGATGGCCACGAGGTCACCGTACCGGCCGAGTCGCTCGAGCCGGGCGAGCTTTTCGTGGTCCGCCCGGGCGAGGCGCTGGCGACGGATGGCGTGATCCGGGAAGGCAGGTCGAGCCTCGACGAATCGCCCGTCACCGGCGAGTCCATCCCGGTGGACAAGGGCCCGGGAGAGAAGGTGTTCGCCGCCTCGATCAACCGCCAGGGGGCGCTCACGATCGAGGCGACCGCCACGTTCGCCGACAACACCCTCGCGAAGATCATCCACCTCGTCGAGGAGGCGCAGGAGCGCAAGGGCAAAGCCCAGCAGTGGATCGAGCGCTTCGGGCGGCGCTATACGCCGGCGGTGCTCGCGGTCGCGCTCGGCTTCCTGGTCGCGCCGGTCGCGCTCGATCTCCCCTGGGAAACCTGGTCGGTGCGTGCCGTGGTGCTGCTCGTGGCGGCCGCACCCTGCGCGCTCATCATGTCCATGCCGGTCGCCATGGCCGCAGGCATCGGTTCGGCGGGGCGCCGGGGCATACTTATTAAAGGTGGCGCGCACCTCGAGCACCTCGGCACGATCCGGGTCGTCGCCTTCGACAAGACCGGCACGCTCACCCACGGTCGGCCCGCCGTCACGGACTTGCGCGCCTTTGCCGGCACCGAGCAGGAGCTGCTCGCGGCCGCCGCGGCGCTCGAGCACTACTCCGAGCATCCGCTCGCGCGGGCCATCGTCGAGCACGCGCGAGGGGCGGGCGTCATGCCCCCGCCCGCCGACGCGTCCGAGGCGCTGGCGGGAGCGGGCGCCCGGGGCGAGATCGGGGAGCGCATCTGGTATGTCGGCAGTCCGAGCCTCTTCGCGACGCTCGGGAGCGAGCGTGGGAGCGCCGAGGCGGAGATCGCGCGGTTGCAGAGCGAGGGCAAGACCGTCGTGCTCGTGGGCGAAGGGCAACGGGTGCGCGGCCTCATCGCCCTGCAGGACCGCCTGCGCGCAGACGCGCGGGCCACGATCGCGCGGCTCCATGCGCTCGGCATTCGCACGGTGATGCTCACGGGGGATAATCGCCGCACGGCCGACGCCGTGGCGCGCACGGTCGGCATCGACGACGTGCGGGCCGAACTCAAGCCCGACGACAAGGTGCGCGCCGTCGGCCAGCTCCAGCGCGAGCACGGCGCCGTGCTCATGGTCGGCGACGGCGTAAACGACGCCCCGGCGCTCGCCGCCGCGACCTGCGGGATGGCCATGGGGGCGGCCGGCACCGACGCCGCGATCGAGGCCGCCGATGTCGCGCTCATGGCCGACGACCTCGGCAAGATCGAAGAGGCGCTGCGCCTCGGGCGCAAGGCGCGGCGCGTCTCCGCGCAGAACATCGTGTTCTCGATCCTGGTGCTCGTCGCGCTCATTCCTTCCGCGGTGGCCGGCTGGATCAGCGTCGCTTTCGCGGTGCTGGTGCACGAGGCGAGCGAGCTGCTCGCGGTCGCGAACGGGCTGCGGGCGGGGCGTATGCCCGAAGCCGGGCAGGAGGAACGTTAACCCTGCACCTTCCAGCTCCCGTCCGGCTGGCGGCAGGCCGTGCCGTAGATCTTCTCCTTCTTTCCGCCGATCACCGCATCGATCGTATACTCGCGGCACGGACCGGATGCCGTCTCGTAGGTCTTGGTCGGCGTGACCGCGTACTGGTTGCCCGTATCCGGGTTGCGCCAGGTCGAGGGCACGCCGGTGCGCACGGTTTCGAGAGTGGCCGCCGTCTTCAGGCGGTCGGTCTCGTCCATCGAGCGGCCGATCGCCCCGCCGATCATGGCCCCGGCGATGGTCCCGGCGATGATCGCCGCGGTGGGCGCGGGATAACGCCCGTAATAGCCATGGTGCCCACGGCCATACCCGCCGCCGATCTCGGATCCCAGTATGCCGCCCACGATGCCGCCGATGACCATCCCGGCCTGCTCCTGTGGCCCTTGATAGGTGGCGCAGCCCGAAACAACGAGCAGGCTGGCGAGCGCTACTGCTGGCACACGCGTGATTCGCATAAACCGCCTCCTGTCCTGCATTCGCGTCGTCGCACGACGAAGGCCGGCCCGAGCGACTGCGTGGAACTCACGACAGGCTACGGTTTTCCGACGCCCTTTGCTTTGATCCGGATCAGAACCACGTGCCACGCCCAATAGCGAGGTTTCGGCCGCGCTCATGGCGGCTCCCCTAATACCACGATTCCAGGAAGCTTACAGGTACCGTGGCCTCGCCTGTGGATCGGCACGTACTCCGGCAGGCGCCCGGTCACAATCAACGTCCGCCCGGTCTGCCGCCTCAGGACGCGACGCCTCCTTCGAGCGTCTCGCAACCTTTCGCGGAGCGCGAGGCCATCCAAACCGAGCACCCGATCGTGTAGCTCCTGTTCACGGCAGCCGGACGAGCACTTTACCTAGTGCGAGCGGCGATAGCGCCCCCTGGATGATGACGGCACGGCCATCTCTGCTCGGAAAGAGCATGGTCGGGACGACCGGGACATCGAGCCTGTTGAGCAGCAGTTCATTCGCGCGCAACTGTTGCTCGGTCTCGTCCGAGGGTATCTCCTCCTCGATGCCGCCGCTGAACGTTTCGCTTTGGTAGCGCTCCTCGTTACGGCGCAGGGCCGCGCGCCGGTCCGGTACCTGCAGGATCGCGGCCGCCTTGCCGAGACTGGTCGCGTCGACGACGGCAACCGGTATCCAGCGCACCTGCAGGTTATGCGAGGCGACGAACGTTCGCAGGTTGCGGTAGAGAAGCTGGCACGACGGACAATTCGGATCGAAAAAGATGTAGACGACGCGTCTGCCCCCTCCGTCGGCGATCCAGGTCGCTTTCGGAAGGTCGGCCAGCACCGCCTCGGCCGGCGCCGCCGGGCTTGGCGCCGGCTCCGCGGCCAAGCCCCGGGCCGACAGGACCAGCAGTGCGACGGCAAGCGTTATCAAGGTACGTTCGGGTCTCATGGGGGACTCCGTTGCCGAGCAGACAATTCCAGGCTAGTCACTGGAGCCAGGTCCAGGTCAAGCCGTCCCCGGCTCACCGGTGCGCCAAGGCGATGCGTCCCACACTCTTGACCTGGAGTGGACTCCAGGGTGTACGGTTCTTTGCGTGCGCACGCTCGTCGTGTTGCTGTCGCGGCTCCCGTTTTCGCGGGCGGGGCGGTGGTGGAGCTCGAAATCCAGAACATGGGCCCGTCGGCGTTGCGCCTGCACGGTGGGCGAGCGGCTCGCCGGACTGCCCGCATGAGGACGTCAAGATCAGCCTCAAGACCGATACGGCGCGCGTGGTCATGGCACCCGGCCGGCACCGACCTGACCCGGATGCGCAAAGCAGTGGCGGATACCGGCTTGGAGGCGGGCGCGGTGACGGTCATTGAGCAAGAGGATGGCCGGCAATGACGATCAAGGTCGAAGTCTTCTCTTCGCCCGGCTGCAACAGGTGCGCGCAGGCCAAGGACGCGCTCAAGCGTATCGCCGCCGAGCTCGGCGGCGAGCGCATCGAGTGGCGCGAGGTGAACGTGCTCGAGGAGCTCGACTACGCGGTCAAGCTCGGCGTGCTCTCGACGCCGGCGATCACCGTGAACGGCCGGCTCGTCTTCACCGCACTGCCGTCCGCAAAGAAGCTGCGCGCGGCCCTGGAAGAAGAGATACGAAAGGGTTACGTCCAGTTGCCTGCTCACAGGTGAGGTGCCGCCATGAATGCCACCGTTTCTGAAACCGCTCCGCGCTTCTGGAGCGAAGAACCGTCCGCCCGACCCGGCCGCCGGCGCATCCGCGCGCGCATCGGCGGCCTGCACTGCTCGCTCTGCACCGGCACGATCGAGAAGGCGTTGGGCCGCGAGCCCGGCGTCGAGCAGGTGGCGGTGAGCCTGACGCACGAGCAGGCGCTGATCGAATACGACCCGAGCGTGGCGCGCGCCGAGGCGCTGCTCCAGACGCTCAAGGACATCGGCTACACGATCTCCGATCCGCGAAAGCTTCGCCCCTATGACGAGGAGGAGGCGCTGCTCGTGCAGGAGGGGCGGCGCTTCGTCGCCGCCGTCGGCGCGAGCCTTGCGGCGATCGCGCTCGTCGCGAATCCCACCGGGTTCTGGACCGCGCTGCTGCCGGCGGTCGCGGTCGCGAGCCTCGCGGCCTTCCTTTTCGTGGTGCTGAAGCCCCGCGGTGTGCCGGCGGCCCTCGCCGGTTCTGCTGCGCTCGGCGCCCTGGCAGCCGGAATCTTCTATGCGCGCGCGGGCGGCTGGCTCGCCGGTTTGACACCCTGGCTCGCCGCGGGGCTTGCGCTCTTCGTCGTGTTCGGCGTGGGCCGGCACATCCTGCACATGGCGATCCAGGCGCTCAAGCGCGGCATCCTCAACCAGCACGTGCTGCTCGAGATCGGCGCTTTCGCCGGTATCGCGGGCGGCATCATCGGGTTGGTCTGGCAGCGGGACGGCTATCCGACCGCGGCGTTCTTCGCCGTCTCCGTGATGGTCGCGACCTACCATATCTTCTCCGAGTGGCTGTCGCTGATCGTGAAGACCCGAAGCTCCCAGGCGGTGAAGAAACTCCTCGACCTTCAGCCCGACATGGCGCGCGTCGTGCGTGCCGGGCGCGAGACGGACGTCCCGGTCGAGGACGTGAAACGCGGGGAGCGCGTGCGCATCCGCCCGGGCGAGCGCATCCCGGTGGACGGAAGAGTGGTCGAGGGACACTCGGCGGTGAACGAAGCGCTCGTGACCGGCGAGCCCTTGCCGGTCGAAAAGAAGCTGGGCGATACCGTGATCGGCGGCTCGATCAACGGCACCGGGACATTGCTCCTCGAGGTGACGGCGGTGGGCGAGGAGAGCTTCCTTGCCCAGATCATCCGTCATGTCGAAGACGCTCGTGCCATGAAGCCCGGGCTGCTGCACCTCGTCGACCGGGTGCTGCGGGTGTACACGCCCACGGTGCTGATCGTCGCCGCGACCGCCTTCATCGGTTGGCTCGCAGGCTCGTACCTTTTTACCGGTGCGGCCGACCTCGAGCGCGCGGTGTTCGCGGGCTTAAGCGTCCTCGTGATGGGTTATCCCTGCGCGGTCGGCATCTCGGCGCCGCTTTCCATCGTGCGCGGCTCGGGCGAGGCCGCCGAGCGCGGCATCCTCATGCGCACCGGCGAGGCCTTCCAGGGCTACCGGCTCGTGCGCACGGTCGTGTTCGACAAGACCGGCACGCTCACCGAGGGGGAGCCCGCGGTGCAGGAGATCGTGGCGGCGGGCGGTACCGAGGGGGAGCTGCTTGCGATCGCCGCCGCGGCCGAGGCGAGCTCCGAGCATCCGCTCGCCCAGGCGATTGTCAATGTCGCTTTCAAGCGCGGCCTGGCGCCGCCCGCGGTCGAGGAGTTCCAGGCGGTGCCGGGTCAGGGCGTCACCGCGCGCATCGGAGGCGGCGCGGTGCTGGTCGGGAGCCCCGGCTTCCTCAAGAGCCGAGGCGTGAATCTTGGGTCGCTCGCCCCGCGCATCGACGAGCTCGAGACGCAGGGGCGGACGGTGACTGCAGTGGCGCGCGCGGGCCAGGCGCTCGGCGTCATCGCGCTCGGCGACCGTCTGCGCCCGGATGCGGCGAAGACGGTTGCCGCGCTGCATCAGCGTGGCCTGCGCACGGTGTTGCTTACCGGCGACAACGAACGCGCCGCGCGCCGCTTCGCCGCCGAGGCCGGTATTGCCGAGGTGCATGCCGGCGTGCGCCCGGAGCGGAAAGCGGAAATCATCCGCGAGCTTCAGACGCGCGGCCGGGCGGCGATGGTGGGCGACGGCGTCAACGACGCCCCGGCGCTGATGCAGGCCGACGTCGGCATCGCCATGGCGAGCGGCACCGACATCGCGATCGAGTCGGCCGACATCATCATTCTCAGACCACGGCTCGAGACGGTGGTCGCGGCCCACGAGATCAGCCGCCGCGGCTACCGCAAGATGCTGGAGAACGTCGCGCTCGCTTTTCTCTTCAACGGTGTCGGCATCCCGCTCGCGGCGACCGGCCTCGTCTACCCGGTGTGGGCGATGGCGGCGATGGCGGCGAGCGTGACCACGATCTTCTTCAACTCGCTCTGGGGCCGCCCGCAGCTCCTGTTCGACGCGCTCATGAGCGTCGGCCGGCCGCTCGACGTAAAGCCACAGCCGGTATGATGACCCGCTCTATCGTCTCGGTCGTTTTAGTCCTCCAGACCAGGTCATATGGACGCTGAGTCGCTCCGCTTGGCATTGCAGCACGCAAGTGTCGCGGGTCTGGCCCTCGGCTTCGCCACCGGCTTCGTCTTCAGCTTCAATCCCGTGGCGGTCGCCGCAATCCCGGTCACGCTCGCCTATGTCACCAAGGCCCGTGAGCCGCGACGGGCGGTGTGGCTCGGCGGGGCGTTCATCGCCGGCATGCTCGTCACCCACGTCGTGCTGGGCGTGGGCGCGGCGCTGGGCGGTGAATGGGTGAAGCAGGTCATGGGCCGCGAGTGGGGGTTGGTGCTCGGGCCGCTCCTGATCGTGCTTGGGCTAATGTGGCCGGGGTGGATCAAGCTCCGGCTCCCGTGGTTCTCGATGCGCGGCACCCGCGTGGCGGGAGTGTGGGGCGCATTCCTACTCGGCATCCCGTTCTCGGTCGCGATCTGCCCGTTCTGCACCCCGGCGCTGCTGGTGATGCTGACGGCGGCAGCCGGGATCGGTTCGGTGTCCTTCGGCTTCGCGCTGTTGCTGGCGTTCGCACTCGGGCGCTCGGTGCCGATCCTCCTCGGCGCCTGGGCCGTCGGCTGGCTCGAATCGCTCAAGGCGCTCACGCGCTGGCAGAAGGCCTTCGAGATCGCTGGCGCGCTGGTGCTGATCGGTAGCGGCGCTTATCTTATTAATGAGTACTTCTTCCTGATGTAGAGGCGATTATGGGCCAGTATCGCATCAGCGAGGTCACCGAGCAGCTCGGTCTCTCGCCCGACACGCTGCGCTACTACGAAAAGATCGGGCTGCTGCCCAGGATCGGGCGCAACGGCGCCGGCATCCGCTTCTACAATGACCAGGACCTCTCGCGCCTGAAGTTCATCCAGCGGGCGCAGAAGATGGACTTCTCGCTGCTCGAGATCGGGGTGCTATTGGCCATGCGCGAGGCGCCGCACCGCGCGCGCTCCAAGGTGCGGCAGCTTACGGGGAAAAAGCTCGCGGAAGTCGAGGCGCGGCTCGTCGAGCTCACGACGCTGCGCGACGAGCTGCGCCTGCTGCTCAACCTCTGCGCGGGCGCCGATTCCGGGGCCTGTCCGATCATCGAAAGTATCGGGCGTAACGGGGTGCCCCGTCAGAAGCGGAAGCGGCGATTGTCGTAACGCGAGCAGCGCAAGATCCAAGTCCGGTGCGTCCATCAGGTCGCGCCGCTTGCGCTCGAATTGGCACAGGACGGAGGACTTTCGCCCCGCTATACGCCCCCGAACCGGAAAACAGCGTGCCAGATTCTCGCGGAGCGCTATCATGTGCGCCATCGTCTGCGGCTTCTTCAGGCAGCCGTACAACACAGCGCTGTGTCGGCGGCAGCAAGCCATTTCAGTGCCCGGCAGCAATGGTTTGTAAAATACGAGCTTCAAGCCAAAGGCGGCAAATGCTACTCGTAAGTACCCCGTGTTTTCTCTTTGCGTCCTTCGAGCGCCGCGGCTGCGCGGACCCATTCTCCTGCCGCCGTGAAGGCGAGCACGGGGCTAAGAAAGGTGCGAGAAGCGGCCCTGGCGTCGGTTCTTGCGCCCGGTTCTCCGCTGGACCGCCTTGCGGCGGCGCACAAGATCCTGGCGACCGTTGATGCTGCACTGGAAATTCCGACAACGCTTCGATCCGATTTCGAGCGACTGACACGAGAAATCGAAGCGGTCATCTCACGCCCGGCCTCGCGGGGTTCAGTATCCGAGGTGCAAGCTCTCATCGTTCGGCTCCATCGTCTCTACGCGGTCCTCCGAGGCACGCTCCGTCCATAACCACCTGGAGCGTGCTCGGATTCGACCCTCGCCTCCGGAGATGATCTGCAGCGACCCGTGGGCCTTATACGGTCGGGAGTTTCAGCGCGAATGAAGTGTTTTGTCGCTCCCAGCCCATCAGTGGTAATTGGAGATGAGCAGTGCGTCGTAGAGCCTCTTGATGTCCGAGGCTAGGGCGCGCGCTTCAGCCTCGGCAAGCCGAAGGTCGCCGGGGCCATATAATAGGAATGACGCCACGCGGTGGCGCAGCCGAAGGAGTTCCAGCCGGAGGTGGGCAGGGAGGCGTTCCGGATCGAAGGAAAGCAAAAACTTACCCCCTTGTATTTTTTGTCCGGGGCCTCGAGGGCTCCATCAAGCATCGGACCTGGTCGTCATTTTGTTGAGGCAAGAAATGGGCCAGTGAGTGAGTCATTTAGGTTGGTCTCCAGCGGCAAGGGCTCTCGCCCCTAGCCCGAAGTCTTTATCGCGGGTCTAAAAGTAGTGCCATCAGACCTTTAACTGATCCCCACCCGCCCGCCTAAAAGCAGTTGCAATATAAACGAGAATCATTATCATTCGCGTTAACGTTAGCGCCCGCAACTCGAGGAGCAAGAACGATGTACGTCTGCGTTTGTAACGCCGTCACCGATGGCCAGATTCGGGAGGCGGTGTGCAAGGGGGCTTGCACCCTGAAGCAGCTTTGCGCGTCTTTGGGCGTCGCTTCTCGTTGCGGCCGGTGCGCGTCGCATGTACGGGAGGTGCTTCACGAGGCGTTGAAGGTGGAGGCAGACGGCGTCGAGGAGCGGGCCGCGTGACCCGCAGGGCCCGGAGCCCGAGCTGTCGCTAAACGAGATGGCCAAGAAAGAACCGAGGCGGCATTCCGTGATAAAGACCAGCCAAGTGAACCCTTCCCCGGCCGGCGAGGCTGGCTCGAGAGCGCGCGCTCCTCAAAAGATCTCGAGCCGAGCGCTGCTAGCCGAAGCCGACGAGCTCGTCATCGAGCACAACGGCCGGGAGTACCACTTGCGTGTGACGAGCAACGGAAAACTGATCTTGACCGCGTAGAAGGCCGTTTCACGTCCCATCGCCAGCCAGCCCCACCGGGGCAGCCAGCCAGGGAATCCGTTTAGTTCGGACAATCAGTATGCTGGAGGTTCGGCTTGTGGCGTTCCTGAAATCTCGAATCTTCTCGCCCGCCATGGCGGCCACCCTCGCCATGCACGCGGCGTTCAGTGCTGCGCTGCTGGAGCTCGACGTCGCTCCAAGCTCCGTCGCGTCGGTCCCGGTGATGGTGAGCCTCATCGATTCAGCGGGAGAGGAGCCCTCGGTCGCTCCGCCGAAACCCACGAAGGCCACGGTCAGGGCGCGTCCCGTTCGGAAATCGCCATCGCCAGCCTCAACCCTCAAGGCCTCGGAGCGGGCGCCGACGGATGTCCCGCCTGATGCCGACGCTTCGGCACCCGAAGCTCCGATCACCACCGACGTGGCAACTGCCTCGGAACCCGCACCGACCGAGACCGTAGCCGCAGACGATGCGCCGGCACCGGCATCGTCGGTCACCTTGCCGCGCTTCAATGCCGATTACCTGAACAACCCGCCGCCCGTTTACCCCTCGCTCGCGCGCCGCCTGGGCGAGGAGGGTCGGGTCCTGCTGCGCGTGCGCGTGCGCCCGGACGGCACTTCGGCCGATATCGCGATCAGCCGCTCGAGCGGCTTCGCCCGCCTGGATCGGGCCGCGCTCGAGGCGGTGCGCAAATGGCGCTTCGTTCCCGCACGTCAGGGCGATGTGCCGGTGACGGCCTCGGTCTTGGTTCCGATTTCGTTCACTTTGGAAAGTTAGCGTCGATGCCTGCGGTCACCTCATCGGGTTTGCAGAGTTTTCTGAGCCAGCTCGACGCCGTCGGCCTCGGTGCGGCGTTGGTGTTGCTAGCGATGTCGCTCAGCAGCTGGTACCTGATCTTTGCCAAGGCGTGGCACACGTGGCAGGTTCGCCGCCGCCACCAAGCTGTCGTTGCCCGTTTCTGGGACGCGCAGAATTTGACCGAAGCTATGGATCTGCTACGCAATCAGCACGCGGTTGACCCGGCGGCGCGGCTCGCGCTCGGCGCAATCGTCGCCGTACGGCACCATCAGCAGCATCGCATGCGGGCCGAGCGTCTGGGCGATCAGTCGAGTGTGTCCGATCTCGTGGTTCGTACGCTGCGTCAGGTGCTGACGCGCGAGAACGGGCGGCTCGAAGCAGGGCTCAGCCTGCTCGCCTCGATCGGCGCCGTAGCACCGTTCGTGGGCCTGTTCGGGACCGTCTGGGGGATCTACCACGCGCTGCTCGGCGTCGGTGCCGGTGGCCTCAACACGCTCGATCAGGTTGCCGGCCCAGTGGGCGAGGCGCTCGTCATGACCGCCGCCGGTCTCGCCGTCGCCATTCCGGCCGTGCTCGCCTACAACGCCTTTGTCCGCGCCAATCGGGTCACTGTCGCCGAGCTCGACGGGTTCGCGCACGACCTCCATACCTATCTGATCACCGGCGCCAAGCTCGACATGGAGCCGGCACCCGCCTTACCGCAGCGGCCCGCGCTGAAAGAGGCTCAAGCATGATCGGCGCGTTCGACGAAAGCACCGGCTCGCGGCCGATGAGCGAGATCAACGTCACGCCGCTCGTCGACGTGATGCTCGTCCTGCTGGTGGTATTCATCATCACTGCGCCCCTGTTCACGCATTCGATCAAGGTCAACCTGCCGCGGGCTGCGGGACAGCCGGGGGCCGAGCAGCCCGAGAGGATCACGCTCGCGATCGACGACCACGGCAACTTCTTCTGGAACAACCGGCCTCTCGACCGGGCGGCATTGGTGCAGCAGCTCGAGCAGGCCGGCGGGCGCCGGCCGCAGCCGGTGCTGCAGGTCCGGGCCGACCGCGACACGCGCTACCAGCTTATCGCCGAGGTCATGGCCCAGGCCAGGCGCGCGCAACTCGAGCGCGTCGGCCTGATCACCGATCCGGGCAGGAGCAGATAAACCGTGCGTCTGCGATTGCTTCTGTCGGTGATCCTCTTGCTGGCGCTTATCCCTGCGGCCCGCGCCCGGGATGCGGCGCAGACGGCGCTGCACCTGCTCGACTACATCGCCGTGGATTACGCCGAGGCCGTTGAGAACGGCACGGTGAAGAACGCGGACGAATACCAGGAGATGCGCGAGTTCACGGGGCAGGTGCAGGGCCTGATCCAAGGTCTGCCGGAGAACGAGGCCCGCAGCCGGCTTCTCTCCGATGCCTCGGCGCTCGCGGCGCGCATCGGCGCGAAAGCCGAGGTCCGCGAGGTCGCGGCCAAAGCGACGGCGTTGCGTTGGGCGGTGATTCGCGCCTACGACCTCCAGATTGCTCCGAAGACCGCCCCGGACCTGAAACGCGGTGCGACGCTGTACGCGGAACACTGCGCCGCCTGCCACGGCGCCGAGGGGCGCGGCGACGGCGCCGCCGGGAAAGGGCTCGATCCCGCTCCGTCCGATTTTCACGACGCCGGCCGCATGGCGAGCCGCAGCGTCTATGGACTTTACAACACCATCACGCTCGGCGTGGACGGCACGGGTATGGCCTCGTACAGGCGCCTGAGCGAGGAGGACCGCTGGGCGCTGGCGTTTTACGTCGCCAATTTCGGGGCCACCGACGAAACCCGCGCCGAGGGCAGGGCGCTGTGGGCGGGGGGCAAAGGCCGCGACAGCTTCCCCGATCTCGCCAATGTGGCCACGCTCTCGGCCAACGAGATCAAGGAACGCTTCGGCGAAGACGGCGTAGCGCTACAGGCGTATTTACGCGCCAACCCAGCGGCCGTCGTTGCGACGAAACCGTCTCCCCTCGAATTCGCCATCGCCACCCTCGCGCGCAGCCTCGACGCGTATCGCGTGGGTGCGCGGGCCGAGGCCGCGCGGCTTGCGATCCAGGCCTACCTCGAAGGCTTCGAGTTGATCGAGTCGGGCCTGCAAAACGTGGATCCGGGGCTGATGGCGCGCACCGAGCGCGAGATGATGGCCTATCGCGGCCTGCTGCAATCGGGCGCGCCGCTCGAGCAGGTCGAGAAGCAGGCCGCCGCGGTGCAGGCCCTGCTCGCCGACGTGCGCGAGGTGCTCGGCGGCGCTCAACTTTCGTGGGCGACGACTTTCGGCGCCGCGCTCGTGATCCTGCTGCGCGAGGGCACGGAGGCGATCCTGGTCGTGGCCGCGATCCTGGCGTTCCTGACGCGCGCGGGCCGCACCGAGGCGCGGCGCTGGGTGCACGCGGGCTGGATCGCGGCGCTGGCGCTCGGGCTGTTGACCTGGGCGGTGTCGAACTATGTCGTGGAGATTTCCGGCGCCGGGCGCGAGGTCACCGAAGGCGTGACCGCGCTCATCGCGGCCGCGATGCTGCTCTACGTCGGTTACTGGCTGCACAGCAAGTCGCACAGCGCCGCGTGGCAGAGGTTCATCCGCGACAAGGTGAGCGGCGCGCTCTCCACCGGAACCGTGTGGACGCTCGCCGTGGTGTCGTTCCTCGCGGTCTACCGCGAGGCGTTCGAGACCGTCCTGTTCTACCAGGCGCTTTCCGCGCAGGCGGGGCCCGAGGGCTACGGAGCGCTCCTCGCCGGGCTCGGCCTCGCCGCGGTGCTGCTGGTCGCGGTTGCCTGGGCGATCCTGCGCGCGAGCGTCAAGCTACCAATCGGGCTTTTCTTTTCCGCCTCCGGCATCGTGCTCCTGATTCTCGCCGTGATCTTTACGGGCCAGGGCATCGCCGCCTTGCAGGAGGCGGGCAAGATCGGGGCCGATGCGGTGCGGTTCATCACCGTCCCGATGCTCGGCGTCTACCCGACCCTGCAGACGCTGAGCGCACAAGCGCTAGCGATAATTTTGAGCGCGTTCGGCCTGTGGTGGGCCACGCGCAAGGGAAGGCCCGTCTCGGACGACACCCGGGAGAAATGAAACTCAGGACATAAACAGCCTAAAGCAAGCCAGCCAACGAGCTCCTGCTTGAGTAGCCAGCCTCGCTTTTATTCGCACAAGAAGAGGATCTATGCAACTCAAGCGCAAGCCGCTCGTGGCGGCGACCCTGATGGTTATGGTATTGCCGGCGGCGCAGGCCGCTGAACCGGTTTCAGGCGTGACCGTGCTCGAGGAGGTCGCGGTCACCGCGACGCGCACCGAACGGCGCGAGGCCGAGACGCCGGCGACCATCACGAGCATTTCGCGCGAGGACATGGACCGGCGCCTGCCCGCGGACGAAGCCGATCTGTTCGACGAGGAGCCCGGCGTGGCGCTGCCGCGCGACCAGCGCCGCCACGGCGCGACGCGCGTCAACATCCGCGGCATCGAGGACAACCGCGTGCAGCAGCTGGTCGACGGCGTGCGGCTGCCGGACTACCGCAACGGCGGCGGCCCGACCAACATCACGGTGAACACGCCGCTGCCGCCCGACACCGAGTTCCTGAAGCGCGTGGAGATCCTGCGCGGACCCGCGTCCTCCCTTTACGGCTCGGATGCCCTCGGTGGGGTAGTCGGTTTTCTCACGCTCGATCCCTCCGACGTACTCGCCGACGACGAGCGCTTCGGCGCCCGCTACAAGGGAAGCGCATTCGGCGCCAACGAGTCGTACGCGAACGCCGTCATCGCCGCGGGCCGCGGCGCACGGCTGGAAGGCCTGATCGGCTTCGTGCGCCGCGACGGCCGCGAGCTCGACAACCAGGGCGACCGGGACGTGACCGCCGTCGACCGCACCGCGCCCAATCCCCAGGACTTCCGTAGCGACAGTCTGCTCGCCAAGTTTGGCATCAGGCCCGCGGCCGGCCACGGACTCACCTTGACGCTCGAAGGCGCGGATCAGGACACGTTCACAGAGGTCAAGCGCCTGTCCGCTTCCCTGCCGAAGATCACTGCCATGGAGGGCGACGATTCGGGCGAGCGGAGGCGGGCGACGCTCGCCTGGGAGCACAAGCCGGCGGGCGCCTGGTACGACCGGCTCACCGCGCGCCTGTATCGGCAGGAGTCCGAGACGCGCACGCGCACCCGCCAGCAGCGTACAAACACCAGCGCGAGCTGCTCGGCGGCCTTCGGCAGCGGCAATAGCTGCTACGTCGAGCTCGACTACGACTTTACCCAAGACCTCACGGGGACGGGGGTGCAGGCGGAAACCGGCTTCACGTCCCTGGGCGCGGAGCACCTCCTCACCTTCGGCGTGGATCTCGCGCGCACCGAGACGGAGGAGAAGCGCGACGGGCGCGTGTGGAACCTGACCACCGGCACGTTTACGAAGAGCCTTGCCGGCGAGACCTTCCCGCTGCGCGATTTCGCGCCGGGCCACACCGATACGGTTGGCCTGTTCGTACAGGACGAGATCGCCCTCGGACGCCTCACCCTCGTGCCCGGACTGCGCTACGACGCCATCCGCCTGGACGCCGAGCCGGACGCGCTCACGTTCCAGCACGCCGGCCGCCCGGCCGTGGACAAGCGCGAGTCGGCGCTGAGCCCGAAGCTCGCGGCGCGCTGGCAGTTCACGCCGGCCACCTCGCTATGGGCGCAGGTCGCCCGGGGATTTCGCGCGCCCATCTACGAAGAGGTCAACGGTTCGTTCCGCAACACGATCCAGTCCTACGGCGTCGTCCCCAATCCCGATCTCGATCCCGAGACCAGCACGGGTGTGGAGCTCGGCCTGAAGCACGACCGCGGCCGCGTTCAGTCCCAGATCGCGGTGTTCGATAACCGCTACAAGGACTTCATCGAAACCCAGCGGCTCGCCTGCCCGGGCGACCCGAGCTGCATCGCCGGCCTCGCCGCCACCTTCCAGTCCGTTAACGTCGACAAGGTGCGCATCTACGGCGCGGAGGCGCGCGCCGCCTGGCGCTTCGCGCCGGCGTGGCGGGCGAGCGGGGCGATCGCGTATGCACGCGGCCACAACGAGACCGACGACCAGCCGCTGAACAGCATCGAGCCGGCGCGCGCCACCCTCGCCATCGCGTACGACGTCGGCCGCTGGGGCTTGGAAGGGCGGGTCAACGCCGCCGCCAAGGTGCGCCGGGTGGACGACACCGAACTCTCCTCGGGCGAGTGGTTCAAGCCGGACGCCTGGCAGACGCTCGACATTGCGGCGTGGTGGAAGCCCGTGAAACGCGCGCAGCTCAACCTCGCCGTGAACAACGTCTTCGACGAAACGTACTGGCTGTGGGGCGATGTCCGGCTGGCCGGGCTGCGCGCCACCGATCCCGGCCCCGAGTTCTACACCCAGCCCGGGCGCAACGTGAGCGCCAGCTTCAAGTATCAGTTCTGAACCGAAGGAGGGAGATACCGTGGATCCGCGTGCGAGAATGAGGCGTTTTCAGTTTCGGTTCCGCGTCTTCGACCCGGCCCTGGCCGCTGCCACGGTTGCGCTCGGCGTGCTGTTGTATGCGGTGGTGTGGGGCTCGGCCTTCGCCGCGACGGCGGCCGATCGCGAAGGTGGGGAGCCGGCGACGCGCGATGCCGGCGTCGGCTTTCTTGTCGCCGCGCCGGATCGGGGTTTTTGGGGCAACGAGGAGATCCGCGACGCGTTCGAGGCGTTTGCCCGGCGGCACAACGCCGCACTCACCGTGGTGACGGACGAGCGCACGCGCGCGACGTTCGCCCGCGCGCTCAAGGAGCTCGAGCGCCGCGGCGCGCGCCGCATCGTCGTGTTGCCGCTGTTCTTGTCGCCGAACGATCCGCGCCTGGATCGCGTGCGCGCCCTGGTGGCGGAGCGTCGCAAATCCAACATCACTCTTGCACGCAGTTTCGGCGAGAGCTACCTCGCGGTCGAGGCGCTGGCCGATCGGCTGCGCGCGCTGCCGAACCCGGAAGGCCGGCGCGTAATCGTCGCCGGTTACGGCGCCGATTCCCCCGAGACGCGCACGCGCCTGGAAGCCGACTGGCAGCGGCTGGCGCAGTACGCCGCCGCGGGGCTACCGTTTGAGTCGGTGGGCGCGCTCGTGTGGTACGACGTCCCGTCCGCGCAGCGCGAAGAGCGCGGCCGGGAGATGCGCGAAGGACTGGCACAGGCCGCGGTTGGTGGCGAGCGAGTGGTGCTCGTGCCGTTTCACCTCGGCAAGAAGCTCGACAGCATGATGGCATTCACCAACGAGCTGAAACGCATCGCGCCGGCGAAGGTCGAGGTCCTCGCCGAGGAGCCGTTGCCGGCCCTGGTCGGCACCTGGATGGAGCGCGAGGCCAACCGCGCCCTTTCGATGGCGACGAAGGACATCGGCGTCGTGGTCCTGGCGCACGGTTCCGATTACCACTGGAACGAGACCATGCGTCAGGCGGTGAAGCCTTTGGAGGCGCGCTATCCGGTCGAGTACTGCTTCTCCATGGCCGACCCATTGCTGATCGAGCGCGCGGTCCGGAAACTCGAGGCCCGCGGCATCCGCGCGATCGTCATCGTGCGTGTCTTTGGGCTCAAGGACAGCTTCGAGGGCGATATCGAACGCCTGTTCGGCCTCGATATCGAGGCAGCCCGGGCCGCTCCAAGGCACGCAATGCACGGGCAGGACGAACATGACCAGGGTCACGACCACGACCCTGCGCACGGCGCGGCAGCGCCCATGCGCATCCACACGGCGGCGCTGGTGAGCAGCGCCGGAGGCATCGAGGATCATTCCTTGTTCGCGCAGGCGCTGCTCGACCGCGCCCGTTCTCTATCCAAGGATCCAGCCCGCGAGACCGTGATACTCACGGCGCACGGCGCCAAGGACGACACGCGCAACGCGCGCTGGCTCGAGGTCCTGGAGTCGCTCGCGCGCCAGATGGGCGCGCGGGGCGGACGAGAGTTCCGCGCCATCCGGGTCGCCACCTGGCGCGAGGACTGGCCCGGCAAGCGCGAGCCGTGGATCGCCAAGGTGCGCGCGATGGTGGACGAGGCCACGCGCGACGGCGGGCGCGCGCTCGTCATTCCCGCGCGCACCAACGCGCAGGGCCTGGAGCACAGGTTTCTCGAGGGCTTGAACTATGAGCTCGGCAGCGGTTTTGCCCCGCATCCGCTGTTTACCCGCTGGGTCGAGGAGCAGATCATCAAGGGTCAGCAGGCGCTCGCGACCATGCCGGAGACGAGGGCGGTCCACGCCGCAGCGCACGACGTCGCGCACAGGGCGCCGGAGGCGCACCCATGAATGCGCCGGACCGAATCCCGGGGCACTTCGCGACGGAGCTGCCGAGTTCGGACAGCGTGCCCTCTTTGCTGCCGATCTCCGAGTCACACCGCCACGCTGACGCGCAGCAGCAGCAACCTCGGCGACGCCTGAAGCTGTGGGAGCTCGATCACCGGTTCCATTGCCTGGTGATCGGCACCTGCCTGACCATCGACGAGCTGCGGAGGCTCGCGCGCAAGGCGGGTATTAGTGTAGGCGCAGCGATGAGCCACTATGAGCTGCATCATAGCTTCGTGCAGCTCGCAGGCAATCCGGTTTTCGCCGCGCGCGCTATACACAAATGGCTCGACCGCAAGTTCGCCGCCGCGGTCAAGCGCTCGAGTGCGTGCCGCAATGTCGGCGAGCTCGGCGCGCTCTGGGACGTGGCAAGCGCGGCGGGGGACATCGCCGGCGCCTTCTGGGCGCTGGTCACGCACGCGTTGGCGGAGGGGGCGTTGCTGGAACGAATATACGGCGAGGTGCACATGCTTTCGCACCTCGCCGGGCATTCGAACCACTCGGCGCGTCACGAGCTGGCCATGCTCAAGCGCCGCGTGGCCGAGCTCGAGGACGTACAGGCGCGGAGCGCCGAGGCGGCGCGCCTGCGCATCAAGGATCTCGAGCGTCGAGCCGAGGTGCTCAGCGAGCGCGCACAGCGCTTGGACGTGCTGAAGCGCGAATTGGCGGCAGCGCAGGCGGAGCTCGAGATGCTTCAAAACGGCGAGGCGCTCGCGCGGCTGCGCGCGGAAAAAGAGGCGCTTGCGACGCAGCTCGAGCAGGCGCTCGCGCGCGTACAGGCCGCGGAGCGGGAGGCGCGCGGATGGGCGAAGCTCGCAAGCTCGACCGCGACGATGCATCCGTCGCCGGGCAGACCTACGCTTGTTGAAGCCCCTGCGGCAGCGGAAGCCCCTGAGCCTATGACTTGTCTGCGGCAGTGCGGTGCGAGCGGGGCCGACGATTGTCCTCGGCCGGACCTGTGCGGCCGGCGCGTGTTGTACGTCGGCGGGCGCAACCGCCAGGTTGCGCACTTTCGCGCGTTGGCGGCGCGACACAACGGCGAGTTGCTCCACCACGACGGCGGCTTGAGCGAGAGCACGACTCGCCTCGCGGCGATGATCCAAAGCGTGGATGCGGTCGTGTGCCCCATAGACTGCGTAAGCCACGAGGCCTGCCTGCACATCAAGCACGCATGCAAGCGCATGGCCAAGCCGTTCTTTACGCTGAGAAGCGCGAGCCTTGCTTCCTTTCTCGAGGCTTTGAACGCGGTTGCAGCGTGATCGCCCTGTAAAACCCGGCGATATTGCGACCGCCGCGACCTGGACCGCCTTCGGGTACTTGATATCAGGATCTGGGGGCGTTGACTGTGCGTGCGATGCGGGGGGATTACGCCTCTGCGCCTTCCGGAAGCTGGCTGCGGCAAGCGGTTCCTGTACCATGAATGGGGCTCAAATAAAGCCCGGGGGACAATTCCCGGGTCGCGACGAGGGCGAGGACGTGGCAAGACCGGGCGGCGTCCGGATTATCGGGCCGACGGGCGGTGACGACGCCTGCGAGCAATCGTTGAAGGGACCGAAATGAATCTGCGGACCAAAGGGACGCGACTTCATCGTCTCCGAGGAACCGCCATCGCACATCGAGGGCACCAACCATGAAGGGCGACGCGAAGGTCATCGAGTACCTGAACAAGCTCCTCGCCGGGGAGCTCACAGCGGTCGATCAGTACTTCACCCACTCGCGCATGTACGAGAACTGGGGGCTCAACAAGCTCTACGAGCGCATCGAGCACGAGCGGAGCGAGGAGGTCGGTCATGCCGCGATGCTGATCAAGCGCATGCTGTTCCTCGAGGGCACGCCGAACCTCTCCGTGCGCGAGCCGCTCAAGATCGGCAAGGACGTGCCGGAGATGCTTCGAAACGACCTCGCGCTCGAGCTCTCGGTCGTGGCCGCGCTCAAGGAGGCGATCGCCTATTGCGAGACGGCGCGCGACTATGAAACGCGCGAGATCCTGCGGAAGATGCTAGAGGACACCGAGTACGACCATACGTATTGGCTGGAGCGGCAGCTCGGGCTCATCGAGAAGGTCGGCCTGCAGAACTACCTGCAGTCGCAGACGTAGACGCGCCAAGGAGGGTGAACGTGAAGGGCGATGCAAAGGTCATCGAACACTTGAACAAAGTGCTGACCCAGGCGCTCACGGCCATCAACCAGTATTTCCTGCACGCGCGCATGTACAAGAACTGGGGCCTGGGCAAGCTCAACGAGCGCGTCTACAAGGCATCCATCGACGAGATGAAGCGCGCGGACAAGCTCATCGAGCGTATTCTATTTCTTGAAGGGTTGCCCAACCTCCAGGACCTTGGCAAGCTCCTGATCGGCGAGCGGCCGGGCGAGATGTTGAAACTCGACCTGAAACTCGAGACCGATATCCGCGCACGGCTGCAGGACGGGGTTGCCCTCTGCGAGAGCCGGGGCGACTACGTCTCTCGTGACTTGCTGGAGGACATTCTCGAGCAAACGGAAGAGCACATCGACTGGCTGGAGACGCAGTTGGGCCTGATCGATCGGCTCGGCCTGCAGAGCTACCTCCAGTCTCAGATGTAGTGCGAGCGGGGCGACGGCGCCTGCCGGTCGAGCCACGCTCGCCTTCGGTAGGGCGGCAATGTGGCTGTCCAGTGACGCGGCGCCGGCGACAGATCAACCCGTCAAGTCGCGCCGCTTGCGCTCGAACTCCTGGCGCTCGACCTCGCCGCGCGCGTAGCGCTCCTCCAGGATGCGCAGCGCCGATCGCCCTTCCCGGATCGTGCCCCCACGGCCCGTTCCGCCGCCGAGCCGCCTGACGAGCAGTACGACCGCCAGGACGATCAGGCCGAGGAACAAGAGCAGCAGCGCCAGTCCGCCGTCCCAACCGCCCATGGGACCCGGCATCATCATCACCCACCTCCGTGTTCCACGCGTTCCATCCGTTGATCCTTGTTCCGAGGGCGCTCGGGCAGCGCGCGCGCCTCGCCTGCCATCGTCATCGCATCTCCGATTTCAGCAAGAGTTGGACATCGTGTGCCATGTCGACCACCGGGGTTTCGTTTGCGAACAAGCTACGCGGTCTGCCGCGTTGATCCTTGACGAAGACGTTGCCTGAGTGCTGGATGATCGACGAGGCGGTCCGTGAGCCCGGGTGACTCATGTAGCCCACCTTGTATTCCCGCGCTGCCGCCGCGATTTCCTCGGGTGTTCCCGTGAGACCGATGAAGCGGGGGTCGAACTGAGGCACGAAGCGCCTGAGCTGCTCGGGGGTGTCGCGCTCGGGGTCGATAGTGACGAACAGGACTTGGACGTGCTCGGCCTCGGGGCCGAGCTCCTTTTGCAGCGCCGCAAGCTTCGCGAGCGTCGGGCCGCAGATGTCGGGGCAGTGGGTGTAGCCGAAGAACAGGATCAGCACCTTGCCGCGGAACGCTTCGGTCGAGACCGGCGGGCGCTGATGCGAGACGAGCGTGAAGTCGCGGCCCCAGTCGACGCCGCTCAAGTCCATCCCGCGGAGCGCCGGGGACTCGGTACACGCGGGGAGGAGCAGCGTGATCACGAGGAGACCGGGAAGGCAACGTTGCCACCCACGGACAACCCGATTCGGTAACGATCGCATCGCCCTCCCTACCTAGACGACGCGATAGTTCCGCATCATGCCGAGATCCGCGTGCTCGAGGTTGTGGCAGTGGTAGGGAAAGAGACCCTTATAGTCCTCGAACCGTAACATCAGCCTCACCCGTTCCCCGGGCATGACGAGCACCGTGTCCTTCCAGCCCTCGTCGACGAAGCCTTCGCGCACCGTCGCGTAGGCCTCCCGCAGCCCGGGCAGCACCTCGCGCCCGACGACCCGGAACTGGACGCCGTGGATGTGCATCGGGTGGGCCATCATGCCCATCATTCCCATCGAGGCTTCGTTCGCGAGTTCCCACACCTCGGTGGCGCCGAGCGCCACGCGCTCGTCGGCGGCGGCCGCGTTCATCTCGAAGGTGCGGCCGTTCAGGGTCCACTCCATCATGCCCATGGCGAGGCGGAAGGTGCGGGGGTTGCCGGCGTTGCGCGCGTCTCCGCTCCCGGCCGGCGGGACGCGCGCGAGGCGCGCGGGCGGCTCGCTCTTTGCCGGCCGGCCGCGCGCGATGCGCACGGTGAGCAGATCGAGCTCACGGCCGTTGGCCGGCCCGCCCATCATCCCCTCGTTCATGCGCGACATCGTGTCGCCCATCATCCCGTCCATCATGCCGCCCCGGCCCATCATGCCTCTCATCATCCCGCCTCCCATCATGCCGCGCATGGCCATGCCGCCCTCGAAGGGCAGGCTCTTGAGCGCGAGCTCGCCGCCGTCGGCATAGCGGCTGAAGTCGACCCAGAGCTCGACCCGCTCGCCGGGCGCGAGCATGGCATAAGGTCGTTCTGCTGGCCGCGTGAGCAGCCCGCCGTCGGTGGCAATGACGTGAAGCGGCGTACCGTCGCTCCAGGCGAGTTTGTAGATGCGTGCGTTCGAGGCATTGAGCAGGCGCAGCCGATACGCGCGGGGCGAAACGGTGAGCGTGTAACCGGGCTGACCGTTCACCAGAATGTCCTTGCCGAGGAAGCCCATCATCCGCTCCATCATCATCCCCCTGCCGAGCGTGCGGAGCTGGTTGTCGGCGCCGAAGGTGCGGTCCTGGATCACGAGCGCGATGTCCTGCTCGTCCTGCGGCAGGCCGAGCGTGCGCTCCTCGTCGTCACTGATCAGGAGCAGTCCCGCGAGGCCGTAGTAGATCTGCGGGCCCGTGCGGCCGTGCGGGTGCGGGTGGTACCAGTACGTGCCGGCGCGATCGTTGACCGTGAATTCGTAGTGGTAGCTTCCGCCGCCGGCGACCGCGAAGCGCGGGTGCCCGTCCATCTCGTCGGGCAGGTGCAGGCCGTGCCAGTGCACGATGCTCGGCTCGGTAAGCCGGTTATCGAAGCGGATGCGCACGCGCTGGCCCTTTTTCAGCCGCAGCGTGGGGCCGAGGTAGCCGCCGGGGGAGGGCGCCACCGCGGCGGGATCGCCGCGGACGACCGAGGCGTCGAAGCGCAGCACCTGCGTCGGTGTCCCCGGGAGTAGCCGTGCTTGCCCGGGTCTTGCCGTCAGCAGGATCTCGACATCCTTCGTGACTGCCCTGCTGTTGCCCGCGCGGCTCCCGCCCGCAAGGCCGATGCCGGTGATGCCCGCCAGGCCGGCGGCGCCGAGATAGCGCAACATGTCCCGGCGGGTCACTCGCCCGGCGTCATACGGAGAAAGGCGGCGATTTGTGGCCATGGTTCTCCTCCTGATGGTTCAACGCTTGTCGCCGGTTGCGTCCTCGAGCGGGCAACACGTCTCGATGTCCCCGAAATCGGGCTGCGGTATCTCGCCCCGCTTCCAGAGCACATTCGCCCGGTCGAGCGTGTCGGCGAGCGCGGCCGCCGGTTGTACTCCGTAGAAGCGCAGGAGCTTCTCTCCTTCGGGAGTGAGAAGGAGGGTCGTGGGCACGAGCTTCGCGCCGAGCTGCTTGGCGAGACTCCGCTGAGTCGTATGGTCGACGGCGACCGGTATGTAGTCCCGCTCGAGTCGCTCCCGGATCGCATCGGTTTCGAGCGTCTCGACCTCGTACTTGCGACACCATTCGCACCAATCGGCGAAGACGAGGACGAAGAGCGGCTTTCCGATCCGGCGGGCCTCGGCAAAGGCGGCTTCACCGTAAGGACGCCAGGCGATGCGTGTCTGTTCCAGGTAATGCCAGCCGGTCAGCTCGCCCGCACGGACTGGCCACGCCGCGAGGAGCAGGACAACCGCCATCGTCGCGGCCGCGCTCCGGAAACGCTTCGTCCTGCTCATCGCGTCTCGCCTCCACGTACGAGTTGCTGCCAGTTCTTTCCCGCGTCGGTCGTCAGGTAGACGTCCCGCGTGAAGGTCGCGATCGCCCAGTGGTCGGGATCAGCCGGATTCTGCGTGATGTAGGCCACCGCGTCCTGCGGGGCAAGCGGCGGCAACGAAAGCGGTCCGGCCGCGGAGTTGTCGGTACGAAGCCGCGCGAGCGTGGCCGCACGGTCCATGCTGCCCAACCAGAGGTGCTCGCCCGCCAGATCGAAGGCGACCGCCGTCACCGGCGTAGCCCCGCCGATCCGCTCGAAGCGCCCGCCGTGATCGCGCGTGAGAAAGAGCCCGCGTTCGGTTCCGACGGCGACGATCTCCGGCTTGCGCGGATGGACCGCGAGCGCAAAGAGCCGGCCCGCCAGGCCCTCCGCGGCGGCCCGCCGCCAGGTCGTGCCGCGATCGGCCGTCCAGTAGATGCCGGGGGCGGGCATGCGCGAGTTGGGCGCCGGGTTGGACACGTAGACCGCGCCCGTCTCGTAGCTCACAGCCAGGAGATGAAAATCGGCCTCGCCTTCGAGTCCGAGGCGCTCCCAGGTCTTCCCGCCGTCGGTGCTGCGCAGCAGGCCGAACGGGTTCGGCAGGCCCGACCCCGGCGCCGGGTGGCCGCTGCTGTAGAGCGCGTCGCGGCTGCGGGCGAAGCCCATGTAGTCGTGCTCGGGGCCGCTTGCCTTGCTCCAGCGACCGTCGCGGTAGAGCGCGAGCCCGTCGTGCGATGGAATCATCAGGCTCTCCCCGTCCGCGCTGAAGACGAGACCGTGGACGTGATGCAGCGTCAGGGCCGGTGTCGGCCAGGCGAATACCGCAAGCACGGCGGCGGCCACGGCGATCACGGCGAACCAGCTGTTTGAGCGAGCCATCACAAGAATCCTCCTTCGACTCAACCGATCCGGCCCAGTACCGGAAAGGTGTCGAGCAGCCAAAACGCGAAGGCCGAGAGCTTCCCGGTGATCATCGCCAGCCCGAGCGCAATGAGGACGAGACCGGCGGCGACGTGAAGCGGGCGGCCGAAGCGGCGCAGCACGCCCAAGTGGGCGACGAAGGTCTCGGTGAAGGCGGCCACGAGGAGAAAGGGCACCCCGAGGCCCAGCGCATAGACGCCCAGCAGGGCGATACCCTGGGTCACCGCCTCGGTCGTTGCGCTCAGCGTGAGGATCGATCCGAGCACCGGGCCGATGCAGGGCGTCCACCCGAAGCCGAACGCGACGCCGAGGACGCCCGCCCCGAGCGGCCGGGCGCCGGCGAAGTGCGGCAGCTTGTGCACGAGCCGGTAGTCGCGCGCGAGGAGCCGCGGGGTGAGGAGCCCGGTCATGAAGAGGCCGAAGGCGATCACTAAAGCGCCGGCAACCAGGTTCGCTTCGTAGCGGTAGGCAAGGAACAAGCGACCCAGGGCGGTCGCGCTCGCCCCGAAGAGCAGGAACACGCTCGAGAAGCCGAGCACGAAGCAGGCGCTCAGGCCCAGCACCGCGAGCCGCGGCCGCGCCGCGATCCTGAGCTCGTCGATCGATTCGCCGGCGACGTAGGAGAGGTAAGCCGGCACGAGGGGCAGCACGCACGGCGAGAGAAACGAGATCAGGCCCGCGAGAAAGACGGTGAAGAGACCGAAGGAGAACTCCATGCGTCGCGACTCCGTCACTCGCGCTTCGCGCGTTCGGCCGCAGACGGACCGCCACCGATCGCCCGGCGGATCAGCGCGAGCGACTCCGGGCTGTCCCACTCGGCCGGCCCGAGCGCGCGGCCGATCTCGCGGCCCTCGCGGTCGAGGAGCAGCGTCCCCGGTATCCCGGTGATGCCAAGGCGATAGGTGGCGTCGGTCGTGGGATCGATGTAAATCTTCAGGGCCCGTATGCCGATCTCCTTGTAAAAACGCTGCACCGCGGAGACACCGTCGTGGTCGATCGAGAGCGCGACCACCTCGAAATCCGGTCCGCCGACCTTGGTCTGTAGCCGGTCGAGGCTCGGTATCTCCTTGCGGCACGGCGGGCACCATGTCGCCCAGAGGTTGAGGAGCACCACGCGACCGCGAAAGTCCGCAAGGCTCATTTGACGTCCGGCGTCGTCCTGAAAGCGGATGTCCGGTACCGCGCGCGGAGTCGCGTGCAGTCTCAAGGGGAATCCCGACTTCCTGGCCGCCGAGGCATCAGCGAGGGCCAGCCCCGATGGGACATCGCGCGCGGATCGGCTATAGCTATACACCGTCAGCCCGAGTGCGAACGCCGCGAGCAGGACGACAGATGCCAGCACCATGCGCTTCATGAGCCTATCCTCCGGCCTGGGTGGGCTCCGTGCAGCGCCCGACATCGTCCGCAGCGGAAACGAGCCGGGACGGTAACCGCCTTTCAGCTTCCGGATCGCCTCGCGTATAGATTCGCGTGAGCCAGACGAGCGTTTTGGCTTCGAAGCTCATGCGGAACCCGGCCGCGGTAACCCAGCGCGCGATGTGCTCCGGATCGTAGACGTACGGACGAAAGCGAGAGCCGATGAGCCGCATCCCGGAGGCGATCAGCCCGACGCCCAGGCGGGTGTACCAGCGGTTGCGCGGCAGGGTGAAGGCGTAGACCCGACGGGTCTTGGCGAGGGAGCAGTGCACGAGCCGTTCGGCATCCGGGTAACAGCAGATGACCTTGTCGAGGATCGTGACGTCGGCGGGAGCAAGGGTATCGGCAAGATCTGTGAAGTCACCCGCGTGGTATTCCGTGCGGCCTTCAAGCCCGCGCGCGCTTGCCTGTTCCCGGGCCTCGACGATCATCGCCTCGGCGAGCTCGATCCCGACCGCGCGCCTCGCCCCGGCCTCAAGCAAGAGCTGGTGCAGGTAACCGACGCCGCTGCCGATCTCGAGGAGCGTGCGACCCTCGAAGCCGGCACGGCGAAGACCTTCGATGAGCTGCCGCTGGCTCGCCTCCAGACCCGCCCGCTGGTAGCGGCGACGGTAGCGGCGAGCCAGGCGCGAAAACAGCCGGCCGGCGTCCGCGCTATGCGGGCAGCAGCAACAGGTCATCTCTCCGCTCCGTTAGGCGATACGGTCATGCCTGCCTCGGACCCGTCTCATCGAGCATCACGGTGCTCACCGGCCCCGTTACGGGTCCGTTTTCCGGTCGGGCGACCACCCGCAGCCACCCGTGCCGGATCGCGAACTCCTTCACCACGGCGTAGACCGCAGGGATCACGATCAGCGAGAGCACCGTGACCGAGATCATCCCGCCCACCATCGGCGCCGCGATCCGCCGCATCACTTCCGAACCGGCGCCCGCGCTCCACATGATCGGCAGGAGCCCGGCGATGATGGCAAGCACGGTCATCATGATCGGCCGCACGCGCAGCAGCGCGCCTTCCACGACCGCCTGGTAGAGGTCGGCGACCGTGAGCTGCTCGCCCGCGAGCTGCCGCTCGGTCGCGAGGCGCAGCAGCGCCTGGTCGAGGTAGATGAGCATGACCACCCCGATCTCCGCGGCGACGCCGGCGAGGGCGATGAACCCGACCGCCACCGCCACGCTCAGGTTGTAGCCGAGCAGGTACATGAGCCAGATGCCGCCGACCAGCGCGAACGGCACCGAGAGCATGACGATCAGCGTCTCGGTGAAGCGCCGGAAGTTGAGATAGAGCAGCACGAAGATGATGAGCAGCGTCAGCGGCACGACCACCTTGAGCTTCTCCTTCGCCCGTTCCATGTACTCGAACTGGCCGCTCCAGGTCGCGTAGTAGCCCGGCGGAAAGTCGACGCGCTCACGCACCGCCTGCTGCGCCTCGGCGACGTAACCGCCGATGTCGCGGTCGCGGATGTCGACGTAGATGTAGGCCGCGAGCAGCGCGTTCTCGGTGCGGATGTTCGGCGGGCCTTTCACCAGCTTGATGCTCGCGAGCTGCCCGAGTGGGATCATGGCGCCGTTCATCGTCGGCACCAGGACCTGGCGCGCGATCGCGTCGGGGTCGCTGCGCAGGTCGCGCGGGTAGCGCACCGCCACCCCGTAGCGCTCCAGTCCCTCGACCGTGGTCGTCACTATGTCGGCCCCGAGGGCCATGCTGATTACCTCCTGCACGTCGCCGACCGCGAGCCCGTAGCGGGCGAGCGCGATGGCGTCCGGCTCGATGTCGAGGTAGTAGCCCCCGGTGAGGCGCTCGGCGTAGGCGCTGGTGGTGCCGGGCACGGTCTTCACCACCGCCTCGATCTCCCTGGCGAGCCGCTCGATGACCGCGAGGTCCTTGCCGAATACCTTGACGCCGATCGGCGTGCGGATGCCGGTCGAGAGCATGTCGATGCGCGCCTTGATCGGCATGGTCCAGGCGTTCGCCACGCCCGGGATCTGGAGCGCCTGGTCCATCTCGGCGATGAGCTTGTCGACGGTCATGCCGGCTCGCCACTCGCTCTCGGGCTTCAGGTTCACGACCGTCTCCATCATCTCGATCGGCGCCGGATCGGTCGCGGTGGCCGCGCGGCCGGCCTTGCCGAACACCGACTCCACCTCGGGAAAGCTCTTGATGATCTTGTCCTGCACCTGCATCAGTTCGGCCGCCTTCGTCACCGAGATGGACGGCAGGGTCGAGGGCATGAACAGGAGCGTGCCTTCGTTCAACGTCGGCATGAACTCGGTGCCGAGCCGGAGCGCCGGGTAGGCGGTGAGGGTGAGCAGGGCGACCGCCGCGAGGATCGTGAGCTTCTTCCAGCGAAGCACCGCTTCGATGATCGGCCGGTACGACCAGATGAGGAAGCGCACGATCGGGTTCCTGTGCTCGGGCGGCACGCGCCCGCGGATGAAGATCAGCATGAGCGCCGGCACCAGCGTGACGGAGAGCAGCGCCGCGCCCGCCATGGCGAAGGTCTTGGTGTAGGCGAGCGGGCTGAACATCCGTCCTTCCTGCGCCTCGAGCGTGAACACCGGCAGGAAGGACACGGTGATGATGAGCAGGCTGAAGAAGAGCGCCGGGCCCACTTCGCGGCAGGCATTGATCAGGATCTGCACGCGCGGCGTCCCGGGCTCGGCCTTCTCGAGGTGCTTGTGCGCGTTCTCGATCATGACGATGGCCGCGTCCACCATCGCGCCGATGGCGATGGCGATGCCGCCGAGGCTCATGATGTTGGAGTTGAGCCCGAGGTAGCGCATGGCGATGAAGGCGATGAGCACGCCGACCGGCAGCATCAGGATCGCGACCAGGGCGCTGCGCGCGTGCAGCAGGAAGGCGATGCACACGAGCGCCACGATCGCGCTCTCCTCGATGAGCGTGCGCGTGAGGTTCGAGATCGCGCGGTGGATCAGGTCGGAGCGGTCGTAGACGGGCACGACCGACACGCCCTCGGGCAGCCCGCTCGCGATCTCGGCGAGTCTGCTCTTGACGTTGTGGATCACGTCGCGCGCGTTCTGCAGGTAGCGCGCGACGACGATACCGGCGACGACCTCGCCCTCGCCGTTGAGCTCGGCGATCCCGCGGCGCTCGTCCGGCACGAGCTCGACGCGCGCGATGTCGCGCAGCAGCACGGGCGTGCCGCGCTCGGCCTTGACCACGAGGTTCTCGAGGTCGCGGGTGCCGCGCAAGTAGCCCCGCCCGCGGATGATGTACTCGGTCTCGGCCATCTCCACCACGCGCCCGCCGACGTCGCGGTTGCTCTCGCGGATGACGTCGATCACCCGCTTGAGCGGCACCGCGTAGCCCTGGAGCGCGCGGGGGTTGAGCGTCACCTGGTAGGTGCGCGCAAAGCCCCCGACGCTCGCCACCTCGGCGACGCCCTCGGCCGCGGTGAGCTGGTAGCGCAGGAACCAGTCCTGAGTCGCGCGCAGTTCATCGAGCGTGCGCTGCGCGCCCGTGACCGCGTACTGGTAGACCCAGCCCACGCCGGTCGCGTCGGGCCCGAGCGCGGGCTTGATCCCGGGCGGCAGCCTCCCCGCGGCGAAGCTCAGGTACTCGAGCACCCGCGAGCGCGCCCAGTAGATGTCGGTGCCGTCCTCGAAGATCACGTAGACGAAGGAGGCGCCGAAGACCGAGAGCCCGCGCACGACCTTGGAGTTGGGCACGGCGAGCATCGCGGTGGAGAGGGGAAAGGTGACCTGGTCCTCGACCACCTGCGGCGCTTGGCCCGGGTACTCGGTGTAGACGATGACCTGGACGTCGGAGAGGTCGGGGATGGCGTCGACCGGCGTCTTGACCACGGCGTAGACGCCCCAGGCGACGATAAAGACCGTCGCCAGCAGCACCAGGAAGACGTTGCGGATCGACCACTCGATCAGGCGGTTCAGCATGTCAGTGCCCCCGGTGCTCGGCCGCGCCGTCGCTCGGCCCGGGCGGCGGGCTCGCCGCGGAGGCAGCCCCGGCCGACTCTTCGGCCGCCGGCCCGCCGCCGTGGCCGCCGTGACCGAACGCGCCGAGCGCCGCCTTGAGGTTGCTCTCCGCGTCGATCAGGAAGTTCGCGCGCACCACCACCTGCTCGCCGGACTGCACGCCTTCGAGCACCTCGATGTAGCCGTCGGCGCGCCGGCCGGTCTTCACCTCCCGCGGCTCGAACAGCCCCTCGCCGCGCTGGACCAGCACGACCCGGCGCGTGCCGCTGTCGAGCACGGCCGAGTCCGGCACGGAGACCGTCTTGCCCTTGCCGAAGGTGCTCAGGATCTCGACCGCGGCGTACATCCCGGGCTTGAGCCGGCCGGCGGGGTTCGGGACCTCGATGCGCACCTTTCCCGTGCGCGTGTCCGGGTTGACCGTGGGGTAGACGAAGACGACGCGGCCGTCGAACTCTCTCTCGGGATAGGCCGTGACCTGGATGCGCGCGCGGCTCCCCACGCGCACGAGCGCCAGGTCCTGCTCATAGACTTCCCCCATCAGCCACACCGTCGAAAGGTCGGCGATCTTGTAGAGCATCTCGCCGGGCATGAAGCGCATGCCCTCGAGCGCCAGCTTCTCGAGAACGACGCCGTTGACCGGCGAGCGGAAGGTGAGCGTGCGCTTCGCGCTTCCCGTGCGCCGCAACGCCTCGAGCTCGTTGTCCGAGATGCCCCAGTAGTCGAGCCGCTTGAGCGCGCCCTGGATCACCTGCTCGGCCTGCCTCCGGATCTCGGGGTCGGCGCCCGCGAGCGCCTGCGCGCCCTGGAGCGCAATCAGGTATTCCTCCTGGGTGGACACGAGCTCCGGGCTGTAGGCGTCGAGCAGCGGCTGCCCCGCGCGCACCGGCTCGCCGGTCGCGTTCACGTACAGCCGTTCGATCCAGCCCTCGAACTTGGGCGAGATGGTATAGGTGCGGCGCTCGTTCGGCTCGATGGTGCCGACCACGCGCACCGCGCGCGCGAGTGTGCGCTCGGCCGCGGGCTCGGTGCGCACGCCGAGCTTTTGCACCTTGTCGACGCTGATCTTCACCGCGCCCTCCACGGCGGGTGCCTCCTCCTCGCCCTCGTACACCGGGATGTAGTCCATGCCCATGGGGTCCTTCTTGGGGACGGGCGAGGTATCGGGCAGCCCCATCGGGTTGCGGTAGAAGAGGATCCTGCGCTCCTTCTTCAGAGTCTCACGGCCCGCCGTCTCATTGGCCGAGGCCGTGTTGTGGTCGGAGGAGGGGCGCTGCGCGCCCCACCAGTAGCCGGCGCCGGCGCCGGCGGCCACGAGGGTCAGGACAAGGGCAATCGATGCGGGACGGTTCACGGGCGTTCTCCCCTTTCGTGTGCAGGTTCGACCCGGGCGTCCTCCGCCCGCGCGCGCGGGTCGGGTAGCGCCAGGGTGTCGTTGCCGATCGGCTGTCCTACGGCCGCCTCGAGCGCCGCGAGCGCCTGGTTCGTCTCGCTCAGGTTCTTCCAGTAGCGCGTCTCGTAGTCGTAGAGCGACACCTGCGCGTTCACGAGATTCAAAAAATCCACCTTGTTGACCTGGTAGCCGGCGAGCATCGACTGCACGGTCTGCCGCGCCTGCGGGAGGATGCCGGTCTTGAGGAGCAGCGCCTGGCCGCGGCTGCGCCGGAGGTTCGCGAGCGCCTGCGAAATCTCGCGCCGCGCGCGTTGTCGACTCGCCTGGAGCGCGTCCGTGCGCCCGCCGAGCTCCTGGCTGCGTTGCTCGACCATGCGGCTCTGCTTCGACGCCGCGTACAGCGGCACGGTCATGGAGAACTCCAACATGATCTGTTCCCGGATCATCTCGCGGTCGTCGTAGCGCAGCCCGAGCATGAAGTCCGGGTAATAGTCCCGGCGCGCGAGGGCGAGGCGGGACTGCGCCGCGTCCACCTGCCGGCGCGCGGCCTGGAGCAGCGGGCGCGCGGTTTCCGCGCGCGCGAGCAGCCGCTCCTCGCCCGGCACCGGCGGCAGCTCCTCGCTCACCGAGAGCGGGAGGCGCACGCTCTCGTCGGTCGGCCGGTTCAGGAGCATGTTGAGCTCCGCCTCGCGGTCGCGGCGCTCGCCCTGGAGCATGAGCTCCATGTCGAGGAGCTTCGAGAGCTCGAGCTGCGCGAGCAGCACGTCCTGCTGCAGGCCCGTACCGACCGTGTACTTGGTCTGCGCGATCGTCACGAACTGGCGCAGCAGCGCCTGGTTGCGCGCCACGGTCTCGAGCGCCCGGTCGAGATAGTAGAGGCCCCACCAGGCGCTTTTCACGTCGCGCACGAGCGTGAGCCGCATCTCTTCCACTTCGTCCGCCATGGCGAGCGCGTCGTGCGCCGCGACCTCGCGGTTCAAGCCGCGCTTGCCGGGGAAGGGAAACTCCTGGGCGATACGGTAGCGGTACTCGCGCATGTCGACGGCCCGGTCCTCCATGACGTCGAGGCCGATCCGGGGATCGGGGAGGGCGCCGGCCTGGGAGGGCATCTCGGCGGCGGCGCGGGCGCGCGAGCGCATCTGCGCGAGCTCGGGATTCTCCGCGAGCGCCTGCTCGACGGCGGCGTCGAGCAAGAGTTCGCTCACCTGCGAAGCGGGCGGTTCGGCGGCCGGTGCGGCCGCCCATGCTGCTATAAGAAGGGTCCCGGTCAGGGACGCCAAACGCGAAACGGGCATAAACCTCTCCTCAGTCGGGCCGGGGGACGCGACGAGCAGGAAGAGGTCTAGATCAGGAGGACGGCGGGTCTCAGAGCAAGGGGAGGGGGTGCCCGAAGAGCGGCATTCTTGATGTGCTGCCGAGGCGCAGCAGTTGGCGGCAGGGCGGCCGCGGCAGGCAGTACGGCGAGCAGCAACGGCGCCGGGACTTGGGTGTTCGACAGCCAGTCGAACGAGACTCGCGAGGGGCTCGAAAGCTCGCAGTTCGCTTGCGCACCTCCCGCACAGTCCTGATCCGCCTCGTTTTGAGTCGAACCGCAGGCTGGGCAATGGGCGGCGGCAGCCATCAAACAGGGCGAGACCGCCGCGTACAGCCAAAGCCCGACGAAGGCAACGAAAAGCCCCCGGGCAATCGATCTTCGACGCGACCTCGGGTAGAAAGACATGACAACAATATTGTACTCAGTACGCGGCGCTGGCAAGTTTGATCTTTGTCAAGAACCAGGCGGCCGTCAAAAGTTCCCCTGAAGCCGCGGCGCGAAACCATGCTCCTCTCTCGCTCCTTCCAATGGCGGCTCTGCCCAGGGGCCTCGTAGGGCATTTCGAGTTCCGAAGTGGGACAAGGCGCCCCCCGTCGGCGAGGCGAGGATCAGGACGTGAAATGCCGGCGGAGTCGAATGCAATGTAGCCGCAGAATGGCGGAAAGGTGAGTCGACGTAGAGCTCATTTAGCCTTCGTTTACGAAGTTGCAGAGATCTCATGCCGTTGTACGTGCGCTCCGGACCCGAAGACTGAGAGGGCAAGATGCGAGCCGGCGACAGGCGGGCGCCCCGATTCGAGTTACCTGCTCGACGACGAGGCTCTGACGCGTTCAGCGAGCAGGACACCTCATGGAGCGGACCAAGGACGAGGAGCGGCTTGGCGTTACAGTCATCAGCCAGCGGGCTGCAACTGCTGTATCACCGGCTGGTCGCCGCCGCTGCATTGCGACTTATTTTTATAGATGCCTGTCCCCCTGCTCAGGCATTCAACGTCGCCCGCCTTCTTCGGCCTCTCGTGCGCTCCTTGCAGCTGGCATCGAGCTCCAGGCGTCCGTCTCGACGAGCGTCTAGCGCCCGGCCGTCCGGCTCTCTCGCCCACCCGCCCGCCGCAGCGCGAGGAGATAGGCCATGAGGTCGTCGAGCTCGGCGTCGCCGAGCTCGTTCTTCGAGAAGCGCGGCATGGCCCCGAGGCCCCGGCGCACCTGGAACTTCACGAGGAACACCGGGAGCGGCTTGTCGTTGATGGCCGGGCCGAGCGCGCCCGCGCCGCCGACGTGGCAGGCGTTGCAGTGCCGCATGAACACCGCGCGTCCGCGCTGTTCGGAGGCTGAATCGAGCACCGGGGCATTGCCCAGATTCTCGCCGCGGCGCGGCGAAGCGCATGCGGCCGCCGCGAGGCCGAGGAGGAGCAGCACCCGGACGAGCTTCTTCATGGTGTCCTCCTCGCGGGCTGACGCTCGCTGCGCATCACGCGCCAGACGACGCCGGTCCCGGCGCGCGGCGCCGCGCCCTTCGGCCCCATCGTCATGACGCCGAAGTCGACGATGTAAAGCGCTTCTCCGTCACGGTCGAAGCGCACGTCCACGGGCCGTTCGAGCCCGCCGCGCTTGAGCCACGAGGCGGGCCCGACGAACTTCCCTTTGTTCGCCGCGAACTCCTCGATCACGCCGGTCCGCGGGTCGACGCGCACGACCCGAAAGCCGACGGGATGCAGGACCTTGCCGGTGTCGCGCGCCATGTCGCCGAACTGCGCGGCGAAGAGCTGTCCGACGTGGCCGAATGCCTCGCTGCGCGAATAATCGAGGCCGTTCGTCGAGGAATGCACGCCGAACTCGGCGAGCGGCCGGGGCGGTTTCTGCGGGTGCCGCGCGAGGAGAAAATCCGGCTGCGACTTGCCCGGGACCTTGAAGCGCTCGCGATTGAGCGGCTCGCCGCCGGCGTAGTCCGGCCACCCGTACCAGGTGCCGCGCTCGATCGCCCAGAGATAATCGCCCGTTCCCCAGACCGGGCGGCTGCCGCGGTCGTCGTAGCCGTTGTCGGTGACATAGAGCCGGCCCTCGGGCGAGAACACGAGGCCGTAGGGATGGCGCAGGCCCCAGGCGACGAGCTCGGGCTTCCCGCCCTCGAGCGGGACGCGCATGATCGCTCCGGTGCACGGCACCTGGCCCTCGATCGTCTGCCCCTCGCGGGTGGCCGTGCCATAGGGGACATACGCGCCCGTTCGTACCTCGCCCGCCTCGGGCTTTAGGAGATGACGGGTCGTGTAGTTCTTGCCGGCGAGCGTGACGTCCTCGCACGGAATGTCGCGGGCGTCCGGCAGGCGCTCGAGCCAGCCCATCTTCAGGTTGTCCTCGCCCACCACGCCCGAGTTGGTCGCCGTGCCCTGGCCGAAGTAGATCATGCCGTCCGGTCCCACGACCGGACGGTTGGTGAAGTGATCGGTCCGGGGCGGGAGGTTATCGACCAGCGCCGCCATTCGGCCGTCCGGCGCGATGCGCAGGATCCGGCCCGGGGTGCCGCCCTCGGAGACGTAAAACGCACCGTCGTGAAAGCTGCCGCCGGTCCACGGCGGATTGTCGCCGCTCGCGACGACGGTCGTGCGACCGTCGGGCTCGACGCGCAGGAGCCGCGACGTGCCGAAGGCCTCGCCGTACGAATAGCCCGCCTCGATCACGTGGAGGCGATTGCGGTCATCGAAGATCGCCGCCGTGGGAAACGTGAGGTTCGTCAGGACCGGCTCGATGCGGTAGCCGGCCGGGACGGCGATATCGTTCGAGTCAATCTTGCGCGGTGGGCTGAACTCCGTCTGGCCGCCGCCGTGGGAGAAGCGCATCGTGTAGCAGCCGGCCAAACCCATGGTCAGGATCAAAGCCGATAGAAACGCGGGCGCTGCCCGTAACAGCAGAGGTGCGTCCATGGAGGTTTACCCTGCAGTTGAGCCATGGGAGGCTAGTAGTACGACGGCTCCCCGTAAATCGGGGAGCGTACGGACTGGCGAAAATGGGCGGCATTCTTCAAGTCGGGCCGAATTCTCGCTCATCGCCGATCTCATTTTTCTCACCGGCGGAAATGCAGGGGTGGAACGAGGTCGCATTCCACGGATGCCGTGGGCATTCATCGGGGGCGCCGGAGGCGCGACCCCGAGAGCAATTGATGGAGAGCCAGGCGACCAAACCCTCGGCCTGATCGGCATGGCAATCAACAGAGCGCGGTCCTGTTCTACGCGCGCAATCCCTGCGGCGCAAAACAAATGTGCACCCGAATGAGACCGGCCCGGTACGGCTCTCGGTCGTCTGTGTCGCCGCGCTCGCCGTCTCCGGCTGGCTCGGTGGGGCATATCGTGTACTTGCACGGCGCGTCCGCGGCGCCAGCGACAGGGGCAGCGCAGAAGTGACGCTAGGCCCTTTCGCGTCCGCTCCGTCGACGTGATCGCGCCGGCACGGCGCTACTCGGCCTCTCCTCCCGAGTTCGAGCGCGGGATCCACCGACTTCTATGGGCCAAGTGCGCCGCTCCCTGCTTGCCCGTTACTGTGAGCGGGGGGTGCGCCGCGCGTGCCGTGGATCGCGGGAAAGCCGCCCGGATCCGCATCCTGGCCCTTCTCGAGCACGGCGAGCCGGGCGCGCATGGCCTGGATCTCGGCGGCCTGGCTCGCGATGATCTCCTCGGCCAGGCGGCGCACGAGCGGATCGCGGCCATGCACGAGCTCGAGCCGCGCCATTTCCACCGCGCCGGCATGGTGGGGGATCATCATGGCCAGAAAATCCCGGTCGGGATCGCCGCTCATGCCCGCGCGTTCCATCTCGGCCGTCATGTTCGTCATGCCCTCGTGCATCGCGCGTGCGAAGTCGTCCTCGGGCGATGCGAGGACGCCGACGACGAGCCCCAGCGCGGCGAGCGAAAGCGCGGCCGCGCGCCCTGCACGCTTCATCATTCCTCCTCGGCTCAGCCGGCCTGGCTGCGTGCGCCGGGGCGCACGTACACGAGGTTGATGCTTTTCTTGTTGCGCAGCTTGCCGGACGGCAGGTCGAGGTGGCCGAGCGGGATCTGCGCGACGAAGCCGGGCTTCAACGGATCGGTCACATCGAACACGCTGCACACCGTCTGACCCTCGTTCGGCGTGCCGGGGAGCTCGTCCTGCTCGTGCGCGACGTAGAGCCGCGTGCCCTCCGGGTTGGTCCACAGCCCGTGGGCCTCGCGCCCATGCGTGAAGAAGCTGCCCGCCACCGTGCGCCCGCCCGGAGCAACGCCGCGGTCGATGATGGCGATCCGGCTCGAGGCGATTCCGCCCGGGCCGCCGTCGTCGACGCGGGCGAGGCTCACGTACACCGCTTTGCCGTTCGTGTTCTCGACGAACTCGATGTGATTCGGGCGGGCCTTGTCGCCGAGCTTCACGTGATCGAGGAGCTTCGGGTTGCGGTCGATCGACCATGCCGAGACGCTGTCGGCGAGCTTGTGTGAGAGCCAGATCTCCCTGCCGTCCGGGCTGGTCTTCTCGAACGGCGTGAACGCGAACGGGTCCTGCGCCTTGATATCGACGGTCGTGGCGCGTTTCGGACGGCTGAAGCCCTGGCCGTCCGCGCGCACCTCGAAGACGTCGAGCCGCGGTTCTTTCTGGGAGACGACGAAGGCGAGCCTGCCGTCGGCCGAGAACCACGCCTGCGCCGGCCCGCTCACGGTCTCGAGATAGCCACGTATCGCATCGCCGGCCGTGCCCGCCGACCGTCTTTTCGCGCGCTCCACGTCCAGTATCGCGATGCGGTTCTCGCCGCGCACCGTCACCCAGAGCTCCTTGCCGTTGCGCGTGAAGGTGGGCTCGTGAGGTTCGCGCCCCACGAGGATTCCGGTCGTCAGTCGCTCCGGGTTCGTGTCGTCCTTGGCCTGCGGGTTCGGCGCGTTGCCGATCACCTTCAGCGTCTCGGTGTCGATCAGGTAGACGTTGCTCGTGCCCCGGCCCGTCGTGGCGATGAGCCGAGAATCGGGGGACGGCGCCGCGCCGTGGATGGCGATCGCGCCGTGGTAGAGCGGCTTGTTGATCATCGCGGCGTGCGCGGGAACCACGCCGCCCGTGACGAAGCGAAACGGAGGGCGCGGGTCCTCATCGAAGCTCGTGAGGTTGATCGTCGCCCTGACGCTGTTCGTCGCCGGATCGATGACCGAAAGCGTGTTCGAATCCTCGTTGCAGAGGAGCACGCGATCACGGCTGGCAGAGGACACCGATCCTTCCCGCTGCGCCGCCGCGAACCGGGGAGCGGCGGCCGCCACGGCCCCCATTGCCGCGAGCTTCAGGACTTCCCGTCTCGACCAATTCATTCTTCTTCCTCCGGGTGTTTTTCCTTGGCGCTGCGCATTGCCCATTCACATATAAACGCGCCGCGGCAGACATTTATTCCCCGCGGTGTCCGGGAATAACGCGGTCGCTTGCGTGTTTATCGCACAGGACTCGCGGGAGTCGCCCCCGAGTCCACACTGATAATCGAGAAGGAGAAGACGCGTGAAAACGAGACGTGGGTTATGGATCGCGGCCGTGCTCGGCTGTCTCAGCCTGCCGGTTCAGGCGGATGACGTGAAAGTGAAGATGTTCGCTCCGGAGAACGGCAGCCATGCGGGCATAGGTGGACGCGGGTGGTTCGTCGATCTGGCCGTCGAGTTCAGAACCCCGCTCGCGCAGACGGGCTTCACCGGCTTCCAGCTCACGGGTCCTGCCGGCCACAACAGCGTCGCGCCCTTTCCGGGTACTTTTTCGCCGGGGGTCGACGATCGGCTTCCCGGCCTCGTCGTGCTCGTGAGCACGACCGGCATCGGCGCGGGCAGTTGTCAGAACGTCGCGAACCTGTTCAACGTGACCGGCGTGACGGACGTCGAAGATCACTCGGCCCAGCTGTGGGACACCTGGATCATCGGAGCGCCGAACTTCGGCGTGAACACCGAGAGCACCGTGTACGCCGCCGTCGCCGCGGACCGCGACGGGGACGGCGTGTTCAACGACGCGCCGGCCGTGCTCCCGGACGCCGACGGCAACGGGGTGTGCGATGCGAAGGACCTGAAGGCCTTCGGCCTTGCTTCGAACGTCGCGAAGTCGAGCTTCTTCATCAACCCCTGATCAAAGGCCGAGGCGCATCCCCGTCAGAACGGCGAGCCCGAGCGCGGCGAACAGCGCGGCGGCGACGGCCCGCAGGGTCCTGACGGGGAGACGCTGCGCCGCGGCCTCGCCGAGAAGCACCGCCGGAACGTTCGCGATCATCATCCCGAGCGTCGTGCCGAGCACGACCACGGCGAGCGCCTCGTACTTCGCGGCGAGCGCGACCGTTGCTAAAAGCGCGCGCAGTCCAAGCGCTTGGGGCTTGCTGAACAAGCGTTCTTCAGCGACCGAACGCGTTTGGCACAAACGCGACCATGCGCAGCGCCGTTTGCAGTGAGTAGGCCGCTCAGGGAGTAGTTCCTTGCGACTACGATCCTCGAACCTGATCCGAAGAATTCGGCGGTCCTAGCATTTATCCTTTGCGAGCAGCAACGGCTTGCCGCTCCTGTGCGATCCGTCGGCGGATTTCTTCCCTGTGAACGGGAACATCTCTGGGCGCCGCGATGCCGATGCGCACTCGGCTGCCGCAGATTCCGATGATTGTCACTTGAACATCGTCGCCGATGTTCAGGGTCTCGCCGATGCGCCGCGTCAGAACTAGCACGATCCCCCCTTGATATAGCTCCCGTCATGCGCGGCCCGAGTAATGCCGACAACATGAAAGATTGGCTGATTTTCCGTGTACCAGGCTGAAAGGTAGTGTGTGGGACGGTATTTGTCAAAAAAATACCGTGCAGCAGGCGGTCATCACACGGGCTAGGCGTCGCTATAGTCGGCGCCCTATGAAAGACAAAGAGCTTCTGGGCCGACGCATCAAGCGGCTCCGCACCCGCCTGGGGCTGACGCAGGACGCCCTAGCCGAGCAGGTCCATATCAGCCCCAAGTACCTGAGCAACATCGAGCGCGGCCGGGAGAATCCCACCCTCGATACGCTTCTCCGGCTCGGCAAATCGCTCAAGGTGGAGCCGTGGGAGATGTTCATGCTCGAGCAGGAGGGGCTCGACAGCCAGGCGTTGCGGAGCAAGGTCGCGCGCTTGCTGGAGCAGACCAAGGACGAGGAGCAGCTCCGCCTGATCATGCGCGTGCTGCAGGCGGCGCTTCATTAACCGCTGTTAGTCGCAGGAAGTACTCCCGCAGCCCGTAATCACGGACGGGCGGTGGAGCCCTTTCTGTCGCTTCCGGACTTTCTGCCCGGACCCCGCTTGGCGTCGCTATTTCTTCGGCTTCTTCTTCTCCCAGCCTTCGCACTTGTTATGTCACGACCTTCAACGCCGCCACTTTCGCTCTTGTTCTCCTTCTCCAGCTCACGTAGCACCTGCCGCGCGATCAGCTCGGCCAGCGCCTCAAGGAAAGGCTCGAGGCGTGGATCAATGTCCGGTGGATGTTTCGTTGTTTGGGCAATGCGGCCTGAACAGTCACTTTGCGTGAACGCAGCCTTCCGCAAGATCAGCCGGGACGTTCTGGGGCGCCCCGGCCGGGCCTACCAGACGCCACTCTTCATCGCTCATGTCGGCCCCGCCGCGGCAGTACTTTTCCCAGGCATCTCGCAAGCGATCGTTGGCATTTGCGGCAGCGGCTGGGCTTTGTGACTGCGCCCTGGATTGTGCCGGCAGCGGCGCAGCTTCTGGCGCCGGCTGTTTCATCGCCGCTGCCAGCGCCTCGACTATTGGGTCGCGCACAAGCGTGATCTGCTCCGGCGTTGGGGGCGCCACGATAGGTGGCGTCGCGGGAGCGTGATGCACGGCAGACGTGAGCTTTGCCGGTGCTTCGAATCCTGGCCGGAAGGTTGCCTCTTTGGCGAGGGCGTGCACATAACCCGGCACGCGCCCGGCCGCTCCGCGGTGTCCCCAGTTGCCCCAGATGACCGTCGCGTCTACCGACCGATCTTGCGTCGTTGGCGGCTCAGCTGTGGATGCACATCCGCTGGCGCCAAGCACGAGTGGCAACACGAGCAGCAGCGAATATCTCACGGCTTGGTCCTCCCGAGATGCAAGGAGCGCATTCTAGTCATGGCCCGCGGCGGCTGCGGTCGGCAATAGATGGCAGTTTTGCGCATTTACTATCCCCATCAACGCCCTCGGCAGCGGAAACAATGCCGGCATGCTGAGGACGATGCTGCGGCGATTGCGGGCGAGCACCAAGGGCGATCAGGTCTCGAGAACCGTCTACGTATCGCCACCCTCACGAGCCGACGACACCGAGGTCCCGCGCTACCCGCCTTTCCAGCAGGGCCTGCCGGCCGCCGAGCCGCGGCGGCTGCTCGCTCCGCAGTGGGACATCGTGCGATCGATCCAGCACACACTCGCCCTCGAGCGCGGTGAGTTCGAGCGGCTCGTCCTCCCCGTCATCGAACGCTACGCCGCTTTCGTGCACCTGCTGCCGGCTTCGGAGCGCCATCATCATCGTCTGGCCGGGGGGTTGCTGCGCCACGGGCTCGAAGTCGCCTGCTGGGCCGCGCGCGCGGCGGAGGGCGTGGTGTTCGTCGGTGGCGGCACGCCGCTCGAGCGAAAGAGCCTGGAACCGCGCTGGCGCATAGCCGTGTGCTTGGCGGGCCTGCTGCACGACGTCGGCAAGGCCGGCGCCGACGTGTCCGTGACCAGCAACGACGGCGCGCACCGATGGAACCCGCACCGCGGCGCGCTCTACGACTGGGCGCGAGCTCACAAGCTGACGCGCTACTTTCTCCACTGGCGTCCCGACCGCCATGGGCGCCACGAGAATTTCTCCGTCTTTCTCGCTCACTACATCCTCACCGAGGACGCTGTTGATTGGTTGAACGAACCCGGACCGGCGATCGTGCAAGCGCTCTTCGAGGCGATCGGCAGCACGGCCGTCCCCGAAGACCGCTTCGCCCGTCTCGTCAACGCCGCGGATGGCGAAAGCATGCAGCGCGACCTCAAGTCCCCGCATTACGGCGGCAGTGACGACAACCCGCACGGGGTGCCCGCCGACCAGTATCTTCTCGACGCAATGCGCCGCCTGCTCACGAGCGGGGAGTGGTCCGTCAACCAGCGCGGCGCGCGCGTCTGGAACACGAACCACGGGCTGTTCATCGTCTGGAAACACGCCTGCGAGGACATCCACAGACTGCTCGCGCACGGTGGCGCTCAAGGCATTCCGCGTGACGCAGCGACGCTCGCCGAGATCCTGCTCGAGCGCGAGCTCGCCATCCCCCATGTTGATCGCCGCGGCGAGAAGCACCCGATGTGGCCGGTCGCGCCGCAACCGCTCGATACTCCTGACGGCGAGCGCGTGGTGCTGCAAATGCTGAGGCTCAAGGGACCACAGGTGCTCTTTGGATCAGAACCCCCGGCGCCGGTGCCGGCGTATATCGACGATGCGTCGCTTGCGCCGACGAAAACATCGGGTCCGCTGAGCGCCGAGGAGACGGCGGTCGAACCCACGGCCCGCCCGGATGCACCGAGCGCCGAAGGCGACGGACGCACCGTGATCCTGTCCGATGCGCCTTCGCGATCGGCACCGCCACCGTCGACGGCAGACGCGACGGCATCGTCCGGGCGTCCACGGGAGCGGGCGAGACCGCGCGCGCGGCGCGCGGCGCCGCGGTCCGCGTCAGCACGCGACAAAGGATCGGAGGCATCGCCGCTGCCGTCCGGGTCTGACGAAGCGCAGGCGAGTGAGGGCCGTACTGCGCAAGGCGCCCAGGCCAACATCGGCCCCACACTGCCGGGCCGCGCCAGCGAGATCTTGACCGCGATGGCCCGTGACATCGCGGCGGGTAAACGGGCGTGGGGCGAGGCACTGGCGCTCGTCGGCTCCGACGTGATCGTCCGCTACCCCGATGCGGTCGCGGCCTACGGCAACCCGACCGAGATCCTGAACGCATTGAGCGAGGCCGACTGGATCGTGCTCGATCCGATATCGCCCGTTAAGAAGGTGCGGGAGCGGGAGGGCATACGCGGGTTGGTCCTCGCGCAGAAGCCGGCTGCAGCCGTGATCGCCCTCGCCCGCACGCTACCAGCGCGCACGGCTGACCCGCGCAATGACCTGTCTGCCACGCCGCCGCACGCGTCGTCCACCGGCGACCAGCCAGCCGGGCACCGGGGGCGGGAGACCGCGACGGAGGAGGTTGCTGACCAGGCCGAGACCCTGGTGCGACTCGTGCGCGCTCGCGACCCGCAGATCGGGGGCGGGATGAGCGAGGAGGGCGGTTGGCTGCGCCTGCCGCGCTCGGTGCTGTCGTCGTTTCTCGACACGCACCCGGGTGCCGCCTCGCTCGCCCAGTTGCGCAAGGCGATAGAGCAGCGTCACGACGTCCGCCTCGATGTCGATTACCTCTACGTCAGGGAAACTGGGGCCGAAGGATGAAGTGGCCGTTCGCCGGCGGTCCGAGCCCGCGCGAATACGAGCTCGCGTTCCGCGGGAACTACGAGGCCGTCGCGGCCGCGGGCTGGCTCGCCGGCATCGCCGCGTCGCTCGCGGCCATGCAGTGGAGCGGGTTGCCGCGCGCGCCGTTCACCTGGATGGCCGGCGTCGGCGCCGTGATGGCGGCGTACCGCTCGCTTGGCGCCTCGCGCATCGCGAGCCGCAAGCGGGCCCTGCGCGGCCACGACGTCGCCTTCATCGAGCCGAAGACGCTGCAGCGAAAGATGCGCGCGCACCCGGAGGACGTGTGGCTCGGCTGGGGGTTCGAGTGGGACCAGCCGCACACCCAGCTCGTCCACGAGCTGCTGAAGAGCGACCGCGCCAAGCTCGCGACCACCCACGACGGGAGCGGCTGCCCGTGGATCCACGGCGTGTCGCTCAGGGAAGAGGACATCTATCTGCCGATCGCGCTCGCCGAGGGGCACACGCTCATCGTCGGCACCACCGGCTCCGGCAAGACGACGCTCCTCGCGCTCCTCGTCATGCAGGCCATCCTGCGCGGCGAGGCGGTCATCATCCTCGACCCGAAGTCGGACAAGACGCTGCGCGGGGTCGCGGAGCTCGCCTGTGCGCTCGCCGGCGATCCCCAGCGCTTCGTCTATTTCCATCCGGGCTTCCCCGAGCGCTCGGCGCGCATCGATCCGATGCGCAACTTCGTGCGCCCAACGGAGCTGGCCTCGCGCGTCGCCTCGAACATGGCGACCGAGGAGGGCGCCGACCCATTCAAGGCGTACTCGCACATGGCGCTCAACAACGTCATCCAGGGCAACATCCTCTGCGGCCGCCAGCCGAGCCTGATCGAGATCAACCGCCACCTGAACAACCCGACGCGCCTGGTGATCGACGCGATCGAAGCGTACTCCGCGCAGCACGTACCCGATTGGAGGAGCGCCGTACGCGGCTACCTCGAGCGCGCCGCCAACGATGACGCGCGCGCCCACGCCTTCGTGCGTTTCTACTACGACCGCGTCCAGCCGGACCACGCCTCGCCCGATCTCGAGGGCCTGATCCAGATGTTCACCCACAACCGCGAGCACCACCAGAAGATGATTGCCGGCTTGATGCCGCTCATGGCCATGCTCACCTCTGGTCACCTCGGGAGGCTGCTCTCGCCGGATACCGCGGATGTGACCGATGCGCGTCCGATCACGGACTCCGCGCGCATCATCCGCAACGGCCAGGTCGCCTACATCGGGCTCGACACGCTGACCGACCAGATGGTCGGCCAGGCGGTGGGCTCGATCCTGCTCGCTGACCTCGCGGCGGTCGCGGGCGACCGCTACAACTACGGCGTCGGCCTGCGACCGGTGAACGTCTTCATCGACGAGGCCCCGGAGTGCCTGCACGACCCCACCATTCAGCTCCTGAACAAGTCGCGCGGCTCGCTCTTCCGCCTCACGCTCTGCATCCAGACCTACGGTGACGTCGAGGCCAAGCTCGGCAGCGCCGCCAAGGCCCGCCAGGTGGTCGGCAACCTCAACAACACCGTGACGCTCCGCGTGCTCGACGCCGAGTCGCAGCAGACCATCACCGACGGCCTGCCCAAGACCGTCGTGCGCCACGTGCTGCGCACGCAGGGGAGCGGCACGCAGGCGCAGGACCCGATGAATTTCACCGGCAACAGCGGCGAGCGCCTGATGGAGGAGGAGGCCGACCTGTTCCCGCCGGCGCTGCTCGGCCTGCTGCCAAACCGCGAGTACCTCGCCAAGCTCGCCAACGGCAAGATCATGAAAGGACGGCTGCCGATTGTGAAGATCCCGCCGCGCGGGACCGGGTGAGCACGACCCCGGGTCTGCTGCTGGGCAAGCCGTCGCGAAGTGGCGCCGAGGCGCTGCGCGGCCTGCGCGCGCGCAGCCGGTCATTGGCGCGCGACCTGAGCTGCCTCGAGTTCGACTGGCCGACCGCGACCGACCTGCTGGAGCGCGCCGCGCGCTTGGTGGGCGATGCGCTGCGGCACGCCACGCGCGGCCATCCGCCGGTGCTCGCGACGATCATCGCGCCGCCGGTGCACGGCTATGTCGCTGACGCCGAAGGCGAAGAGCTCGCCCGCTTCGTGCGCTTGGTGCGGGAGATCGCCGCGCGGTGCGTGCAGGAGGTCGGGGGTGTGGCGATCCTCGACGGCGACGACGCCTGGCGGCTGGGTGCGGAGCCATTCATCGGCTGGTACTGGTCCGCAGCACGCGATCCGGGCGTCTTGCGCGTGCGCCGCGCGCGCCTTGGCGGGCGCAGCCTCCGGAGCCAGAACTACCGGGTGCTCGCCGCCATCACCGCCCGCAACCGCGCGGCCTTCGACGGCCACCTGCGCTCGTTCCTGCCGGAGCTTGGCCATGTCGACGCGGGCGGCTAGAAAACCGCTGCCGGTGGTGATGTGGCTGTGCCTCGCGCAGCTGCTTGTGATTTTGCTGCTTGTCCCCGGCGAGTGGATGCAGCGGGTCAGCGCCACCGAACACGCGTGGTTGTGGCGCGACCTGAGCCCCGAGACCGCCACCTGGGTCGAGCGCAAGGCGATCGGCTGGTACAACGGCGCGATCGTCGAAAGCGGCGCACTCGATGCCACCTACGACCATCTCATCCCGACGGAATCGCAGCGACGGCGATCGCAGGGCCTGGAACAGCTCGGCCAGACCGGGTGGTTTCCCCTCGTCGAGAATCGGCTCCAGGCCACGTTCGCGACGATTTACCAGATGTTCGTGCGCCTGGCGCTGATCACCGCGTGGCTGCCGTTCTTCGCCATCACCGCAGCTCCCGCGGTGCTCGACGGCATGATGGCCTGGAAGATCAAGCAGGCGGGCTTTGCCTACGCGAGCCCCGTCGTGCATCGTGTCGCCCTGCAGACCGTGCTGTGGTCGCTCGTGGCGCTGGTGAGCCTGCTGATCGCCCCGGTGCCGATCAGCCCGGCCGTGCTCCCGCTCTTCGGGGTTGTCATACCGATCGCGCTGGGACAGGTCGCTGCCCACACGCAGAAGCGCGTCTGACCGTACGCGAAAACGTTATTTGGCCGCTGTCAGCCGGTTGTGCATGTGAAGCAAAGAAACGATCAGGGCGTCGCGGAGAGCTCCAGATCCGCGCGCCGCTCAGCCGCGAGGTAGGGGGCAAGCTCGGGGAATAAGAACGAGGCGAGACGATCAAAGCGCCGATCCAGCGCCGTGGGGCGGCGGCATACCTCCTTGATCCGCGCCCAATGCCGGGTCTCCATCGGTGGGCGCCACGCGAGCAACGCGGCGGCGAATACGTGCATGAGCGGGCGTTGTTGCGTAGCCGATGGTTGCAGAAGGCTGGCATCTACTACTTGATAAACCGTTGCGACCTTGTACCCCACTGGACGCCCCACGCGAATGGAAAGCAGCCGACGCATTTGTGCCTCGAAGAAATACTCCCGGACTTCGGGAAACCCCGCGTCGGCCAAATTGTCGCGCGCGTTCACAAAGGCGTCACTTGTCGTGCTAGCAAAATCTGATTCGAAGTAGCGAAGCGCCGCGCGCAAATACTCGGTTGCCGCCTTCCGGGAGCGTTCTTCGCTTGGGGAACGCAGGTGCACGCATGCGGCGTCGTAATCGAAATAGAAAGGCCGCAGATTATCGTTCTTGAGGTCGGCCAGCGAAATCAGAGCGGTAGCGGGCTCATCCACAATCGCGCCGCCCCGCAACGCGGGTGACTTGTAGTGGCAAAGCAGTAACAGCTCGCCCCGCTCCCGACTTGCGGCAATTTCGATATCGCTGAAAGTGAAGACATTGCGCACGTTCTTGGCGGCTTCATCTTCTTGCGTGAATTGTCCCCGCGCGCGCCCGGGGAATAGCCACAGCAAGCGCACACCCTCGCGCTCGTAATAGCGATCGCGTCCCGCGGCTTCTGTCCCAGGCAGCCAGCTTACTTGCAGCTCGATCGCCCATTCTTGTCCGTCCCGGACAAATGCCACGTCGGGTTTGCGGCGCTCACCTAGCAGTATTCGCCCCATCCGCACACAGTCGATCTTTATTTCGCTGTTTCGCGGATCACGCGCGAGCGCATCGGCAATCGCGAGCTTGAGCCGCGTGTGTCGAGCACCTTCTTGTCGGCCACGATGCACTCGCGCAGCGAGCAGGTCGGGCGCAACGAATTTCCCCGAATACCACGGGCAGCGGGGTGAGTTCCGAACGTGATAGAACCAACGCCATGAGCCGTCCCTATGGCCGGTTATGCGCACAGGTACACTGCACTGCCCGCACAGCAGTCGACCACCGCCTTCCGCATGTCGCGCGCTTACCGTGGCCCGGTCCACGCGCGCGCGAAGCGCATGAAACTCTCCCGACAAGTCCGTTACCAACAGCGCGGCATCAATGCTTTCGAGCGTATCGGCAAAGTATGCCCATTCGATTTTCTGGCTACGCTCTCTCACGGGGAATGCGCGAATTCGGCGTAAAGTGCCTACCTTGTTGCAGAAGGCAGCGGCGTGAATGAATCGTTATGCCCCATTGCTGAAGAACTCACTCTCTGACATGCCAATGACTCTATCCGGCTCATTGAGCCCCCACTTGAGCTCAACGGCAGCAAGAAAGTTGGCCTTGAGGTCAGGGTCGCTCTCAGCCCGCAGGTCCGAAATATAGCTGTTGAAGTGTACGACTACGCCGTCAACAAACCGAGCGGCGTTGATAACGACTGACTCCAAGTGCCCATCTTTTACGAACTCTCCGTCTTTCCTTGGCCAAGTGACATTGAGAGCCTCCGGGCGTGCGTCGCTAAAGAACACACGGTTGCGAAATAGTCCATCGTGCACGAAGCCGCACCTGGCTTGCACGTAAAGGCTGTCAACAATTTCATCGTATAGGTGCGAATTCTCCGGCTTTGTGCGGAACACGCGCTGGAATCCCCGACGGAAGGACTCCTTTGAGGCGCCCTTGCTGTCTTTGCCAGAGCAGTAGATTTCGATGCCCTCAAAGTAGCCGAGGACCAGGGATACCGCGGGAGCATCGCCATGCTCAAGTGTCAGTAGATGCAAGGCTGGCTCGAGGAGCCATTTGCGCATCCGATCCTCGAACACGTCCACCAAGTCGGAGTAGCTCGGTGACTCGAGCTTTTCGTGCGTGTGGCTTGGGCTGATGTGATGGACCGTGGTGTAGGGCATAACGTTGTTTTAGCTTGGCGTGGACCAAAGATATCGGATGTAGCCGCAGCGCGTTACCGCGCCCGGCTGAAAACGTAGTTAGCCGTTGAGTGCAGTCTCATAGCGCAGCTCTTGCAACGACTTGCCTGCCATCATGACCTCTTTTTGACCCGTTGGCTCGGCCACAAACCCTGCGGCGCGATAGAATTTCATGGCCCTGGTGTTTTCAGCTAGCACCCAGACACTGACGCTCTCATAGCCCTGTTCGGCGAGCCGTTCTCGGGCGTGGAGCCATAAAAGGCGCCCTACACCGCGTGACCAGTGGGACGGCGCAACATATATGGCCCACACCTCGGCTGCCTTGGAACCGGCGTTCTTGTCGCGGGATGGCCCAAAGGCGATCCAGCCGACGAGCTGATCATCTGCCTTGGCAACCAAAATCTCTGGTGTTCCTGTCGCAATGGCTTCCCTCCACGCTGCTTCGCGCTTCGCGACTGACTGTATTGCAAGGTGTTCTGCGGGAACGATACCTTCATATGCGGCTTGCCATGCCAGGACGTGCACCTGAGCAATGTCGTGAGCATCTTCGGATGTCGCACGCATTATCTCCATAGCCGCTAACTATCAAATAATCGCATGCACATGATGCCCAGCTGACGGTAAACGCGCAAATAGCGCATCTATCCCCCGCATCGACACCCGGCAGCGCAGGTAGTGTCACGCGAGCCAAGACCTTCGGAGGTTCGCATGAGTCACATCGAGTTGCCGCGGTTCGTGGACGATCCGCCGCACCTGCTGCTCTGGAGCGCTGACGAGATCGCGCCGCTCGCGATCGGGCTTGTGATCGGCGTGATGCTCTCGCAGGCGTTGATCTTCACGCTGATCGGGCTCGTCCTGACCAAGGCGTATGCGCGCTACCGCGACGGCAAGCCGGACGGCTACTTCTTGCACGTCCTGTACTGGCTCGGCGCGTTGCCGACCAGCGCGCGCACCATCCCGAATCCCTTCGCGCGCGAGTTCCACATCTGAGGCCGGCCATGAACTGGGGGAAGTTCTTTGCCACCTGGGACGGCATGCGCCTTGAGAACCGCGTGCAGCGCTACGTGATCTTCGGCCTGATCGCCTCCAACGTCGTCGTCGGCTTGGCGGCCTTCACGCGCGGCGAGGTGGTGGTACTGACGCCGCCTGAGCTCACCCAGCCCATGAAGGTCGCGCGCGACCGCGCCGACCAGTCGTTCGCGGAGTCGTGGTCGCTCGTGGTGGCGGGACTGCTCGGCAATGTGACCCCCGGCAACGCCGACGACCTCAAGCGCCTCATCACGCCGCTGCTCGCGCCGAGCGTCTACCAAGACGTCGTCAACGCCCTCGCGCGCCAGGTCGAGCAGATCAAGCTCGATCGCGTGACCATGCGCTTCGAGCCGCGCGAGGTGATCTTCGAGCCGAAGACCGAGAAGGTGTTCGTCGTCGGCAACTCGATCGTCTCCGGGCCGATGGGGCGCGACGACCGCGATGCGCGCACCTACGAGCTCATCGTCAAGGTGCGCGCCTACCAGCCGTACGTCACGCACCTCGAAACCTACCGCGGCCAGCCGCGCACGCTCGAAAACCTCGCGCGTCTGGAGAAGACCACGAGCCCCGCCGCGACGGCGGAGGCGGCCGCTGACGCCAGGGAGGCCGCGCGATGAAGACGAACGCACCCGCCCGCGCGGCGCTCCTGCTTCTCGCCGCGCTCGGCAGCGCGCAGGCCGTGGAGCTGCCGACGGTGCCGGCATCGGTGCTGGGCTCGGCTTCGCAGACTCCGCCACCGCCGGTCGTGCCGGTCAGTCCCGGTGCGTCGCTCGCAGCGCCGTCCACACCGGACTTACCGGCCGCAGCGACGGCGTCGCCAGCGGAGATCGCGGCGCCGCCGCTCAAGGTGACCACCGAGGCGAATCACTTGCTGGTCAAGCCGGGCGTGACCGAGATCGTGCCGATCGCGCTGGGGCACCTGAACCGGATCGTCACGCCCTTCGATCATCCGGTGGCGAAAACGACCTCGACCGCCGCGATTCACCGCGAAGGCAACGTCCTCTACGTGGCGCCGAAGTCCGAGACGCCGGTCGGGCTCTACATCACCGAGAAGGGCGACGAGTCGGTCGCGATCTCGGTCACGTTCGTGCCGAAGAAGATCCCGCCGCGCGACATCACGCTGACCCTCAAGAGCGACTTGGCGGTGGTCGGTCGCTACAGCAAGGACAAGGCGACGAAATGGGAACGCGCGCATCCCTACGAGGACATGCTGCGGCAGACCTTTCGCCAGATCGCCCTCGGGCAACTGCCGCAGGGCTACGCGCTGCGCCCGGCGGTGCCCGCGGCGCGCCGCAGCTGCCTGGGCCCCGAGGCCGAACGCGCGGGCGTGCGGTTCTCGTTCGACCGGGGACAGTTGCTGACCGGCGCCCGGATCGAGGTGGCGGTCGGCGTCGCGCGCAACACCGGAGCGAAACCGGTCGAACTGAAGGAGACGTGGTGCGCCGCCGAGGACGTCGCCGGCGTCGCCTTCTGGCCCGAGGTCGTGCTCGAGCCCGGGCAGGCGACCGAGGTCTACGTCGCCTTCCAGCGCCAGCCGTCGAAGCCGAACGTGACCGAGCGACCATCGCTGCTCGGGACTGCGCAGTGAAGCAAATGCTCAAGGACAGCTGGCGGCAGTTCTCGCCCAAGACCCAGCGCTGGCTCGCCGTGGGCGTGGCCGTCACGGTGCTCGGGGCGCTCGTCTACGTCGTCGCGCCCGCCGACCCGGGCTCGAAGCGCGCTCAGGAGCGCAAGGAGCGCGAGACGGTACGCCATGTCCTCACCGACACGGACACCCGAAAGGTGTCGCTCGACTCCCTGAGCGCGCAGATCCAGCTCCTGCAGCGCGGCAACGAGGAGGCCAAACACAAGATCGAGCGGCTGGAACGAGAGCTCGGGGACGCCCGCAAGAGCACCACCGATGCGATCGCCGATCAGATGAAGCGACTGCGCGAGGCCGCCGAGCGTGGCCCGGCGACCACGCCGGCCGGCGCCAGACCCGCCGCCGCGACGCCGAATCCGTTCGCGCAGACCCCGCTCGCCGATTATCCCCGGCCGCCGCGCACCACGCGGGAGGCTGGTGCGGGTGGCTTCGAGGTGCGCGTCATCGGCGAGGACGCAGCGGCGGGCGACGCGATCCGGCTGGCCGGCGCCGAACGCGACAGCCGCGACTACGACGTGTACCTCCCCGCCGGCAGCATCCTCTCGGCCGTGCTCATTACTGGCGTCGACGCGCCGACCGGACTGGCCGCGCGCCGCGAGCCGTTTCCGATCATGGCGCGCGCCAACAAGGAGGCCATCCTGCCGAACGACTTCCGCGCCGACGTGCGCGAGTGCTTCATGATCGTCGGCACCTACGGGGACTTGAGCTCCGAGCGCGTCTTCGGCCGCGGCGAGACGCTGTCGTGCGTGCGCACCGACGGCAAGGTGATCGAAACCAAGCTCGAGGGCTTCATGTCGGGCAGCGACGGCAAGAACGGGCTGCGCGGTCGCCTGGTCAGCCGTTCGGGCACGGTGATCGCGCGGGCCGCGCTCGCCGGGTTCCTCGAGGGCATGTCCAAGGTTTTCGGCTACCAGCCCGTCCCCGTCATCGCCACGACGCCGGCGCAGTCGGTGCAATACCAGCAGAACTACTCGAGCGACGCAGTCCGCGCCGCCGCCTACGGCGGGGCGGGCAAGAGCTTCGAGCGCCTCGCCGAGTACTACATGAAGCTCACCGATGCGATCCAACCGGTGCTCGAGATCGACAGCGGCCGCCAGATCGACTTCATCCTGACCGGGCCGCTGCGCATGCGCCTGCGCGACGAGTAGCGGCGGTCCGATAACAGATCCGGGGGACTAAGTGCTCGAAACCGCCATCTATCGATTGCGCACGGTCGCGTCGCGCAACCTAGCATCCCGACCCATGCATTACGTGCAAATACTCATGGGCGTTCTCGCACTCACCGGCTGCGCGATCGGCAAGTCGGAGTTCACGTGCAGTGGCATACCCGAGGGGGTCTCGTGCCTGTCGGCTTCCGAGGTCTACGAGGCCTCGAAACACACCGACGGGCCGGTGACCGGCAACCCCGAGAAGCGCGAGCAACAGGAGCAGCAGGGACCCGCCAGCGCCGCACCCAAGCCGCTGCCGGGGATGGTGCCGGAGATCACCGACGGCGCCCTGCCGCTGCGCACGCCGTCGCGCGTGATGCGCATCTGGGTCGCCCCCTGGGAGGCGGAGGACTCGGATCTGCACCTCACCAAGCTCATCTACACCGAGATCGAGCCGCGTCGCTGGACGATCGGCAAAACCGCGCGCACCCGCGCTCGGGAGATCACGCCGCTGCAGTCGGGACCGACCGGACCAACGATGCAACCGGTCGTCCAGCCAGCGACACGTCCGTCGGGCGCCAAGAGCACCACCGCGAGCAGCCCGGCGGCGGCCACGAACGTGCCAGCCGCATCCGGCACGAAACCCGCCGCGACGAGCGGCACCCCAACACGCTAACTCCGGAGTAACCATCATGATGGGCAACAACCGCAAGCAACATGTTCTTATGGTATTGACGGCGCTCGTCGCGATCGCCGCGACCACGCTCCCCGAGGCCGCGCTCGCCGGCACCGGCGGCGGCGCCTTCGACCCGGTGTGGACGATGCTGACCGACTGGTCGCAGGGCGCCCTCGGCCGCATCATCGCCGGCGCCCTGATCCTGGTCGGCATCGTGGCCGGCATCGCGCGCCAGTCGCTGATGGCCTTCGCCGTCGGCATCGGCGCCGGCATCGGCCTCTACAACGCGCCGACCGTGATCAACTCGATCTTCACCGCCACCCTGCCGGTGCTGTGATGCGAAACGGGCGCGCGAAGCGTCTCGGTGCGATCTTGCTCGCGGCCACCGCGCCGGCGGCGGTCAGCGCCGCGGACACGGGGGCCGCCGGGCCGGCGATGCCGGCGGCGTCTTCTCAGGTGACCGATCCGGCTGCCGCCTCTCCGAGGATCGAATCGATCGTCGCGATGCCGATCGGCGCGCTCAAGGCGGTGGTGAGCAACGGCGAGCTGCTCTACATCTCCGACAGCGGCCGCTACGTCCTGCGTGGCACGCTGTTCGACGCCTGGGAGCGCAAGCCGCTCAAGTCCATCGACGAGGTGCGCGAGTCGGTCACCCACGTCAATCTCGAGCGGATGGGCATCGCGGTGGCGGAGCTCGGGCCGCTCACTTACGGAACCGGCAAGGAGCGCGTCACGGTCTTCGCCGACCCGAAGTGCCCGTGGTGCGCGAAGCTCATGAAGCAGGTCACGGACAAACCTGAGCTCGCCAAGCGGTACGCGTTCGATTTCATCGCGATCCCGGTGCTCGGCCCGGAGTCGCAGCGCCTGGTGCGCGAGCTCGGCTGCGCCAAGGATCGTAAGGCTGCGCTCAACGCCCTGATGAGCGAGGACTACGGAAAGCCACTCGAGCAGCAGAAGCCCTGCGATCTCAAGCCGATCCAGAAGGCGATGGTGACCGCTCAACTCCTCGGCATCCACGGCGTGCCGTACACCATCCGCGCCGACAGCATGGTGAGCCGTGGCCTGCCCGCGGATTGGGCCGGCTGGCTCGTCGCCGATCGGACCCATCCTGCGCGGGACGGCGGGGACACGGGTTCGAGGACTGCGGGTGAAAGGCGGGTCGGTGCCGGCGTCGCCAAGAAGTAGCCGCGGCGCCTGCTGCCCGGGACACGGACCATGACAACTCTCATCCAGTACGAGCGCGCGACGCGCATGCTGTCGCCGGTGTCGTACAGCGACGAGACGCATCTCTTCTACTGCGTGCCGTCGAGGTTCGACGGCGTCGCCAACACCGACGAGGACGCCGCGCTCGGCTTCGGGTTCGTGTGCCGCCCACTGCCGGGCGCCGACGACAGCGTCGCCGAGCGCCTGAAAGTCCTGCTCAACCGCGAGTGGCCGGCCGACACGCTCGTCTCGATCGCGCTCTGGGCCGGACCGGACATCGGCGACTTCGTCACGCATTTCCGGGATCTGCGGATCGGGCAGCGCGACCCGGATCTGCGCGCCTCGGCCGAGCAGCGCGCCCAGTTCATCGCCGGCGGCGCGCAGCAGCCGATCATCGACGGCATGCGGCTGCGCCTCCGCCACATCCGGGTGATCGTCACCGTCAAGCTGCCGCTTACCGCCGCCACCCCGAGCGAGAAGGAGGTCGCCGCGTGCAGCGCCCTGCGCGTCGACATCCGGCAGGCCCTCGAGACCGTGGGGCTCGCGCCGCGCGAGCTCACGGTCGACGGCTACGTCCACACGCTCTCGACGCTGTTCAACCATGGCCCGAACGCCTCCTGGCGCCGCGGCCCGGTCTCGGCCGATGCCGACAAGCCGCTGCGCGAGCAGGTGATCGACTGGGACAACGAGATCCGGCGCGACCGCCAGGGCGTGTGGCTCGGCTCGACGCGGGTGCGGACGCTTTCGGTCAAGCGCTATCCGGACGGCGTCTCCTTCGGGCAGGCCGTCGCCTATCTCTGCGAGCCGCGCACCGGGGCGCGCGGCGTGTTCGAGAACGTGCTGATCACGGCCACCCTGTTTTTCCCCGACCCCCAGCACTCCAAGGCGATGCTCAGTACCAAGCGCACCTGGGTGACCAACCAGGCTTACGGCCCGCTGCTTAAGTTCGAGCCCATGCTCGGCCTGAAGAAAAAGGGCTTCGACGTGCTCTTCCAGGCGCTCGACGACGGCGACCGGCCGTGCCGCATGTACCTCGGCATCGCCTTGTTCGCGCCCGACGAGGACGCCGCCACCGCCGCCGTCGCGAACACGATCTCCTACTGGGGCGAGCTCGGCTTCCACCTCATGGCGGACGATTTCGTGTCGCTGCCGCTCTTCATCAACAACCTGCCCCTCGGGGCCGACCGGCGCGCGGTGGGCGACCTGTTCCGCTACAAGACCTTCGCCACCCGCCACGTCATCCCGATGCTGCCGATCTTCGGCGACTGGACCGGCACCGGCACGCCGGTGATGAGCCTCATCTCGCGCCAAGGTCAGCCGGTGTCCTTCAACCTGTTCGATTCGAGCACCAACTACAACGCCGTGATCTGCGCGGAGAGCGGCGCCGGCAAGTCCAACTTCGCGAACGACCTCTGCACGTCGCTCCTGTCGGTGAACGCCCAGATCTGGGTGATTGACGTCGGCAAGTCGTACAAGAACAGCGCCGAGCGCCACGGCGGCGCGTTCGTCCACTTCGGGGAGAACACCAACGTCTGCCTGAACCCGTTCCCGCTCGTCGTCGACTACAGCGAGGAGTCGGACATGCTGGTCGGGATCGTCGCGGCGATGGCGGCGCCGACCCAGCCCCTCAGCGACTTCCAGACCGCCTCGCTCAAGCGCGTGATGCGCGAGATCTGGGACGAGAAGGGGCGGGCGATGCAGGTCGACGACATCGCCGAGCGCTGCAAGGCTGAACCGGACCAGCGCGTCAAGGACATCGGTCACCAGCTCTACGCCTTTACCTCGCGGGGCGAGTACGGCCGCTACTTCGTTGGCGAGAACAACGTCACCTTCCAGGACAACTTCACGGTCATCGAGCTCGAGGAGCTGAAGAGCCGTCCGCACCTGCAGCAGGTCGTGCTCCTGCAGCTCATCTACCAGATCCAGTACAACATCTTCGTCGCCTCGGCGCGCAGCGGCGACAACCGCTACCGCATGGTGCTCTGCGACGAGGGCTGGGACATCCTCAAGAACGCGGGCGAGGCGGTGACCCGCTTCCTCGAGACGGGCTGGCGCCGGTTCCGCAAGATGAACGCCGCCGGGGTGTTCATCTCGCAGGGCATCAACGACCTGTACTCGAGCCCGGTCGGGCTCGCGATCACCGAGAACTCGGCGACCAAGATCCTCTTGAAGCAGCAGGCCTCCGCGATCGACGAGATCAAGAAGGACCGGCGTCTCCCGGTCTCCGACGGCGCCTACGAGCTGATGAAAGAGATCCACACCGCGCCCGGCCGCTATTCGCAGGCGTTCGTCATCACGCCGAACGGCATGGGGGTCGCCTACCTCGTGATCGAGCCCTTCCGCCGACTGCTGTACTCGACGCACCCCGAGGACCGCCACGCGATCCACGAGCGGATGAGCCGGGGGCTCACGCTCGCCGAGGCGATCCGCGACATCCTCAAGCAGCGGGAGCAGGCGCGTGGCCGCGCCGCTTGAAGCCGGGCGCGTCTGGCGCGCGGCGGCGATCGCCGGTGCGGTGGCGGGGGCCATCGCTGCCACCGGCGCGCACTACGCGCTGAAGCGCTTCGAGCCCGCGAGCGCGCCGCCGCCGATCGCGGTGGTCGATTTCGGCCAGGTGGTCGCCGATCTTCCCAAGGACGACAGCGCGCCGCAGACCGTCAACCACCGCATGGCGCGCGTGCGCGAGGCGGTGAAAAAGCTCACGGACGCCGGCTACCTCGTCCTGGACGGACAGGCGGTGCTCGGCGCCCCGGAAGCGAACTATGTCCCCGCGGAACTGGTTCGCTAGCCGCAGGCGGTTTCTCATCAAGGCGGCGCTGATCACGGTCGCGCTGCTCGGCGCGACGGCCTGGTTCCGCACGCACTACCGAATCGGCATCGCCACCCAGGCCTCGACCTGCCTGCCCGGCTGGCGGGTGTTCCTGGTCGACCTCGGAGACCGCGCGCCGAAACGCGGCGGGATCTACGCGTTCGCGGCGCGCGGCATCGTCGTGAAGATCGGAGGACACACGTTCTTCACCGACGGCACGCTGATCGCCAAGGAGGTCGCCGGCCTGCCGGGCGATGAGGTCGAGGTGACCCGGGAGCGGACCACCGTCAACGGCGCTGCCGTGGGAGAGGGGCTCGCACTGGCGCGCACCCTAGGGCGTCAGGCCTCGGCCTTCGCGCGCAGCGAACACGTGCCGGACGGCCACTACTTCTTCATGGGGCGCTCGCACGACTCCTACGACGGGCGCTACTGGGGGTACGTGGCGGCCGACCAGATCGTGGGTCGCGCCATGAAGCTTCTTTAGGATGCGCGATGCCGCGCGCCGCTACGCTAGCCGCAACGCTGCTCATCGCCTCCGCCGGCGTGTCCGCGTCCGACGCCGTGCTCGATGGCATCGATGCCATCGTCGAACAGGCTCAGCGTATCGAGAAACAGGCGGAACAAGCACCGTACCCGGCCTGGCTGGAAGGTGCGCCGTTGACCCCCGCGCAGCGCGAAGGCGTCGAGTCCATCGCCCGCGACGCCGCGAGAATCGAGGGCTCCGCGCGCACGGGCGACGCCGCCGAGATGCTCGGCGTCGATCCCGCCGGCGAAGCGAGCGGGGCTGCCTCCACCGCGTCGGGTTACCGCGTCGAGATCCTGGTCTCCTGGGCGCTGGGCGAGGAGGCGCTGCGCGAGATCGCGGCCGAAGTGTCCTCGTACCCGAACGCCGTGATGATCTTCCGCGGCATCCCGGAGGGCCAGCGATTCCGCGACGCCATCAAGCGCCTGCACGCGCTCTTGGCCGGTCTCGACCCGGTGCCCGCCGTGACGATCGACCCGCCGCGCTTCGAGCGGCTCGGCACCGACGAGGTGCCGGCGATCGCGGTCTATGCGGGTGGCGAGCCGATCGCGCAGGCCCGTGGCACCTATGGCATCCGCCACATGCTCGCCCGGGTGCGTGCCGGCGCGCGCGGCGACCTCGGAGCCATCGGCCCGACCGTGACTGCGACCGAGCCCAACCTGATCGAGGTGCTGAAGCAACGGCTCGCGTCGCTGGACCTGACCGCTTCCCAGCAGCGGGCCGCCGAACGCTACTGGGGCAAGCTCCGGTATCTCGAGCTTCCGCAGGCCACCGAGCCGCGCAGCCGGCGCTTCGATCCGAGCTTGATGGTGACCGCCGACATCAAGAACGCCCGCGGGAACGTGATCGCCCCGGCGGGGAGCCGCATCAACCCGCTCGACCTCATGCCGTTCCACGAACGACTGCTGGTGTTCGACGCGTCGCGGCCGGAGCAGGTCGCGCTCGCGCGCGAGCTCGCGGCGCGCTACCGCGACCGCCGTCTGGTGTTGATCGCCTCGGGGCTCGACCGTGCGGCTGGTTGGGACGGGTTCAAGCAGATGCAGGACGGCTTCCGCGCGCCGGTCTACCTGCTGAACGAGCCGATCCGCGCGCGCTTCCACATCGAACGCGTGCCCGCGCTGATTGACGCCGAGGGCAGGGACATCGTCGTTCGCGAGATCCCGCCGCCGGCCGGGGAGTGACGACCATGTGCGCCAGAGCGATCGCGCTGTTCATTCTTACTATATGGTCTTGCCTCGCGGCGGCGAACATGCCGGCGATGACCGACGACCCGTCCTGCCCGGACGGCAACGTGATCTCCGGCCGCCTGATCACCGACCTCTGCTGGAGCTGCATGTTCCCGATCCGGGTGGCCGGTGTCTCGCTGGGCGGCGACCCGTCAAACGTTCCGAGCGGCGCGGCCTCGGGTTCGCTCTGCGTGTGCGACGACGCGCTCGGCGTGCCGCAGCCCGGATTCATCGTGTCGATGTGGGAGCCCGCGAAGCTCATCGAGCTCGTGCGTGCCCCCGGCTGCTCCGCGACCTTGGGTGGCATCAAGCTGCCGCTCAGCGACTGGCGCCAGCAGGGGACGTCGGGCGAGGGCGACTGGGACGCGGGCGACACCGGGTTCTACCACTTCCACTACTACACCTTCCCGCTCGTTGTGATGCTCGACCTGTTCGTCGAGGAGCGCTGCAACCCCGACGCCTACATGGACCTCGATCTCGCCTACATGTCCGAGCTCGACCCGAGCTGGAGCGACGAGCTGATCGCCTTTTTCGTCAACCCCGAGTCGGCCGCCGTCGCCAATCCGCTCGCGATCGCGGCCTGCGCCGCCGATGCGGCCGCCGCCGCGGTCGGCCGGCCGATCGAGTCGCTGTGGTGGTGTGCGGGGTCGTGGGGGACGATCTATCCGATCTCCGGGATCGACTTCGCGGCCGGCTCCATGCCCGAGAACACGAGCCTGCTCGCGACGCGCGCGGTCGCCGGCCTGCACCGCCGTGGGCTCGCCTGGCGGACGCTCGGCGACGACGCCCTCTGTCGCGGCCGCATCGAGCCGATGTTCCCGAAGTCCCAGTACCGCATGTCGATGTTCTTCCCGGTCCCCGAGGCCGGCGACTCGTTCACCTACACGGCCGAGGCCACGGACGCCGCGGGGAACACCACCACCGAAACCCGCAGCCGCACGACCGCGGGCAGCCACCCGATCGGACAGACCACCTTTATATGGGGCGAGTGGCGCGTGATACCGGGGGTGGGCGAGGACGCGATCTACGTCCTGTGGCGCTGGCACGACTGCTGCGCCACGTTCTAGGGGCGAGCCATGGAGCACGGACTGATGTCGTTCCTGCGCGGCCCCTGGCTCGCGCGCCCGCTTGCGTTCCTGCTCTCGGCCGCCGTCTACTGGGTGCCCGCGACTACCGCGCTCGCCCAACACCTCGCCGATCCGATCAGTGACGCCGCCGCCCATGGCCAGAGCGCCGGGCAGGCGTTCGTGCCGTCGCCCGACATCGCCACCGCCGACAGCCAGGGCAACATCACGCTGTACCCGAACGGCGCCGCGCCCCAGTCGATCCCCGCCAGCGAGCTGTTCCCCGGCGCGACCGGGGACTTCAGCACCTACACGAGCACCTATGGCAACGATGCCGCGATGCAGACGCTCGGCACTGACACGCAGGCGATCCTCGAGACGCAGCCGTCGTACCCGGGCGAGGCCTATCGCACCATCATCGACAGCCGCCTGCTCTCGATCCCTGACATGCGCAGCGACCCGGTGTGGGTGCAGACCGACGACACCCTCAACAATCTCGCCACGCTGGCTCCGGAGTTCTCCGACTGCACGGCCACCACCACGACCGTCCCCGGAAGCATCACCACGCGCGTGCCCGACTACCGCACCTGCGAGCGGCTCTACCAGGCCCCGCAGTTGTGCACGCTCTCGCATCAAATCGACGTGGACCAGTACCTCGTGACGCTCCGAGCGGGGGTGTACTTCCCGCACGATGCGGTGCTCGTCGCGGACTTCAAGACCGGCAGCGTGACGCTCGACCCGTCGGGGTCTGATCCCGGGGCCGTCCCCTACGGCGACGTCACTCCGACCCTGAACTACGACGCCATTTGCGGATCGGGCGCGCCCTACACCTACCAGACGCTGGGAACTTGGGACTGGCCGTTCGCGGGTCCGTACGACGCTTCCTTCACCTGGAACGTCCTGCAGGAACCGAGCTGCGCCAACGGGCTCATCGCCCGCATCAAGCTCACCGACGTGGGCGGATGGGCGTGGTACTACTCCGGCATCCAGCAGCAGGTCCGGCTATGGCGGAAGGCAAGCGACAGCTGGCAATGGTCGTCGCCGCAATGTCCGGACCTCCTCCAGGCGGTCCAGGACGGCTTCTGCACCGGCACCTTGCAATGCACCCAAAACAACAGCGATTGCGCGGACGTCAACGGCGTGACGCTCTGCGGGACGCAGCTCGAGCCGCCGCCAGCGCCGGTCCAGGGCATACCCAACGGCTGCTTGCAGGCCGAGGTGCAGGCGAACTGCGGCTTCAACCAGGGCGGGCTCACGTGCTACACCGACGCGAGCGGAAATCTCCAGTGCCCGCAGAACACCGGCGACAACCCGAACAGTTGCGCGCAGTACGAAACGAACCCGAACTGCGGGTTCATCTCCTCCCGCTGCCTGCAGGGGGCGCAGGGCGCATCCGGCTCCTGCTACGTCTACGAGGAGACTTGGGACTGCGGCGTGACCACTACGGTGCCGACCGAGCGCACTGGCACAACCTACGATTGCGTCGGCCCGATCCGCTGCATGGGAAACGACTGCGTCACGCAGCCGGCCGAACAGAACCCTGATTTCGCGCGCGCGGTCGCCGCGCTCAACACGGCGCAGTTCATGTCCATGGACTCGAGCTGCGCGCAGGCGAGCCAGGGCGGGGGCCACTACGAAGTCAACACCTGCACGGTGTTCGCCGGCGAGGCCTACCAGTGCAAGAAGGCCGTGGGCGGGGTGGTGGACTGCTGCAAGACGCCGGACGGCGTGTCGCTCGCAGAGTACATCAATCTGATCTTCAAGCTGAACGACGTCGGGGCCTTCGACACAGCCGCCGACTGGCTGAGCGCGAGCCCCCTGCGTGGCGCGTGGGAGACGCTGCGCGACCCGGTCGTGAACAGCTGGTCGTCGGTCAAGGACTGGTTCGCCAGCGCCTGGAACAATCTCTCCGGCTCGACCACGGCCGCGGCCAGCGAGCAGGCGGCGAGCTTCTCGCTCGAGCAGTTCAAGCAGCAGATGATGCAGGCCGCCTACGACTGGGTGAACCAGCTGTTCGGGACGGACGCGGCCAACGCGCTCTTCACGGACGCAGGCGGCAGCGTCGTGCTCAACGAATCGGTGGGGGCGGCGCTGCAATGGATCGCGACCGCGTACATGATCTACACGATCGTGATCCTGGTGATCAATCTCATCTGGGAGTGCGAGGAACGAGAGTTCGAGCTCGGTGCGAAACGCGAGCTCAAGCTCTGCACCCACGTGGGGTCGTACTGCGCGAGCGAGCTTCTCGGAAGCTGCGTGGAGAAACGCGAAAGCTACTGCTGCTTCAGCTCGCCTCTGTCGCGCATCATCCAGGCACAGGTACGGCCACAGCTCGCGATGACTTGGGGTAGTGCGCAGAACCCGTCGTGCAACGGCCTGTCACTGGACCAGATCGGACTGGTGGACTGGAGCACCGTCAATCTCGATGAGTGGATCGGGATTCTGAATCTCGCCGGCAAACTGCCGACCGCGGGCAACCTGACTCTCGACCGCGTCACGGGCTCGGGAAACTTCCTGAACATCGACGGCAACCGCCCGGACGCTCAGACGCGGGCGGTTCAGCGCATCGACGGGCTCGATACGACAGGGGCCCGAATCGAGGCCGGGCAGCAGCTACGGTAGAAGGTGCAGTCGATCCCCATCATGAATGTCTAGGTCGCGCAGCGAGTTCTTGCGCACTTATTGCTTACATGGTGCCGTGCGTGTTTCTCAGCGCGCGCGCCGAAGCTACCAGACAGCCCATCTCATGGACCCGCCGGGACTGTTTGACCGTACGTTGCGCTTGGGATAAATTGACTATACTACGCAGTTCCGCAGATTTGCGAATATAGGGCGCTTGTTACCATGTTAGATCCTGTTACGTTTGGCCAAGCAATTTCCCAAAAGCGAAAAGAGCTGGGCATGAGCCAAAAAGAGCTCGCAGCAAAGATTAAGCGCGAAGATGGGGAGCCGATCTCACCTCAATATCTCAATGATATCGAGCATGATCGACGTAGCCCGTCATCTGACTTGATGGTTCAGCAATTCGCCAAAGTGCTCGATTTGAATTCGGATTATCTTTATTACCTTGCCGGGAGGATACCGACAGATATCCTAAGCAAGAATCTGCCACCCGAAAAAGTCGAAAAGCTTATGGTCGCCTTTCGAAGGCAGATAAAGAGCTAGAGAATACGATCGTGAAAACTGTGCCGGACAGAACAGGAAGATTCGCTACCCGGCCGCACTACGAGCCTGCTGAACTGGATCGGGAGTGCGAGTCGATCATCACGACCTTCCTGCGAAAGAAGTACGGCGAGATCCATTTTCCCATCAGCACCGACGACTTGACCACCTTCTTGGAAAAGGATGTCGCCGATCTTGATCTCTATGCCGACCTCTCGGAATTCGGACAGAGCGTCGAAGGCGTGACGATCTTCAGTTCTAAAGGTAAGCCCTCCGTGCGCATCACCTCTGTTCTAGCAAACGACCCACATCGTGAGAACCGACTGCGCACAACGCTCACGCACGAATGGGGGCATGTGCACTTCCATGCTTATCTTTGGAATGTGGGCGTAATGGAATTGGATTTCGGCGGCACCGGTGCGCCCCTTAAGCGGCCGGAGGATAATCGCCAGATCTGCAAGCGAGAGTCCTTGATCGATGCGCCGGTCTCAGATTGGATGGAATGGCAGGCAGGTCATGTCTGCGGGGCGATTTTAATGCCGGCGAATCATCTGAAACACATGCTGAAAGAGAGGTTCGAGGGCGAAATCGGTCTGGCCGCCGTCACACCCGGTTCGCTGCTCGGTGAGCGCCTTATTCAGGCGGTGGTCGACACGTACGCGGTATCCCGCGAGGCGGCGCGCGTACGGTTGCTTCGGCTCGGACTGATACACGAACGATCGCAAAACGTGTCGTTGTTTCCGGCGTAAAACAAAAAAAGGGGGTTGCGCCCCTTTTTGTTTCGGTGCAAGATACGCACATCCGCGTATCCGCGGATAAACGAAACCTTGGAGGTTAAGCTATGGCAAGTAAGAAGTACCGGCCGGGTCAGAAAGCTCCGGCGTCCGGGCAGTACCAGATCGTGGGTCCCAAAGGCGGCAAGGGACCCGAGCGAACCGTGACGCGGGGCGAACCGCTCCCGCCGACGCCATCGGCCGGTTCGCAGTACCGCCTGGTCGATCGCACCAAACATAAATAGGTGAGGGATCGTCCAGGAGAAAAGAAACCCGGCCAACCCCATATCGGTTGGCAATTCGCCGTATGGTTTGCGGCGATGCATATCAACACGTGGAGGTCGTTCCCATGGCAGAAGAGAAGAAGACGGTCACTATCATCGTCGAAGGCAGCCCTCATGAGTGGCCGAAGGGCGAGATCACCTACGCGCAGGTGGTCGTGCTTGAGGTGCCGGATTTCGCGCAGCACCCCGAAATCACGTATTCCGTGAAGTACAAGAACGGCCACGGCAATAAGCCGGAGGGGACGCTCTCGCCCGGCGGTTCCGTCAAAGTTAAGGAAGGCATGATCTTCAGTGTTTCACAAACTGGTCAGTCATAACGACGACTTACGGCGTCTGGTCGAGAAGGGGTACGCGGTTGCCTTCGACAGCAACTGCCTTGTCGTACGTGACATCCCGTACCTGGACCATAACCGCGAATTGCGGATCGGTGCGATCGTCGCGAAGTTGGAGTTCATCGATAATGAACACGTCAAACAGACAGACCATCAGATCTTCTTTGCTGGGTCTATGCCGCATGGCTTGGACGGGAAACCGATGCCGAATCTGGGCGGCGGACCTGCTCAGATTGCGCTGAGCGACGCAAGCAAGGACGTGGTGGTGGAGCGCTCCTTCTCAAACAAGCCCAAAGCAACCGGAGCGTTTCAGGATTTCTTCGAAAAGATCGAAAGCTACGTCGGCATCATATCCGGACCGGCGATCGAGCTGCATGGCGCGAACCCGTATACGTTCCGTGTAATAAAGGAGGTCGTCGCCGAAGAGTCTGTTTTTAAGTTTCACGACACGCTGACGAGTCGCGCAGAGATCACGGACCTGTCGGTGAAGTTCAAGAATGATGTCGTCGCCGTAATCGGTCTCGGCGGCTCGGGTGCCTACGTACTCGACTTCCTGGTAAAGATGCCGGTGCGCGAGATCCGGGGGTTTGATCTGGATCCGTTTCACGTACACAACGCGTTTCGCTCACCGGGAAGACTGGATCCAACGGAGCTTGGTAAAACCAAGGCGGACGTGTACCGGTCGCGCTACGACAACTTTCGGACGGGGCTCACGATCGTCCCCAAGTTCATTGACGCTTCCTGTGCGGAGGACCTCGATGGGGTGACCTTCGCTTTCGTTTGCGTCGACAAGGGGCCGTCCAGAGCGGCAATTTTCGATCTACTCATCGCTAAGGGCATCCCTTTCATCGACGTCGGCATGGGGCTCAGCCGCAAGAAAGGCCCTCTCAACGGTATGTTGCGCGTCACCTATTACCCATCCGAGCACGCGCAGAAGCTGCGCGACAAAGGGCTGGCCGAGCTGACGGATGATCCGAACGATCTGTATCGGACTAATATCCAGATTAGCGAGCTCAATGCGCTCAACGCGTGTTTGGCGGTTATTCGGTTTAAACAGTTGCGTGGTTTCTACTTTGAAGAGCTTCCACACTATCATCTGCTGTTCGAGATAGGCGACCTAAAAATAGTCGGAGAATCGGAACTCGAATGAAGATTGGGCTGCAACGCGTCCACTACATGCCAAAGGAGCTGAAGCCGGGCGTGCTGTACGTTGCGGAGGAGTTCGGTGCTGTCGCGCACTTGTGTGCGTGTGGATGCGGATCAAAGGTCCGGACACCGCTTGGCCCGACAGAGTGGAGCCTCGAGGAAACCGATGCCGGCCCGACACTTTACCCATCGATAGGGAATTGGCAGCAAGCTTGCCAATCGCACTACTGGATATATCGTGGCGAAATTAGATGGGCTGATAAGTGGACGCCGGAGCAGATCGCCGCTGGCCGTCGTGCCGAGGAAGAGCGCCGGCGTGCGTACTATGATGCGCTCTATCGTCAACGCGCCGGTGTCCTAAAGAGATTTTTGCAGTGGGTGAGTAGTCTATTTGAGAAATAGGAAGGGAATGCTGAACTGACTGACGCGTACGACTGCTGACTATGGGCGGGAACAGTGAATATTGGAATCGAACAACACACAGGCCTTGTTTACGAAAACGCTCTGCCACATGCCTGTTTCGTCGATCGCCGCATTAGGAGGGTTCATGATCAGGATTCGAATCGGTGAAGAGGAGCGCGACTACGCGAGTGCCGATGAACACTGGATTAACCAGCAGATAAACCGTCGGCGAGCGGATGGACAGGCGGTTTGCGTGAGAGTGACCGTCCGGGAGGCTGGCCTCGACATGGTATTGTCGACGCCCACCTGTGCAACAGGCGGGGGAGGCCGGCAGCCGCGGCCCCAAGAGAAGCAAGTGTTCGAGCTATGGGATCAGCGCGGTTTGAACGATGCTTCTTTTGCCGGCGGAAATCTAATTGCTTTCCTTCGTCAGCTGAAATCCTATTTGTGATGGAGCGATCTGAACGTGGTCAAGCTGTTCTTTTCCTATTCGCATAAGGACGAGGAGCTGCGTAACGAGCTCGAAACGCACCTGGCGTTACTGAAGCGGCAGGGCGTGATTTCGTCCTGGCACGATCGCCGGATTACGGCGGGTAGCGACTTGGGTAAAACGATCAGCGCGGAGCTTGAATCGGCGCAGATCATTCTCCTTCTCGTCAGCGCGCATTTCCTTGCCTCTGATTACTGCTTTGAGAAGGAGATGACTCGAGCGCTCGAAAAGCACAACGACGGCAGCGCCATCGTGATCCCGGTTATCCTGCACCCCTGCGATTGGCACTCCGCGCCCTTCGGACATCTGAGAGCGACGCCGACGGATGGAAAACCCGTCTCGATGTACGCCAATCAGCACGAGGCCTTCGCTATCGTCGCCAAGGACGTGCGCGAAGCGGCGGAAGCGTTCCGGAGGCGCGAAGCGTCACCGCATGAGGTTGCTGAGAGCGCCTCCGACGTAGTGCCGTCTTCCGTGGAGCGTTCGAGCAATTTGCGTATCAAACGCAAGTTTGATGACCACGAGCGAGATGCGTTTTTGGAAGACGCCTACGAATACATTGCGCGTTATTTCGAGGGGTCGTTAGAGGAGCTAGCGGCGCGCAATTCTCAGATCAAAACGCGCTTCAAGCGCCTGAGCGAAACTAGCTTTGCAGCCTTTATCTACGACAAGGGTGAAAGGGTTGCGCAATGCACAGTTTGGTATGGCAGCGAGACATTCGGTTCGCGGGGCATCGCGTACTCCCATTCCGGCGAGCTGCAGCGGAATAGCTTCAATGAATCGCTGAGCGTGGTGGACGATGGCTACACACTGCAGCTGAAGCCGCTCGGGCTGCAGACTTTCGGCGACCGGCGCGAAGGCGCGTTATCCCAGCAAGGGGCGGCCGAGTACTACTGGAGTCTGTTCATTCGACCACTGCAAGATTAACGCCGTACCAGCGACTGGGTTGGCCGGCCGATCTGTTGCGCTCTAGATCTTAAAGAAGCTCTTTCTCCGTCGACCCCCCGCTTTACTTCCCGTGTAGCGTTCGGCCTCTAATGCCCGGGCTTCCAAACTTATTGCCTATAAGGATTTGTCTTTCGCTGACATCCCGTTGAGTGAAACAAATTCATGATTGTGGCTGTTACCGTGACTTCTTACATAGCGGTGATCCGCCTCCCCGGATCGGGCTCGATGAAGAACATCGCCTGCCCTTGATGAAGCATCACGGGGAAGCGCAAGAACGCCCGGCGTACATCGTCCGTTGGGATTGACACGCGATCGTCAGCCGGCGTGAGGTAGAGATACGCCCATTTCGGCAGACGGCTGGAGATGGCGCTGTAGAACTCCACGTCGGGCAGCACGGGGCGCCAGGTCTTGACCTTGTCGAGGGCCGGAATCTCGCGTTTTGGGCCACTCAGCTCCCGGTAGCTTCGGCCCTCGGAAGACCAGGTTGCCGAGTCGATTGAGCTGGCGGCGGTGAACTCATACGCGTCGCCCCCGCCCAATAACTCCGGCGCACGCGATGCCCGCGGGAGTTTGTTTCCCAAGAAGAACGGATACATGCACCGTATCAGCTCGCGCTCGCATTCCCCGCCGGAAATCGGCACTAGGATGACGCGCTTGCTCGGATCCTTTTGGACCTGAATGTTCTCTGGCGCCACACGCATTCCAGCCGGCCATTTCGTCTCGGCAGCGGCGCTACGTATAGCCGAGTTCAAGATCTCGGTCATCTTTGCCTGCGCCTCTTGCGGGGTTCGGGCCATGTCGCGCGGCATCCAGGCGATCAGTCGCGACTGCGCGGAGGCGCTGTCGGGTTTGCCAAGCCACATCAGGGCCGTATCGACTGTCGCGGCCGCACCGGAGCCGAGTCCCGGCAGCGGCCGCACATGGCTGAAATACGTCGCCACGCCGGAAATGGCCGGCCCGGCCAGCGACGGTCGGTCGAGCCTTACTCCTTTCGCGAGCGCCTCATCGCGCGCCTGCTGATACCGGTCCCAGGGAATATCTTTCAGGTCGGAGAGCTTCGCTGCCCGGGCGATGTTGAGCGCCTCGGATTGCTTGGGGTTATAGGGGTAAGGGGCAGGGGCGGTGGCACAAGCCGCCAGGCCGCTGCTTACTGCGAGCGCGATACCTATTATATAAGGAATTCCGTGTCCGCATATGACCTCCTTGAGGTGTGCAGACTCAAGTTGTGAGTAGCGGCATCTATTCCCGATTGTGTCATGGTTTCACTGCTACGCAACTCGCATCGGCTTGAACTCAATCCTTTAGCCGGGGGCAGTGTCACTTGCGTACGGTTGAGCCGCCCCGAGAAGGAACCGGCCGCCGTTCTTGGGCACAATAGCAGCGCGGCCGCACGCCCGGGGACCGAGATGGATCGGCGAGCAGGAACTCAAACGGCAACCGTCTTCTTGCGCCGTGCGGGCTGCGGAGTGTCGGTGGCGGCGGTTTCGGGAGCTTCCGCCGCGGGAGTGGACGTCGCGGCGGCGGGGGTAGGAGCGGCGCTGTCGACGGGCGATGCGTCCGAGGCGGTGACAGCATCCTGCGCGGGCGCGATCGCCTCGATATCCTTCGTGTCCGCCTTCGCCGTTTCGGTTTTCGGGGCATTTCCCTGGGCGGCACTTTCCTTGCGCTGGCGCGCCAGGTGCGCGCGTTTGTGCAGTTTGAAGATCTCCGTCGCCGCCGCCAGCACGCGGTTACTCGCCTCGCGCACCGCCTTTCGCTTCTGGGATTCGTCCCAGACCTCCGCGAACCACAGCTTATCGATGCCCATGAGCAGCTCATCGAGCTTGCGAAACAGACCGACGAAGGACCCGGCGCGCGGCGAGGTGATGCGCACCGCGAGATTCTTCGGGTTCGAGTATCTGGGGGAGAGGGTGATGCCGTTGTCGGTGACGAGCTTGTCGACCCGCGCGATCTCGCCCTGGAATTCGGCAAAGATGCTCTCGATGGTCTTCTTCACGATCGCCGACACCTCGTCGATCTCGGCGGTCCTGCTGAAGTTGGGCAGGATCACCGCGATGCCGAACAGCGCGTCGATCACCTTGTCGCCACACCGATCGTAGACGTGCTGGGTACGCTCGTGGCGCAGCACCAGGTTGTCCACGAAGAAGGCGTCGGAGTACTGGGGCTTCGGCTTGTTCTTCGCCATGACCTGCGATCCTCGCTCGGATTTGTCCCGGAACGATCCTACTGGGGCAGAAGTCAGGGGTGCGGGGGATAAACGCGCGAAACGTTCATCTATCCCCGGCGCGGAGCCTCGTTGGCCTATTGCATGACGCTCGGCCACGGTATAGGCTCTTGCGCGTCTGATCCGCTTTTCAATCCTCTCTGCGTAATGCAGAAGGGATCGGTGCCCGACGATGAGTCGGTCCACCCACGGGAGCTGTACCGTGTAATCAAGACGCAGCGCCGCCAAATCCGGCATCCCGATGCCGGTCTGTGCTGGAGTGCTCCAGCGCAGTTGGTTCGTGGGGCATCTGTTCGCGCCCCGCGGGGCATGTGCCCCACTCCTTCTCTCGCAACTTGCCAGACCAAGGAGATGCACATGCTCAGCCTGTACGTGCTGCTCGTGGTCCTGATCGTCGCCTACGTGCTCTTCCGCAGGCCGAAGACGGACCCACCGACCGTCATCGACGGTCGGCTGCAGGCGCCGCCGGTGGTAACGGCGGCCAATCTCGGTATCGCTGCTCGCGCTCGTCGCTCGGACTGGTCCGAGTTCGACGTACCGGCGTTCATTCGCCGGCAACGTCAGAGGGGCGCGCCGCAGTAACACCGTCTTCACCACGCGCCTCTCGAAAGAGAGACCGCGCGGTGATGCAACCCACCCGTTCCCGGGGCGTCTTGCACGCTCCGCGAGGGGTGCGCATGCACGCCCCTTCCCAGGAGGCGTGTATGAAAGCCCTGATCACGGTGTTGATCGTGATTCAGTTGCTTGCCGGTATCGCCCTCGGTCTCGAGGGCTGCAGCAAGGTGCTGGGCGGAATTTATTCCACCCACGCCGCCATCGAGTGGTAGTCATCGAGCGCCTTCCGCGCGACGCCAGGGTCCACGACCTAAAGCGCCGCGCCGAAGGCCTCGGCGGGGGTACCAGCAGCGACATGCTGCTCGTACCGGCTCCTGATCCCAGGAGCAACCCGCCAAGACGCATTGCGCGACGCAGTGTGTCTTGGGGGTTGCTCACTGAGAGAAGGAGGTCAACATGAAACCCGTCCAGTCACCCGTCCCCGTCGTCGTTGCCATCGTGATGCTCGTTGCAGTCGGAGCGATGCTCGGGCTGCAACGAGCCCTCACGCTGATCGCCGCCAAGTCGTCGACCGCTGCCGCCGTGCAACGGGCGGCGCCATGACACGAGGCGAATGCCATGACCCGCAAGATCCACATCTTCGATCCCACGTTGTGCGAGGTGTACTACCACGACGGTCGTGTCGATCGAGTCCCTGAGCCGGTCATCCGTAACATCGGCAACGAGGAGGCGCTCGAGGTCGTGACCCTGTGGGCCAAGATCACCAAGCGCATCGCGCCGCAGGATGAGATCGCTATGCTTCCCGCGGCGTGAACGGTGGGTGAGATCCCGAAGTCGCGAGGCTCCGGGGTCTTCCCGGGTGGCTCTCGATACGAGAGTCACGCGCGAAGACCGAATCTGTTCCGCGCAAGCGGCAGGAGCTGGCCCTGTACAACCCAGCGAAGGAAAACCCCGCGGGGGAGAAGCGTCCCCGTCAGGGGCGTCTCGCCTCCCGAAGGGCTATCGCAAACGCCATGACCTGAAGGAGGTGCATGATGGCAAGAGGTGTCAACAAGGTCATTCTGGTCGGGTACCTCGGCAATGACCCCGAGGTGCGCTACACCCCGGACCAGAACGCCGTGGCCAAGGTCTCGCTCGCCACGACGGAGTCCTGGAAGGACAAGAGCAGCGGCGAGAAGCAGGAGCGCACCGAGTGGCACCGCGTGGTGCTGTTCGGGCGGCTGGGCGAGATCGCCGGCGAGTACTTGAAGAAGGGCTCGCAGGTCTACGTAGAAGGCCGGCTGCAGACGCGCAAGTGGCAGGACAAGGACGGCGCCGAGCGTTACACCACCGAGATCGTCGCGACCGACATGCAGATGCTCGGCGCGCGCGGCCCCGGCGGCAGCGCGGAGAAGCCCGCCCCGTCCAAACCGTCCAACCGGGCGCCCGCCGCGAAAGCGGTGGGGCAGGATTTCAGTCCCGGCCAGGACTTTTCGGATGACATCCCGTTTTGAGCGGACGTGGTCTGCTGAACGGGACGACGTGACACCGTCCTGATCGGACGGTATCGCAACCCCAACCGGGGGCACGCTGTGGCCCCTGAAGGGGGAACAGTGTGCCTCCATTCCTTATATAAGGAGGCACAGATGAGTCAGGCTGCCGAGAAGCAGCACGCGCCTTACGCGCTCGCGATCGCGGACGCCAAGGAGCGGTTCCTGAAGGTCAACGCGGCCCAGCTGGACTACCAGGCCGAGGCGCTGTTCGCGTTGCAGGCCTGCCAGAACAACCAGTTTCTGGCGGACATCGCCAACAAGAATCCGCTGTCGCTGCGGATGGCGGTGGCGAACGTGGCGGCCATCGGGCTCACCCTCAATCCCACGCTCGGCTACGCGTTCCTCGTGCCGCGCGACGGGAAGGTGATCCTCGATGTGTCGTACCGCGGCTTGATCAAGATCGCGACCGACATCGGGAGCATCAAGTGGGCCAAGGCGGAGCTGGTCTACGCGAAGGACAAGTTCCTTTACCGTGGACCGGCGCAGATGCCCGAGCACGTGTTCGACCCGTTCGACGAGGAGCGCGGGGAGTTTCGCGGCGTGTACTGCGTCGCCAAGACCCCCGACGGCGACATGCTGGTCGAGGCGGTGCCGGCGTCCGAGATCTACAAGATGCGCGATTGCTCGGACTACTACGTCAAGAAGAAGGCCGGCCCGTGGGTCGAGTGGTTCGGCGAGCAGACGAAGAAGTCCGGCATCAAGCGCGCCAGCAAGACCTGGCCGAAGACGGCGCAGGACAACCGCCTGGCCGAAGCGCTGCGTATCCTCAACGAGGACAACGGCGAAGGCCTCGCGGAGCTCGCGAACGGCAGGCCGAGTGAACCCTCCACGATCGTCCTCGAGCCCCAAGGCCGCGTGCCGGCGGAGGCCGAGGTGAGCGAGGAGGCGCGCCGTCTCACCCAGACCGTGGTCGAGCGGGCGAGGAAGGCCGGCGGGGCCTGGGCGGCGGCGAAGACTTACGTCAACGAGCGGCTGACCGGGCTCGAGCTCAACTACGCGCTCGCCGCAATCGAGCGTGAGGAGCGAAAGGCGGCACCCGAAGGGGGCGGCTGATGCGCAGCGTCAACGTGGTGCCCCGGACGCCGGCTTGGCATGCCTGGCGCAACCAGGGTGTCACGGCGACCGACGCCTGCGTGCTCCTCGGGTCCGACCCGGACAAGACGCTCTGGCAGTTGTGGGCCGAGAAGGTCGGGCTGGTGCAACCGCCCGATCTGTCGCGCAACCCGCATGTACGCCGCGGCATCGAGCTCGAACCGACGGCCCGCAGGAAGTACGAGCAGGCCTGCGGGACGATGCTGCTGCCGGTGTGCGGGGAATCGGAAGAGCATCCGGTGATTCGCGCCTCCTGCGATGGGATCGACGACGACGGGGCTCCCGTCGAGATCAAGTGCCCGTCGCCGGGGGTCTTCAAGGACGCCAAGGAGAAGCGGGAGGAAAGCGAGGTGTACCGGCGCTACCTCCCGCAGGTGCAGCAGCAGGTCTACGTCGTGGCGGCTCCGCACGGCGTGCTCGCGCTGTACTGCGAGGACGAGCTGCTCGCGTTGCCGGTTCCGCGGGACGAGGCGTTGATCGCGGAGCTGGTCGCCAAAGCGCTCGACTTCTGGGACGTGATCCAGAAGCGGCGCGAACCCGACAAGGACCCCGAGCGGGATGTGTACGTCCCGGACGGGCCGGCGCTCGAGGCTTGGACCGAGGCCGCCGAGATCTACCGCGAGCTCGAGACCCGGCGCGGCCTGCGGGAGCGCGAGCTCACCGAGATCGCCGAACGCCAGAAGGCGTTGCAGGACCGGCTGCTCGCGCTGATGGGCAACTTCGCCCACGGCGCCGCGGCCGGGATCAAGGTGACGCGCTATCTGCAGCGCGGCAACGTGGACTACGGGAAGCTCCTGAAAGAGCAGGCGCCGCAGATCGGTCCTGAGCTGATGGAGCGGTACCGGCGTTCATCGTCGCAGCGTGTCCGTGTCGACGCGAACGGCGAGCCGCTCAAGGCCGACGTGGACAGGACGGACACCGGCGACTTCTTCACGCAGGACACCGACGCCGAGCGACGGTCGCTGTACTTCTGAGGTTTTGCTCCCGCAGCGATGCGGGAGCCTTTTCTACCGATCCTGGCGACAGGGTCGGTAGCAAAGGTTTTGTGCCGCAAGGCCACGCGAGCTGCCGCGTGTCATCAAGAGGCAGCGCCAGAACCGGCAGCGATGCTGCTGCCGCCAGCCAAACCCCATGCGGGGGAGACATCTCCCGCAACGGGGGTGGTGCGTCTCCGCCGCTGGGTTGTCGATCAACCAACGAGGAGGCAACCATGAGCAGTACGCTCTATGTGCGCAAGCGCGGCAGGCGCTACCGCCCGGCCGAGGAGCGCGAGGTGCTCGCCGCGGCCGCCGAGCTTCTGGGCGCACGCGTGATCGGCGAGGCCCTGAACTCGCCGCGGGACTGCGCCGAGTTTCTGCGCGCCCGCTTCGCGAGACGTGAGCACGAGGTGTTCAGCTGTCTGTATCTCGACAACCGTCACCGGGTGCTCGCCTTCGAGGAGCTGTTCCGCGGCACCCTGAACGGCACCGCGGTCTACCCGCGCGAGATCATCAAGCGCACGCTCGAGCACAACGCCGCGGCCGTGATCCTGGTCCACAACCACCCCTCGGGGGTGGCCGAGCCGAGCCGGGCGGACGAGCTGCTGACCACCCGGGTCCGGGAAGCGCTGCAGCTCGTGGACGTGCGGCTGCTGGACCACCTGGTGGTCGGGGACGGGGAAGTCGTGTCGTTCAGCGAGCGGGGGCTATTGTGAGCGGCGCGCGGAAGTCTGCATTCGCGTGTGCCGCTGCACGAGTCGATGCCGGGAACAAACGGGAGGTTAAACGCATGAGTCAGCACAGCACGATCGGTGGCGTCGCGGTGTTTCGGACGCCGCCGTACGGGGAGCGGGTGTTCGGAGACGCCCGCCTCTTCGAGCGAGCCGAGGTGCGGATGGTCGGTTCCGTCTATCGCGCGGTGCTCTGCACCTGGCGCGCGAAAGGCGACGGCGATGCCCGCATCGTCGCGGAGTACGCGCAGCCGCACGAGTACCCGACGCTCGGTCTGGCGCGTGCTGCGCTCCTTCGCCAGTGCGAAGAGCATCTGCTCGCCGCGGCCGAGGACCGTGCCGAGGCGCTGCACGTCGCTCGCACCGACATGCTAGCGACAGTGTTCGCTACGACGGAATAGCATGGCCGAGCTTGCCCTCGCTTCGCGGGGGCCTTTCTCGCGGATCTTCGCTCACGAGGGTCAGCGACAAAGCACAGTTTTCACGCCGCAAGGCCACGCGAGCTGCCGCGTGTAACCAAGACGCAGCGACGGTGAAGTTCCCCATCCGGGGGAGAGGCGTATCGCTCCCCCGAGGGGGAGTGCATGCGCCTCGTGGACATCAACCAAGGAGGTCGCATGCAGACGTATGTAGTCGGCAAACCCCAGCCGTTTCCCGTTGGGACGACGTTCGGGGTCAAGGCCCCGAAGGGGCTGGCGGTGGAAGGGTTCGTGGACGACAAGAACCCGTTCGTTCCGCCGAAGAAGCCCTACGTGTTCCGGAAGGACCAGTTGCGCGATGCGCTCGCCTTCCTGGAGCGCCCGCGCGGCGACGGGCTGTACATCGTCGGGCCGACCGGGGCGGGCAAGTCCTCGCTCATCCGCCAGGCCGCCGCGAGGCTCAACTGGCCGGTGCAGGAGGTCAACTGCCATCGCCGGCTCGAACTCACCGACCTGGTCGGGCAGTTCAAGCTGGTGAACGGCACCATGCAGTACATGTATGGGCCGGCGTCGATCGCGATTCGCGATGGGCACATCCTCATCCTGAACGAGATCGACTTCAACGAGCCGGGCGAGATCGCCGGGCTCAACACGGTGCTCGACGGGGCGTCGCTCGTGATCCCCGAGAACGGGGGCGAGGTGATTCACCCGCACCCGAAGTTCCGTCTCGTGGTCACGGGCAACTCCTCCGGCGGCGGAGACCAGACCGGTCTCTACCAGGGCGTGCTGCAGCAGAACATCGCGTTCCTCGACCGCTTCCGCTTCCTGGAGGCGGGCTACATGGAGCCCGATGAGGAGGTCGCGCTGCTTGGCAGTCTCGTGCCGGAGATCCCGGATGAGATCCGCGCCCGCATGGTGAAGGTCGCAAACGAGGTCAGACGGCTCTTTGTCGGCGACGACGAGAACCCCGGCACGATCTCGACACCGATCTCCACCCGCGGGCTCCAGCGCTGGGCGTGTCTCGCGCTCGATTTCAAGAGCGCGCCGAACGCCCTGGAGTACGCCCTCGAGCGCACGGTGTTGTTGCGGGCGCAGCCGGAGGAACGCACCGCGATGCTGCGGATCGCCAAGGACGTGTTCGGCGAGCTCTGGCAGGCGAAGGCCGACAAGGGCAAGGGTACTCCGTCGCAGCCCGACGCGGCCTCGGCTGCGGCATGAGCCCGTCGATCGCCGGTAAGACACACGCCGGGGTCTACGAGCTCTATCGCTACCGCCACCCGAACGGCGATGCCAAGGAATGGGCCGTCGCGATCGTGGACGGTGTGGTCCACGTGCGTTACGGCAGGGCCGGAAGCCTCGTGAATGGTGGAAAGCCGGAGGCGCGATTCACGGATGCGCACGCCGAGAAGAATCGGCGCGTTCGAGAGAAGACCCGCAAGGATTACCAGTACGTCGATCGCGTGGTGATCCACATCGACGGCAGCTGGGTGAGCACGGAAGACCTGGGCAGCGAAGCAAGTCAATCGCTTCGGCCGAAGGCGTCGCCGGACGAAGAAGAGACGGTCTTCTTCGAGATCCGCGTGCGGAACGCGGGGATGTTTCCCGAGTTCCTGCGCGCGTGCCGCGAGGCCTGCGATCGGCTTGCAGGCGCCGGCGTGCCCGTCACGAGAACGGTGAACGAGGAGCTTGCGTTCCAGTTCGCGATCGGCGATTGGCAATTCGGGGTCGGCGGGCGGGTCGAGGTGGGCTACCGCAACACGGTGTCCCGCGCGACCCGGCAGGGTGCCGGCCAGATGCATGTGCGGGACGGCGTGTACCCGCTTCTGTTCCTGCTGTACCTGAAGCGCTGCTCGCCGGCTGAGGTCGGCTTGGCGTGGAAGGATGGCATCGAGATCAGCGAGCAGCTGCGGCACGAACACGACGTGCTGGCGATGTTCGGAACCGACCTCGATGCCATTCGCCCGGTCGCCGTCGCCCTGGGGCTTGCCGAGGAGAGAATCGACCTCGCGAGCCTGGGCGGTGACGAGAGCCTGTATTTTTGAAGTAACCCGTAACCGGGGGCGCATTCTCGCTCCCGCGCGCGGGGAGCAGTGCGCCTCCCATTTCCATAAGGAGGTGCCATGACACTCGAGAACCAGCTCGAGACGCTGGAGCGGGTGGACCTCGTGTCCATCGACTGCTCCATCTGGTCGGGTCGCAAGCGATTGCGCTCCGACGACATCAAGCTCGGCGCGGGCGGCAAGCTTCCCCCCGCGCAGGTGGCGAGCCTGGGGTCGAAGCGCATCATCGACCCCGAGGACCTGTCGGTGTTCCACGCGCTCAAGAAGCGCGCGGAGCGCACCTGCGAGGCGATCGGCGTGCGGTTTCTGGGCGGGTATGCCGTCCCGCGCGAAAAGACCGAGGCCGTCGCGCAGACCCTGGGCGAGATCGCGAAATCGTTCACGAAGGAGAAGGAGGAGTTTCTCCAGCGTTACGACGGCGCGGTCGAGGCGTGGGTCAGGCAGTACCCGGACTTCGAGCGGCAGCTTCGCAAGGAGCTCACCCCGCTCGAGCAGGTGCGGACGCGTATCGGCTTCGAGTACGCGATGTACCGCGTCGCCGGTACTGCGACCGCCACCGGCCATCTGGGCGACCAGGTGGGCCGGCTCGGGTCGCAGCTGCTTCGCGAGATTGCCGTGGAGGCACGCGAGCTCTACGAGCAGAGCTTTGCGGGATCCGCCGGGTCGGACCGCAAGGCCTCGCGCAAGTCGCTCGGGCCGATCCGGCGCATGCGCGAGAAGCTGGCCGGGCTCGGCTTCTTGGACTCGGCGGTGGCACCGATGGTGAAGACCATCGACGCGCTGTTCGCCGTGGTCCCGAAGACCGGGCCGTTGGAAGACGCGTTGTACGACCAGGCGTTGTCGATCGTGCTGATCCTGTCCGATCCGGACAAGGTGAGGCGGCACGCCACGGCGGGCCTGAACGCGGCCGGCATGCCGGCCGGGCAGGACGCCGAAGAAGAGCTCGACCCGGAAGTCGAGGTCGCCGTCGAGAGAGCCAGGACAACCCCGGCTCGCGACACGCCCTCGGAGTCGCTGTACTTCTGACTCCCGCCGCCACGGGAGGTGTGTTCCACAAGCACCTCCCTGGCGGGGGAGGTGCGCCTTGTCCAAAGGAGGAAGTATGGCGAGGTCATTCGATGGCTGCGGGGGTGGCCCATGAGGGCGACCCCGTTGCACAGGGCCCTGCCGATCGTGGCGGCGGCGCTCGGACGCAAGTTCGGCGTGCAGGTCGCGATCCAGGGCAATCGGGCGGCGACCGACGGCAACACCATCGTGTTGCCGGTGCTGCCCGACGAGAGCGCCGTTCGCGACGTGGCGTGGGGTTATCTCGCGCACGAGGCGGCGCATGTTCGCTACACCGACTTCGAGACGTATCGGAAGTCGGCGACGTCACCGCTCCGCGGCGCTCTCATGAATTCCGTCGAGGACGTGCGGATCGAGAGCGCCCTGGCGCACGAGTATCCCGGCACGCGCGAGACCATCGGCACGACGGTCGCGCAGGTGCTGAAGGAAGGCGGTTTCGATCCCGACACCAGCTCACCGGCCGGTGTACTGACCTCGCACGTGCTGCTCAAGCTTCGATGCGAGGTGCTGAACCAGGAGGCGCTCGCGCCGCTGGCACAGCAGGCCGACGAGGCGTTGCGCAAGACCTTCCCGAAAGGTGTGGTCACTCGCCTACACGGTTTGCTTGCGGAAGTTCGCGAGCTTCGCATGACGGCCGATGCGCTGCGACTCACCGACAGCATCATACGCATGCTGAAGGAAGAACAGGAAAAGGCGAAGCAGCAGAAGCCCGATCCCGAAACGCAGCGCGACGGTGAAGTCGAGCGCGAAGAGAAGGCGCCTGACGATGCGGAAGCGGCCAGTGCGCCAAGCGATGCCGAGGCAGGCGCGCAGGACCGGCAAGACGGGCAGGCGCAGGCCGGCAGCTCGACCGATCCGCAAGGTTCCGCGGCGGCCGATTCCGAGCCGACCCAGGGACAGGGCGATGGGGCCGGTAGTTCATCGCGAATCAACGATGAGCGATCCGGCAACATCGGGACCGGCGCCGGCGATGGTTACGGAGGAGATCCAGATGCGATCGCCAAGGCGCTTGAGGCCTCCGCCGGCGATGTCCCCAAGGACGTGTTCGCCAAGGCGGCCGAGCTGCTCGAGGCGAAGGCGCAGGAGGGGATTCGCCAACATGGCTGGACCCAGCTGCCGAGCGCCGAGGTGGCGGTGAGCCACGATGCGCTCAAGCAGAAGGTACTGTCCGAGGCGCGCGCCAACAGCAATCGGCTGCGCGCCCAGCTCACGGGCCTGGTGCAGAGCGCCCGCGAGGAGGCCCGCTGGTCCAAACGTGCTGGCAGGCGTCTGGACCGCAGCCGTCTGCACCGTCTGGCGATCGGCGATACCCGGGTGTTCGTGGCAGTCAACGAGCATCAGGCGCCGAACACCGCCGTGCATCTGCTGGTGGACGTGTCGGGTTCGATGGACGAGGCGGTACCCCAAACGAACCTGACGCGTTGCCGGCTCGCGCTCGACAGCGCCTGCGCGCTGTCGTTGGCCCTGGAGAGCATCCGCGGCGTCAATCCGGCCGTGACCGCCTTCCCGGGCATCGATACGTACGTGCAGGTGCTGCAACGCCATGGCGAGCGGGTAGCGCGTGTTGCCGGCCGCTTCGGCCAGCATCCGCGTGGCGGAACGCCGATGTACGAGGCGCTCTGGTACGTGGCGGCGCAGCTCGTGCTGCAGCGGGAGCCGAGGAAGCTCCTCATCGTCCTCACCGACGGTGATCCGAGCCGGCCCGCCAACGTGAAACGACTCGTCGGCGAGCTGGAGAGCCGTGGCGGCATCGAGATCTACGGTGTCGGAATCGCCACGATGGTGGTGAAGAGCCTGTTCCGCAGCTACCGCGTCATCAACGACGTGCGCGAGCTGCGCACGGCGCTCTTCGAGATCGCACGCGCGGCGCTCCTGGCCGCGTAGCCGATCGCAAACTCAACCCCGACGGGGAGCCGTAACCCCGTCCGGGGTTGCGGCTTCGCCGTCTTTGTTTTCTCAAGGAGGTGAAGCCGTGAGTGAAAACCGTAGCGGAGCACGTCGCTCCCGAAACCGTGTGGCCGTCGTCCTCGAAGGCGGGATCGTGCAGTCGGTCGTCGCCGACCGCCCCGAGGACATCGAGGTCGCGGTGATCGACTACGACGCCGACGGCTGCGACGAGAGCGAGATCGCTCGCCTCACGCAGCCCGACGGATCGACGTCGGACGCCTGGGTCTACGACTGCATGACGGAGCGGCCGCGAATCAGTCTCGATGAGGTGTTCGCGGACCCTCCCGACGACACGGTCCAGAGTTGACGGCAACGAGCCCTGCCGGGGGGCGCCGAATCGCCCCGTCAGGGGCGTGGTGCGCCTTCGGCAGGCAAGGAGGGCACATGAGCTGGAAACCACTCGACGTGCCGCTGGCAGTGATGGACCCGCTGCCATTGGAATGCCCGGGGTTCGAGCGCGAGTGGAGCGAGGAAGACATCGCGAAGCTGCGCGAAGGGATTCTGATCGAGGCCCTGCGCGATGCGCTCGACAACCGGGTGGCGCCCGAGCGGCGCGCGAAGACCTGGAAGTGGATCGACTCCGATGACATCGGACCGTTCAGCTTCCGGGTCTGCGCCGAGGTCGGAGGTCACGACTACCTCAGGCTGCGCGAGACGATCCACGCCACGGCGAGGCGTCAGCGCGGCCAAGGAGGTAAGCCAAGCGCGGCGTGACCGGGAAGGGCGGGGGCCGCGAGGCCTCCGAACTTCTCAATGGATTCTGGCGGCAGAGTCCATTGCGAAGTTTTCCCCGCAAGGGCACGGGAGCTGCACCGTGTAATCAAGAGGCAGCGCCGAAACCGGCAGCGATGCTGCTGCCGCGAGCCAGACCCCACGCGGGGGAGACATCTCCCGCAACGGGGGTGGTGTGTCTCCAGCGGCGGGTTGTTGATCAACCAACCAGTGAGGAGAACACCATGGACTTTTCGAGGAAGTACGCCGCGACCGCAACGCGCGCCGAGATCATCTGCAAAATCGACGAGGTGCGCGAGATGCTGCGCACGGGTCTGATCACCGACCCGTCGGTGGTGCGCCAGGCACGCGAGGTCATCAAGGACCTCGAGCGTGAGCTGGTGGCCAGGTGGGAAGTCAGCGCGATGAAGCGCCGTCGGGAGATGCGCTAGCCGGCTCGGCCGATCCGATGTCAACCAGACGGATGCGGCCACGCCGTGCGAGCCGGGCCTTCAGGTTCTGGACGCGAGTCTCCGCTCCGGGCGTGAACAACGCCTCGAGCACCTCGCGTTCCAGGGCCGCACGCCCGCCGTTGAGAACTGTCATGTCGGGGTTGCCGTTACTCATGGTTTCTAGGGTAACGGACCTTCCCCAAAACGCAACCCCACGCGGGGGAGTCAGCACTGCTCTCCCAACCGGGGGTGGCCTGCCTCCTTCGGGTGGTCTTCGAACCGCCCCGCCCGCCGGGGACTCCGAGAGCGCCCGGCGCGGGTGTTCTGGGAGATCCCGACGGTCGGGGTCCATAACAGACAGGAGGCAACCATGAGTGACCAAGAGATCTCGCTCGTCGTGCTGCGCGAGAAGTACGCGAAGGACGGCGAGCAGAGTCATGCGGACGTTTTCCGGCGTGTCGCCCGGGCGCTCGCATCCGTGGAACGCGACCCCCGGCTTTGGGAAACGCGCTTCTTCGATGCGATGGGCTCGGGCTTCATCCCAGCCGGCCGCATCATGTCCGCCGCTGGCGCCGGCCTCGAGGCGACCCTGATCAACTGCTTCGTGCAGCCGATCGGGGATTCGATGTCGGAGCCGGACACGCAAAACGGCAAGCCGTCCATCATGGGCGCGCTCGCCAAGGCGGCAGAGACCATGCGCCGCGGCGGTGGGGTGGGTTACGACTTCTCGCGCCTGCGCCCGAGCGGCGCGCGCGTGAACCGTACCCGCTCGACCGCCTCCGGACCGCTCGACTTCATGGATCTGTTCAACGCCATGTGCCGGACGGTCGAAAGTGCCGGCGCCCGGCGCGGCGCCCAGATGGCGGTGCTGCGCTGCGACCACCCGGACATCCTGGATTTCGTCACGGCCAAGAGCGCCGGGGGGAGGTTGACCAACTTCAACGTCTCGATCGGCGTGACGGATGCGTTCATGCGCGCCGTCGAGGCCGACCAGGAGTGGGAGCTGGTGCATACGGCCGAGCCGTCGGACCAGTTGATCGAGTCCGGCGTGCATCGCCGCGAGGACGGCAAGTGGGTGTATCGCAAGATACGCGCGCGCGAGCTGTGGGAAAAGGTGATGAAAAACACCTACGACCACAGCGAGCCCGGGGTGTTGTTCGTTGACCGGATGAACAGCGAGAACAACCTCTGGTACTGCGAGACGATAGAGGCAACGAATCCGTATGCAACATGCGGCCCGCCGGCGCAATCCGGCGTGGACAACCCGACCTGATCGAGGCGGACGCCCGGACGCGGGCTACGCTGCGGAACCCGAGAGGGACCGTCAACGACTGAGCGGTTGGGCGCCCCGCGAGGGGCGATGCAACAGTCTGAGCTGCCGGATAACGCGCTGGCGCCGCTTGGGACACAGGCGACGTCGGCAAAGAAACGGCAGAGGGAACGCCGAAGCGTGTTCCCCGCCGCCGCAAGGCGGTCCGTAGCCCAGTCACCTGGGTGAAAGTAACAGCATGGTGCCGAACAGCCGTTGCCTGACTACGGTTGCTGCTGCCTGGGCAGCATCGACCTGACGAGGTTCGTGCGTGCGCCCTTCTCTGCGGGGGCTTCGTTCGACCGCGAGGCGTTTTGCCGGCTGGTGCCGGTGGCGGTCCGTATGCTCGACAACGTGCTCGATGTAACGTACTGGCCGCTGCCGCAGCAGAAAGACGAGGCCAAGAGCAAGCGCCGCGTCGGTCTCGGGTTCACCGGGCTCGGTGACGCGCTCGTCATGCTGGGGTTGCGGTACGACTCGGACGAGGGGCGTGAGTTTGCGGCGAGCGTTGCGCAGTCGCTGCGCGATCAGGCCTACCGGGCCTCGATCGAATTGGGGAAGGAGAAGGGCGTGCCGGCGCGGATCGATCCGGAGAAGTATCTCGAGTCCGGGTTCGCGAAGCGCCTGCCCGCGGAGATCCGTGAAGGCATTCTCCAGCACGGCATCCGCAACAGCCATCTGTTGAGCATTGCGCCGACCGGCACGATCTCGCTGGCGTTCGCGGACAACGCGAGCAACGGCATCGAGCCGGCGTTCGCGTGGGTGTACACCCGCAAGAAGCGCGAGCCCGACGGCAGCGTCAAGGAGTACACGGTCGAGGACCACGCCTACCGGCTGTACCGGGAAGGCGGCGGTGACACGGCCAGGCTGCCGGGAAGCTTCGTGTCGGCGCTGGAGATCAGCGCGAGGGATCATCTCGCGATGGTCGCGACGGTGGCGCCGTACGTCGACACGAGCATCTCCAAGACGGTGAACGTGCCGGCGTGCTGTCCGTACGAGGATTTCGAGGATCTCTATCTCGAGGCCTGGAAGTTCGGCGTGAAGGGCTTGGCGACGCACCGCCCGAGCGAGGTGCGTGGATCGGTGTTGTCGGTCGAGCCCAAGCCAGCGGAGGCGAAGGCGCCCGAAACGGCGCCCGAGTTCGACGAGTCGGACCCCGACCGCCGGATCGAGCTGAAGTCGGTGCCGGCGCCGGCTCTCGCAAGCCTGCGCTGGCGCAAGCGCCCCGTGCTGCCATCGGGCAACCCGGCCTGGTGCTACGTGGTGGATCACCCGCGAGGATACAAATTCGCCGTGTTCATCGGGCACGTCGAGAATGGACGCAACCATCCGTTCGAGGTGTGGGTGAACGGTGCGGAGCAGCCGCGAGGCCTCGGGGCGCTCGCGAAGTCGCTGTCGATGGACATGCGGTCCAACGACCGCGGCTGGCTCCGGCGCAAGCTCGAGTCGCTGGCACAGGCCTCGGCCGACGACGGGTTCGAGCTCGCGATGCCGCCGCAAGGCGAGCCGAAGCGGGTGCCGAGCATGGTGTCGGGCTTCGCGCAGCTGCTGTGGTACCGCTGCACGGAGCTCGGCGCGTTCGGTGACATCGGCGACACGCCGGTGCTGAACGCGCTCATGAGCCCGAAGGAGCCGAAGACCGGCCCCGACGGGACCATGAGCTGGGTGGTGGATGTGCTGAACCCGGCCACGGGGGATGACTTCGTGGCCGGCGTGAAGGAGCTGCTCATGCCGGACGGCCAGCGGCGGCCGTATTCGCTGTGGCTGTCGGGCGAGTACCCGAAGGTCCTGGACGGGCTCTGCAAGAGTCTCTCCTACGACATGCGGGTGCTTGACCCGGCCTGGGTCGGCGGGAAGCTGCGGCAGTTGCTCGACTACGCGGAACCGCGCGGGGATTTCCTCGCGCGCACCCCGGGGTCGAGCAAGCAGCGGAACTACCCATCGACCGTGGCCTACATCGCGAGGCTCCTGATCCATCGCTACGCGATGCTAGGCATTCTCGATGAGGAGGGCTACCCGCTCATCGAGGCGGGCATGATGCAGTACGACGCCGACAACGTCGTGCCCATCAAGGCCCGCTCAGTGGGGGCGATGGAGGTGGCGCCCGGCAAGCGCTGTGGCGAGTGCGGGAACTACGCCGTCATCCGCAAGGATGGCTGCGATTTCTGTACCGCCTGCGGCGCCACCGGGGCCTGCGGGTAAGCAGTAAAGAAGTCCCGAAAGGGGGAAAGCGTCGCCGTGCGGCGCTTTCTCGGTGCGGTTGAGACCGCAGCCGTACCGAGAAAGCGTTCGCACTTCGCAGCACGAAGCAGCTATCGCATTTTCCGTGTCCACATCGGACACCGAGGGAGCTGTACCTCGCAAAACAACCCAGCGACGACGACCCGTGCGGGGAGCTGTGACCCCGCAAGGGGAAGCTCCGTCTCCGACCGCGCGGGCATCGCAATCACAGCCCGATCGGAGCAGGCGAAGGAGCAATGATGGCAGCGCGTGATGGCAAACCGCAGACGTATTTGGTCTGCAACGAGCACGATCCCAACGATTCACTCACGGTCGAGGCGTGCTCACCGGGGGATGCCGCCGTTGCGGCGCTAAAAGAGCTCGGTTGGGCGGTGTCCGCCGAACCGATGTCCGAGGAAGACGAAGACGAGATGAAGGAGGGTGTATGACGACGAAGCATCTCCGCCGAATCAGTGCGGACGAGGTGCGGCGCGCAGCATCCGGGCGCTGGCACGAGATCCTGACCGATCTCGCGCCGGCACTGGAGCTCGCGCTCGAGCGGCCGGGACGGCACGTCCCGTGCCCGGTGCATGGCGGCAGGGACGGTTTCCGTCTCTTCCGCGACTACCGCGACACCGGTGGTGGCATCTGTAACACCTGCGGGCCGGTCCCGAACGGCCTGGGGCTGCTCATGTGGGTGAACTACTGGCGCTTTACCGAGGCGCTCGCGGCCGTTGCCGAGTGGCTGAAGCTCCTGCCGTGGGATGGGGTCGAGCGCGAAACGCAGCGGCGTCATTCCGCACGCCAGACCACGGTGCAGCAACCGAACACGGCGAATCTGCCTCTGGCACCGCTCATCTATCGTGACGCGGACGCCGATGCACGGCTGTGTGCCGTGATCGCGAAGATCTGGAGCGAGAGCATATCGCTGTTGCACCACAAGGCAGTGCCGGCGCAGCGCTACCTGCAAGGACGCAGGATCCCGCTTCGGCAGGTCACCGATCTCGGCGATGCGTTGCGGTTTCATCCGCAGCTCGAGTACCGCGACGAGGCGGGCACGGTGATCGGGGACTACCCCGGGATCGTGGCCGCAGTCACGGACCCCAAGGGCGAGATGGTGACCCTGCAGCGCATCTACCTCACCGTGGATGGGCGCAAGGCGCCGGTGGAGACCCCGAAGAAGATGATGCCCGTGCCGAACGGCAAGGCCGTCACCGGCGCGAGCATCAAGCTCGGGAAACCGACCGAGAGTGTGCTCGGGGTCGCCGAAGGCATCGAGACCGCACTTGCCGTGTGTACCGGCAGTGGGATGGTCACATGGTCGGTGCTGAATGCCACGTTGCTCGAGTCGTTCGTTCCGCCGGATGACGTTCGCACGCTGTTCATCTGGGCGGATCTCGATCGCGAGCATCGGGGTAAGCGCCGCGGCGAGGAAGCGGCCAAGAGGCTGAGCGAGCGGCTGGAGCGGTGTGGCATCCGAAGCCAGACGTTCCTGCCGCCGCTGCCGATCCCTGCGGGCGCGAAAGGAGTCGATTGGAACGATGCTTGGACGCTCCTGCGCTTCGGCGGCTTCCCGAGCCGTCTGGCGCTGGGGCGCGTGGCATAGGAGGTGATCCGTGCACTAGAATTCCGCCGGATCAGTGACTACGCCTGGGTCGACACCACGGAGCGCTTCTGCTTGTCACGCGCGCAGGTCCGCGGCGAGTGGGTCTACACCGCCGCGCGCCGGTCCACGAGGAAGGACGACGAAGATGATGGATATGCCTTAAAGTGGGAGCCGATCTGCACGAGCAAGGACCTCGACCAGGTCCGCGCGGCGATCGCAGAAGAGGCGGGCGCCGAGCTCGCCGCGTGACCGTTTTCCCGCCTGCCTTCGGGGCAGGCGGGGTTTCTCTTGCTCTGAGTGATCAACGAACAAATGCGGGAGTGCCTGGCCATCGAGGTGGCGCCCTCGCTCACATCTGGTTAGGTCGCCGCGCCTCCGCTAAACGCATCTGCTGCTTCTTTCACCCCATAAATCACGCGCATGTGCGGGACAGCACCGACTAGTAGGGTTGCAACTTTCTCGTATGTATTAGGTGTGGCCGGAGTCACTCCAAAGTGAATGGTGTTTCGAGAGTCCCGAACGGCATCACTCCATACAGCAACAGACTTGAGTTCCTGAGGCCGCACTCCAGATTTCTCAGAAACAGGACGAAAGATATCTTGACGGTCGAAGATCGCCAGCACAGCGTCGATCTTCTTTCCGGTGCCGATCTGAGGATCCTCAAGGACAGCTCTCTGTTTTTTGAAATCGGATCCGTAGTGTACGGCTAGCAAAGCTGCGCCTAACTCCAGCCACGCACCCTCGGAGGCTTTTCCAAGCATGGCAACGGCTGCCGCGAAGAGTCCGCCGCGAAAGCACTTCACCGCTTCCTGGAATGCTGCCCGTACGTCAGGGTGCATGTCGGGCATTCCAAGTGTGTTCAAGTAGAGATCCGGCTCAGACAGAAACTGGTCATTTGCACCAGTGAATGATGGGGCCCGCCGGACGAGTGCGGGTACTGGGACATACAAGTCCTCGAACCTCCAGCCGCTTGACTGACCACCGCTTCCTGGCACGACAGTCGTCCAGCCAATATTCGGGGCGGACCCGTGAAGCTCGCCCATCGGCAGAAGGATGCCACTGTGAATCAGTGACCAGATCGCTTCCTGTGCAGCAAGCTGCCAAGACAATCCCTCCGCGGCGGCCGTCAGTGAAGGAATGGGATTCACGGATTGGTGTAGTACCACCTGATGTGGGATCGATACGGCATTCACCTTAAGGACATTGTCCACGAGCTCTGAAGCCCGAGACTGATTTTCGCTCGCACGAGCAACGATCCCTTTGGCAATGGCTACTAGCTGCGGAGTCACCTTGACTCTTTCACGGATGAACCTATACGCGTCGGCTTCGTTCATTTTCAATGTTAGTGTCACTGTTAAGCGTATTGATACCGCACATAGGCAGTTGTGCATAACAGAAAACTGCAGCAAACAGTGCGATGTGCGGATATCTAGCCAGCTTGGTCATCGACTAGCTTCAAGTGATCACGTACTTTTCAAAAGGAGCACGACCGAAGACGGCAGCGTCGGCAGCCAATGGTCGAGACCCGGCGGGCGCTTCACGGAAAATACATGCTCCCGGCAATAGGCCCTAAAGTTCTCGTTGTCGGATGTTGATGCGGCGGTGATCATCTCCGAGAGCCTTGGATGGGCAGACAAGTCGGTCCAAACATCGTACTCGTCTTGGTTAATCGACAATGGGGCGTCCACGGGATCATAACGAAACACCTGGACGCGAGCAGTAGCGGGCCCATATTGGTGTGCAACGGAGGCGACCACCGAGGCGGTATGAGTGACGCCCGACAGCGGTGTCGAACGGACATCGAAGGCGACTGGGGTACCGAGCGACCGTGTTCCAGTCCTGCCGACGCATGGTGAGGACGGATATGTCTTCGACTCGTTCCCAATAAAAGTGAAAGCGCGGAGCTTCGGCCATATTTTGTTTCAACCTCTCTATGCCCACACGTGGCTAATTTGGTTCGACCGGATTGCCATGCCGAAAAAGCATTTTCCTAGCTGAGGGCGGGTGGTTCAATTTGAAGCGTATTGGTTCTCTCCGGCAAGTTCGGTCGGGGCAAAGTGGACATTTTCTGGAAACGAAAGACTTCTAAACAGCGATCGTCTTGGGGGTTGGCTGCAGTTGGACATCCACGTTGTTCAGCGCCTTCTTTCCCCGATCACCCCAAGATGCGGAAGCTAGACCACGATAGGTCGAAGCGAACCCTGAGAAAAGGGCTGCGCCGGCGCATGACACAGCGCGCAGGCGAGCTGCTTGTGCGAGCCCACGACCAGGAGATTGTGGTAGCGACAGCTGAGGTTGCTGCAGACCGCAAGCACCGCCGTTTTCGCACGCAGGTCGCGAGCGATCACCCACGCGTGGTTGATATCCATGACCGTGGGGCGCTCGTCGCCACGGCGGGTCGGCATCCGATCCATCTGTTCACGCACGATCTGGTAGATGCTGTGGGCGTGGAGCACGAGGTAGGGATCGACATACCGGTAGATGTCATCGCCGCCGATCTCGTGATAAATGCCGGCGAAGAGCGCCGCGTCCGCGTAACGCCCCCAGGACGTCGTCACGCTGCTCGCCTCGGGCAGCTGCCCCGGTGTCGCCGGCTTGCCGAGCACGTCCGAGCAAAGCTTGCGGATCGCACCGGCGGGCAAGCCGGTTGCCGCCTGTACGATCCGTGTGCGATAGCCGTTGCGCAGCAGTTCCAACGCGGCCGCGAGGCGGTCGTAGCGGTTTTCGACACGAGCGTTCATCGCGCGTCCCCCTTGGAGACCCGGGTGATCAGGCCGATATCGGCCGCCGTGCGACGGATGAGCTCGCGGCGCGTGAATGCCGAGGTAGATCCTGCCCGCAGCACCCCTCGCAACGACTCCGAAGCGGCAAAGCAGTAAGGTCCGGCGGACACGACCATCTGGATTGCGGCGATGGACGTACGAAGGACCGCGGTGCTCTCGGCGACCGCCAACCCGCAAAGGACTCGCGCACGCTCGTCCCGCTCAAGGACTGAGCGCAGCACCGTGAGGTACGAGGTCCAGACGATCTGCATCTCGATCGCGGTGCGCGAGACGCCACTCCCGGCGAGCCTTCGCTCTTCTTCGGTGGGACGCCCGTCACGCAGAATCTCGGTCAGCGGGCGCGCCGGGCGGAAGGGATAGGGCATGCCGCCGGCGATGCACATGAGATCCGGTTCGCCCGCGACGAGCAGCGCCTCGACGTCGCCGCTTTCGAGGCCGAAAAATCGCCTCATTTCCTTTTCACGTTTGACGGTCTGCTGCGCCGCGTCGAGCATCGACTTCCACAGGTGCACCAAGGCCATATGGATGTCGGCCCGCCAGATCTCGACGTACTTGCGGTTGTTATTCGCGGCACCGAAGCTTCTCACTGTTCTACCCTCCATAGTCCATCATGTTGCTCGTGTGTTTTAGTGCGCGCTTTCTATGGCTTGACCGTGCGCGCTTCCGTGACTTCGGCGATCAGCCGCCGATAGATCTCGAAGACGCGCTCGCCGTACCAGCGAGCGCGATTCGGATGCCATGAGTGGTAGCGCCCGATGCCGAGGACCGGGTCGTTCGGGGACGACAGCAGCGCGTCGGACAGCACCTCGGCCGCGATCCGCAGATTCACCTCGGGCTCCAGGAGGTCAACCGGCGAGCGGACCCGCCAGGCGTGCCAGGAAGTGGAGATCTGCATCAGGCCCACGTCGAAATTCGCCCGCTCGCCCCACCGGGCAAGCTCGAGGCGAAGCCTGGCTTCGACCTCTTCGCGGGTGCGGGCGTAGATCGACCCCTTGGGGGTGCGGATCGTCCACGGCCACGGGCTGATGCGGGAATCCCCCCTTGCGACCAGGCTCTCGGCGATCGCCACGGCGTAGAGGAGGTAGGGGTCGAGCTGGTAGGTTCTTGCGGCGCGCTCCCACAAGGAGCCGCGTAAATCGATGGCCGGGGCGGGTGTGCTATAAAGCGCGGCTGCCAACACGATCAATCCAACAATCGACGCTGATTTCGCCCGGCCGTCTTCCGTGACTGAAAACACGAGGGTTTTCCCCGCTCGATATTTCCCTATTGCATAGGATGAAACGTAAGCTAGATTTAAGCCGGCACTAGCTAAATATCGCTATAGTAGCCAGACAAACGGCATTATGCGGCAGACCAGCGGCAGTATTTTGATCACAAATCACGATTTCGCGGAGTTTCGCGAGCGCATGCACGCGCTCGCTGAGCTCGCTGGAAGCGTCAACCACCTCGCCAAGCTTGCCGGGATCTCACAGACGGGGCTGCGCCACTACTTTTCGAGCGGGGAGCCGTCGCGTCCGCATCTTGTACGCCTCGCCGAAGCCGTGCGCGTCAACATCGAATGGCTTGTGACCGGCCGCGGGCCCATGCGCGAACTGCCGCGCGTCATACGAGCGGCGATCGCGCAGAACTACGAGCAGTACCTCCTGCGGCACGATCGCGACGACAGTGAAGACGCGCGCGCGGCCTACGCGGCGGCCTACAACGCGGCATTCGAGCTGCGAGTACCGGAGGTCGAGCGGATCTCGGCGTACGAGCTGAAGTACTGGTACGCGGAGCATCAGGCCGGATCCGCCGAGGGAGAAGCGCTCATTCCCGTGCCTGTATATGAGCTCGAGCGGCTCGAGAGTTGGCCGCCCGCGCGCGGCGCGCGGCCGGTGATGGCAATCGGATTCACGCGCGAGCTGTTGGAAACCGAGCTTCGTGCGTCCGCGGACAGCTGCGTGGGCTTTCGGGTTCAGGATGACGCGCTGCACCCCACGATCAGACCCGGCGATTACATCGTCTGCGACACCACTCACCCCGAGCAGTTGCGCAGCGGTATTTACGTAATAACACTGGGCGGGGCGCTCATGGTCCGGCGGCTGCAGCAAGCCAGCTCCGGCCAGGTCAGCGTGCTGCGTGACCGCCGGGCCTACCGGGATGTGCTGACGGTCGATTACCCGCTCAAGCCGGACGGGTCGGAATCGGACATGCAGATCATCGGCCGTGTCGTCGGTCTGTGCGGACGCCGTATCCGGATGTAGCCGCCAGACACCACAACGTTGCGTTTAGAAGGGGTGGCCATATGCTGTCATGGATGGACATCGCGACCCTCAGGACCTCCGACCGTGCACTCGCCAAGCGCTACGGCAAACGCCTCGCAAAGCTGCTCGAGGAGCGCTTCGGCATCCGCCAGGGGGAACTTGTCGAACGAGCCGCACGGGCCGCGGCTTATCTGCCGGGTGTGACGAAACGCCGGCTCGAAGACCTGGCGCTGGAACTCACGCAGATCTCGCAGGGGCTGGCGCGGATCGACAACCGCGACAGCTGGCGCGCGAGTATCGAGACGACGCTCTCTGCGCTGGAGTCGAGCGGGCCATACGTGAGGGTCACTCCGCGCCGGCGTCTCGGTTGGTGGTGGCATACGGTCTTCCTGATCGGCGCGGCAATCCTGTATTTGAATCTTCCAGCGGTTTTCGGAGTCACCCCCGGGCCCTGGGTCGACCGCATCGCCGCCTGGACAGGCATGGGATATCTCTACCGGGCCTGGGACCGCGGCCTGCAGATGGGCTGGCCGCCGTGCCGCACGCGCGCGGTACTGCGCTGCCTGCTGACGCTGCTGCTTGCGGTATCGCCGGTGGTGATCGTGCTCGCGGTGCTAAATCTGCGCGACTACGCGAGATCAACCCCAGTAGAGTCCGATGGATCGTCGTATTCCTCAAACGAGCGCTGGCATCACGATATGAGCGTCACTAATCCTGCGACAGGCCTTCCAATGGATGGTGCAGTTGATTCGGCCGGGAACATGTTCGGAGACTCAGACGACTAACTATGCTGTTCACGAAGGACACCGCCGAGCCGCGGTCTTGCCTGCAAAAAATTACGGTTGCTTATCGGAGAACTGCCGCACCCTGTTGATTTCGCGCACCGTCTCCAGATATTGCTGATTGCCGCTTCGCGCCGTTCCTGCGATCCCTCGGGCGATCAGATCTGTGCTGTGGGCATTGCCTCTTTCTTCGTCGAAGATCGCCTGGCGTAGCGCCTCATCCTTTGGAGTATGAAGGCCGACCTGCTCGGCGCCGAGGTTCATGAGGCGCCCGAGCGTGTTGGTCTGCTGGTAGGCATAGTACTGCGCCTGCGCCGGCGTGAGACCCAGACTCTCTCTCGCATAGCCGACTGCGGCCTGGCGCAGTCCTTCGTAGACCCGCAGCGCCTCCTGCCGGCTCGTCCCTTCCATCTGCCCCGCGATCATCGTTGCGCTCTCGAAGATGGAGAGGGGTCTCTCGCCAGCAGCGGCACGACGAGCGTTTTCGCCTTGCACGGCATCGAGCCCTTTTTGCCATCCGGCGGCAGCCCCTTTGACGCCTGCGAAGAAGGTCTGGGCACCGTGCTGGAGCGCGTAGCGGGTCAGGTCGTCGGCCGACTTCAGCGTTCCGGAGGCGACTTCGGTCGCTGTGCGCGCGTAAGATGCCTCGCCCGTGACCAGGCCGTCCGTGCCGAGCTGACGCGCGAGGTTGTCCAGCAGCATCTTCTCTTGCTGTCCGCCGCGCTTGCTGAAGGCGGCCGTACGTGCCCCGGCGACTTCAGCCCGGGACTCTGCGTGGTGAGTGTCGGGGGCGAAGGACGGACTGGTCATCGCGCCGTTGACTAGCCCTTCGATCTTGTCGCCTTGCGCCTGCGCTTGGCCGCTTTCAAGGGCAGCCGTCTTCTCGCTCGGCATGTCCGCCCTGTAAGACGTTCCGTGCCCCAGCGCGGCCGCTACCACGGTCAGTACCGCGGCGTTCGCCTTGTTGTCTCCTGCTGCGGCGGCGTTGTCGAGCGCCACGAGACGGCCGGCCGCAACGGCTTTGGTCGTATCGCCACCAAAAGCCCAAACTCGTGCTCTGGCCCAATCCTGCGCAGCACCTTCGACGCCGACCGCGCGTGAAGCTTCTTCGAGTTGTTTTGAGAGGCCGACATCGTTCGCCAACTGGTTTGATAGTTGAACGAGGTTGACATCACTTCTCATGCCCGTGCCGGTGCTGGCTGTAACTGCCTTGCGGTTCTCCTCCGACATGGCGTTGCTCCAGGCATTGGCCGTCCCGGCCTTGAAGTCGTCGGTCACGGCTTCCTTGTACAGAGCCTCGATGCTCTTACTGCCGTTTGTCTGCTCGATGTTGCGGATAGCCTCCATGATCTTGGCCGCTCTTTCGGTACCGTAGGTGCTCTGTAGTTTTGTCTGGAGCCCGCCGCCGACTGCGGCCCCTCCCGCTCTCATTCCGAATTCACCACTCAGTATTCCGGCAAGTCCGTCGCGCTCGTTCTGAGCCCATTGCGCCGATCCGTCTATGCCGCTGATTACGTCGTTCACCAGCCTGTCGGCCCTCGCGCTCGAGGCCTGCACCTGTCTTCCGATCTCCTTGCTGTGCCTGAATATGTTCTCGGCCGTAGCCGTGTCGCTGAAGGCGGTGCTCAGCGCCTGCGCGCGATTGTCGGAGATCGACATTGACGGCGTGACCGCCTCCTGGCCCGTGTAGCGCATGCCACCGACCATGTCGCGACTGTACATCGCCGCGCTTGCCACCACGGGACCGGCAGAAACGGTCTGTGGCGTGGCGATCCCTTCGTCGATGTGGTCGCGGCCTTCGAGCCGGCGCGCGAGGTGCGCCGCCGTCACCGAACTCGCCCCGTAGACCAGCATCAGCGAGATCGCCGGCACCGAAGCGGCGAGCATGCCTCCGGTGGAGATCCAGTTGGCGAGCATCTGGTCGAGCTCATAGAGCCCGCCGAAGGAGGGCAGGGGCATCTGCTGCGCCGAGGCCAGCGCCGCCATCTTGGTGGTCGCCACCATGCTTATATATAAGTTGATGATCGCGAGGCTCGGCATCCAGAGCTGGATCCATAGAAGCGTCAGTACGTAGCGCGCGGCCACCATTACCCCGACCTGGCCGAGCCCGATCAGGAAACCCATTATGGGCGTCACCGCGTACACGAACCCTTCGAAGAAGGTCATCATCGGCCGCACGATGGTGCCAAAGAGCGACTGCTCCGCCGCCCACTGCGTGTTGCGCTTCTCGACCGCATCGCGCGCCATCACCGCGTGGGTGAACGCCTGCTCCGAGAGGTGCTTGCCGACCACGGCGTCCTCGAGGGCGGGCAGGAGGACGGCGGCGAGCATGTAGTCCTGGGCGCTGACCGCTCCCTGGTTCAGGCTCGTGAGCGCGGACGCGATGGCCGCGTCCGCCGGCATCGGGTTGGGCATGTTGCGCTCGTTCAGCTTGGCCGTGAGTACTTCGACCAGCACCGGTACGAATTGGGTGCCGGTCGTCACATCGCGCAGCGTCTGCCACGCCTGGGTGCAGGTCGGCTGCGTCGTCGTTCCGTTGACGAAGATCTGCGTGCCGTAGAGATCCGAGTCGAAGCGCACCGCCTCGAACGGGTCGGCGGTGCGGTAGATCGAGTCGATGGATTTCTGGTTGACGTCGACGCCCACCAGCGTGCAGTCTTTGATGTAGTTCTGCCAGCTGCGGAAGATGTCGTCGTTTGGGTTCGGCGAGTTGGCGCGCCCCAGGGAGATCGGATCGACCACGCCCTGACGCACCTTCGCCAGGGTCTGGATCGAGGAGGCGAACCCGGTGCTGGTCATGGCCGGCGTCGAGAACGCGGTCTCGAAGATCCGGGTGAGCTGGTAGCTCACCTGCGAGATGATCGACCCGACCGCCGCGACGCCATAGGGGACGTTGGCGACGGTGCGGACCTGGCCGCTGTAAACGTCGGTGATGCTCACGCGAGCGGTCGAGCCGTAGAGCAGGCTGAACAGGATCCAGCCGATCAGGAGCGCGCCGAAGTTGATGCCGCGGCCGCCCTGGGCGATCGCCTGGAACAGCACCACCATGACCCCGAGCAGGAAGGCGATCTTCACCGCCACCTGGAAATCCCCGGTGCCGGTGATCATGGCCACGGCGTTCAGGATCATCTCCAGATACGCCGCGTCGCCGATGGAGTAGATCTCCCACATTCTCTCGGTGCGCCTTGGGTTAGGTGGGCCCGCTCGGCTACAGGCCCGGGCGGGACTTGCGCGACATGGTGTAGCTGCGGTGGTCGTAGGCCTTGAGGTAGGCGTTGTAGGCCTCGATCATCCGCTTGCGCGGCCCCTTGTCGCGTTGTAGGGCCTCGTACTCCTGGCCCAGGGCGTCACGCGCCTCGCTTAGCATCTTCTGGAGTTCCTTGGTTTCCGCATGCGCGTTGAGCTTGCCCGCGGTCTCGGCGGCCTGCATGAACGAATTGAGGAGCGTGTAGGCCATGTCGAGCGAGATGTAATCGATCGAGTCCCGCACCCAGAAAGTCGCCACCGGCTCGCTCTTGATCGCGAGCGTGCGGATCATGCCGCCCATGCCTTCCGGGAGGGCCGCGAGCAGGGCCCGTTCCGAAGGGGTTGTGTCGCCGACGTTGCGCGCGAACTTGGCCACGATGCCGGGTTTGGCGTCATCGCCGAGGAGCGTGGTTTCGAGGTGCTGCTTGATGCCGGTGATGGCCACGGTCTGCAGGATGGGGCTGCCTGAGGCATCGAAGAGCTGGGTGCAGCCGTCCGCGTCGTAGGTATTGCAACGGTAGATGGTCGCGCTCGGGTTGCCGTGGATGATGTCGCGCATGGTGATCCGGCGCGGCGGAACGATGGTGGTCCGCCGGGTCCACCCGCCGGCGCCCGTGTCCTCGTAGAGCTCGCCGACGATAACCGTGCCGGTGATGCTCATGATCGCCTCGAGCAGGCCGTCGTCGCCGTTGGCGAACCACGCGGCCGCGTTGTGGCGCTTCAATGCGCGCCACACCAGGTTGCCCTCGACGTTCCTCACTACATCGTCGCGCGCCACCTGGTTCGCCTTCTGCTCGGGGGTCATGCCGTCGTCCTGTGACCAGGAGGTAAAGAGATCGCCGAAGCCCCGAAAGTGCGCGGTCATCGCCTGCGAGGTGATCGCCTGGTTGCGGAAGGAGTCGCGGGCGTCGGTCACCAGCCCCTTGGCGAGCTGGCAGGAGTTCGAGAAGTACTGGTTGAACTGCTGGATCTTCTTCTGCAGCGTCTCGATGTTCTGCATGCATTTTTCGCACATCGCCGAGAGCGCGAGCTGGAACGCGTAGCCTCTGGCGTTGGCCGCAATCGAGCGCAGCAGCTGCACCAGCTGGTCGGTATTGATGAACGAGAAGCTGCCGCCGTAGAGATCGACCCCGGAGCACGACGCCGAGGCGCTCGGCGGCACGAAGCCGATCAGATTCTCCTGCATGATGCGGGTGCGGTTGACGAACGAACCGCCGGAAATGACGCCGCGGCGCTGGGTCTCATAGGTGCCCGGGGAGGTGTAGTTGGTCATGTCCCCAAACATGCCATCGAGCTCCTGCTGGAGCGACGCGTGCGCCAGTGAAGGAAGGAGCAGCGCAGAAACCATGATCAACGGCTTCATCGCACGGAGTGCGTTCATCAGCGTACCCTCGCGTTCTTGCGGATCTGTTCGACCAATTTCTCCGGGGTCATCGCGTCGCCGCCTTCCAAGCGGATTTCGGCGGTGGACGGCACGGATTGGATCGGCCGGGTGCGGTCGAAGCGGTCGTCGTCGATGAGCCCGAGCTGCTTGCCCGCCATCGTCACGCGCTCGGCGAGCTCGGCGAAGGCGAGCGCGCCCTGGGCGAGTAGGACCACGCGATCCGGCGGGCGCGCCAGGAACATCGCGGGCGTCTGTTCCACGCCGAGCCGCCGCGCCTGTCCGTTGTCGACGCGGTAATCCGGGTAGAGACCGTCCGGGAGCGGCTGACCGTCGAGCGACACCGGGATCACGGCGAAGCCGTAGGCCTCGGCGAACGTCTTGAGGATGGGTGCCTGCACCGCGCAGTAGCGGCACTGCGAGTGGAAGAAGAAGTAGATCCCCGCCTGGCGCGCGATCTCCTGCAGCGCGTCCGCGCGCGCAAGACCGGCCTGCCGGCTCATCTCGTTGGCCGCGTAGGTCGCGAGCGGGCGGCGGGTGGTCTCGTCCAGAAAAGCGTCCTGGGTGACGACCTCCTGGGCGACATCGGAGAACTTGTTACCTTTGTCGAGCCAGACCCGATTGAGGTAGTAATAGGCGCGGACGTTTTCCGGCGTCGGCTCGTCGATCGCCCGGTCGAGGTACTTCGGCAGATTCACCCGAAGCCACTCGGCCGACAGCGGGGGAGGATCCTCGGTCTCGTCCGTGCTCGGCGGCGCCGGCGCAGCCTTTGGCTCCTCTGGCGGCGCCTGCGCGGGCGAACGGTTCTCGTACCAGAACCATCCCTCGCCGTGCCGCTCGAAGAACCGCGCCGGTTCGACGCCCTCCGGATTGGCGAGCGCGGTGTCGAATGCGGCGTTTCCCAGGCACAGGGCGACCGCGATGGCCAGCGCAGCCGACCGCCCCCTTGCCAGCGCGCGGCTACTCATCGTCGGCGAGAGGCATGTCGCGCTCGATGAGCAGCGCGACATCGCGCGTGCGGAAGAACACGCGCCGGCCGTGTCGCACCCGCGCCTTCTTAAGTTCCCGGGCCCAGCGCGGCGGATTGCGACGCGACAGCGCGACGCGAACGGCACGATCGCTTTGGCGCTTGAGGGCGCTGGCGACGTCCGGGAATTCCATCAAGGGGCCGTATTTCGCGAGCATGTCGGACAAGGTGCGGGGGTTGGGCTCGGCGGCCAGCTCCAGAGTCTTCGCGGCGTCGTTCGCTTGGTCCTTGGCCTTCGTTTTCTCTGTGGGCACGTTGGTCGGTCCCCGGGCAGGCATGGTCCGGTCGCGCTCTTCCGCGACACGGGCGGCAGGATGCCACGGCACAGGGGATCGGATGCCGAGGGTAAATGGCGGGTTCGGGCGTCTTTCCCCGGCACTTGGTCGCCGTTGCGGGCGTATGTTGCGGGCCTGAAAAACTTGCGTTTGCCGCGCCGATGCGAGAGTCCGGGCCAATGGCCACGGTTTCATCAAATTACGTCGTCCGAGATCAACGCACACCAGGCCCCGGTTTGCGCCCCAACAACATCGCTTACCGACAACAGGAGGACTCATGGAGACCCGCGCACCTAGTCACGGTGCCGCCGACGATCCGGGTGCCCCGTTCGGCGATCGCCGGCGCGACCAGAACGCGTTGACGGTGATGCTCGTGGACTACCTGAACCGCCTGAACGAAAATCAGGCGAAGGCACATGAGATCCAGAAGAAGGAGCTGCGCTGGAAGAACATCCGCACGGCTGCCTGGCTAACCTTTGGCGCCTTGTCGATCGGCCTCTACGTCTTGATCAGCATGCTGTTCTACAGCTCCGTGCACGACGGCCCGCCGAGCGAGGACTATGTCTCATTGCTTCGCATCGACGGCATGATCGCCGCCGACCAGAAAATCTCGGCACAGCGCATCAATCCGGCACTCGTGCGCGCGTTCCGCGACACGAAGTCGAAGGGCGTGGTGCTCCTCGTCAACAGTCCGGGCGGCTCGCCGGTGCAGGCGAGTCTCATACGCGACCGGCTCATGGAGCTCCGCAGGGAATTCCCGGACAAGAAGGTGGTAACCGTCGCCGAGGACGCGCTCGCCTCCGGCGCTTACATGATCGCGACCGGCACCCAGGAGATCTACGTTAACCGCAGCACGATCGCCGGCTCGATCGGCGTGATCATGAGCGGCTTCGGCCTCGACGGTGCCATCGGGCGGTTCGGCATCGAACGGCGCATCTACACTTCGGGCGAGAACAAGTCGCGGCTCGACTCGTTCAAACCGGTCTCGAAAGACGACGTCGGCAAGATCCAGGGCGTCCTGGCCGACGTGCACCGCCACTTCATCGACGCGGTGCTGGAGGCGCGCAAGGACAAGCTCCGCGGCGATCGCGGAATTTCTAGCATCTTCAGAGGGGTGTGTGGCTTTCAGAGTGCTCAGCATCGACGGCGGAGGAATGCGTGGCATCTACACGGCGGCCTACCTGGATGCGCTGGACCGGGCATTTTCTCAACGGCGTGGATTGGAGCACGGCCTGGATATCGGGAGAGCGTTCAATCTCATCGTTGGCACAAGCACCGGCGCAATCATCGGCTGTGGGCTCGCAAAGGGAGTGAGCCCGGCTCAAATGGTGGGGGTCTACAAGACTCACGGGCCGAGCATCTTCCCGAAAAGAATGCCGTCTAGGGCCAGCTGGGACCTTGTGTCCCAGCTCGCTACGCGGCCGAAGTATCTGGAACAGGGTGACATCGCGTTGCGGCGTGCGCTAAAGGATGTGCTCCAGGACACCACCCTTCGCCAGACCTGGGAGGAGAGACGCATCGCCTTAGCCGTGCCCGCGGTCAATATGTCTTCCTACCGCTCCTGGGTCTTCAAGACGCCGCACGACCCGGATACTAACCATCGTGACGATCACTACACGCTGGTCGAGGTGTGCCTCGCGAGCAGTGCCGCACCTCTGTTCCGCTCGCTTGCAGCCATCAAACAGCCGAACGCGGACTGAACCTACCCCGAAAACGTAGACACCTCCTGTAAAGCAGTTAACCGGAGGTGCGACATGAAGAAGAAAGAAAGGCACACGTTCTACAACTATCAGTTCAAACACACGGCGGTGCGGGTCACGCAACACCCGAATATCCAGTCCGTGGACGTGGCCGAGGCATTGGGGATTCATCCCATCATGCTGTATCGCTGGAGGCAGGAGATGCGGGAGGGCAAGATCGAGAATAACGACCACGAGGCGCGTTCGCGTACCGAGCTTCTCGAGGCCAAGGCCAGAATCCGGACGTTAGAGCGCCAACTCAAGCAGCTGCGGGAGGAGAACGTTATTCTGAAGAAAGCCGAGAGGTTCTTCCCCGAAAAAAAGTCCAGGCGTTCGGGTTCATAGCGGACCACGAACGACGGGCGCCGGTGGCGGTGCTGTGTCGCAAGCTCGGGGTCTCGCGCAGCGGTTACTACACCTGGCGGGCACGGGACGCGAGTCGACGCCGCCTCGACGACCAACGTCTGCTGGTCGTGGTGCGTCAGATCTTCGCCGGCAGTCGCGAAACCTACGGCTACCCCCGCATCCATGCCGCGTTGCGGGCCCAGGGCATCGTCTGCGGACGGCACCGGACTGCCCGGATCATGCGGGAAAACGGCCTCAAAGCACGCATGGCCCGGCGCTTCAAATACCATCGTCACCGCGATTACCTGTTTGCCCGAACACCGAACTTGCTCTTGGAGCTGCCGCCCGTGAGCTCTCCCAATGAGGTCTGGGTCGGCGATGTCAGCTACATCCGGGTCCGTGGGAAGTGGTCCTATATCGCCATCGTCATGGACCACTACACGCGCAAGGTGCTGGGCTGGAGCTTCTCGATGAGTCACGACGCCGCACTCACCCGCGAGGCCTTGCTGATGGCGGTTCGCACCAGCCCACCGAGTGACCGCACCATCTTCCATTCCGATCAGGGCTCGGAGTACGCAGCCAAGGAGTACCGCGCAGTGCTTGAAGCCGTCGGCCTGCGCATCAGCATGAGCCGCAAGGGCCACTGCTGGGACAACGCGCACATGGAGTCCTTCTTTGGCAGCCTCAAGACCGAGATGGTGTACTTCCAGGCCTTCCAGCATCTTGAAGAAGCGGTGGCCTACATCACCGATTACATCCGTTTCTACAATTGCGAGCGCCTGCATTCCAGTCTAGGGTATCGCTCGCCCACCCAGTTCGAGGCTAATGCGGCATGACGGGTGTCTACGAAAAGCGGGTAAGGTCAGACGGCTTTGACGTGTTTTGCGACGGCGGCCTCTGGGCGAACAACCCGGTAATCGTAGCGTTAGTGGAAGCCTTAAGAATCGTCGGTGACCGCGACGAGGAGATCGAGATCTTTTCTCTGGGCAGTTGCGGTAAGCCGGAAGGCGAGGTGATCGGAGAGCATGAGGTGCATCGCGGTCTTCTGGAATGGAAGCTCGGCGGGGAGGCGGCCAAGGTGTCGATTGCTGCCCAAGAGTTCGCTTTTGACAGGATCGCCAGGTCCCTGGTGCGACATCTCAAGAATCGAGTGCGAATCATTCGCTTCCCGTCGGAGAAAATTCCCGGTGCACTGCTCCAGTATCTCGATCTCGACGAAACTCGTCCTGACGGGCTCGAGGCGCTCATGCGTCAGGCACGGCACGACGCGGACATGACCAACAGCGGAATCCAACAGGGCACCGCTGATGGTCAAGCAATCCAAGCCCTGTTCAACGACATGCTGCCGAGAGTGGCATAACCATCGCTAAGAGGTAACCGAAATGTACGACAACTCAAAAGATGTCCTTGCTTATCACGACGAAAAAGTCACGCTTCCCCAGGATGAGCGGACCGTAATGCGAAAGCGCCGCGACGCGAATCGCGAGCGGCTCAAGACGCGGCTCAAGGACGCAGCCAAACCGACTCCTCACGAGTTCATCAAGCAGGGGTCGTACGCGATGCTGACAATGGTTCAAGACCCCGACAAGGACTACGACATCGACGATGGCATCTACTTTACCCAAGCTTCGCTGAAGAAGGACGACGGCACGGATATGTCGCCACGCGAAGCGAAAGAAATGGTACGGGATGCGCTTCGCGACGACCGCTTTAACAAACAGCCGGAGGTTAAGAAGAGCTGCGTGCGGGTGTTCTACGAGGAAGGTTACCACGTCGATATGCCCGTGTATCGCATCCGTGAATCGGACGGAAAGTACGAACTTGCCTCCGATGATGGTTGGACGGTTTCTCGCGCCGCGGACACGGAAGACTGGTTCAACAAGACAAACAAAGAGAAGAGCCCGGATGCGGGAACCAATGGCGGGCAGTTCCGCCGTTGCGTCCGGCTGATGAAGAAGTTCGGACGCAGCCGTCGTGACTGGAAGAAGGACATCGCGCCGGGGTTTACGATCACCAAGCTCGTTGAAGAGTGTTTCATTGCAAACGGGGCCCGCGAGGACGTAGCGCTGCGTGACTGCATGCAGCGGGTCTACAACCGGTTGCTCGGTAGCCTTGAGGTCCAGCATCCGGTTGCCCAAGAGGCAATGCTGACGTCCGGCCCTGACGACCCCGGCACGAAATTGCTACGCGACAAACTGAAAGACGCGCTTGAAGAGCTCAAGGTGCTGGACGACTCTAAATGCACAGCCACACAGGCCGCGAAGGCGTGGGATAAGGTCTTTAACACGGACTTCTTCTCGGTCCGGCAGGCTGCTGCCGAGAAAGCAGCGACCGCCCAGCACAACACCAATGCGCTAGCCGGGTTTATCGCGACAAAGAGCGATCCGCGTCTCACCGAAAAGCGCGGCGGCGGCCGGTTTGCTTGATAAGCAGCGGTTGACGGCCACAGCCATAGTTGAAGCGGAAGTTATAAGCAGATTCCAAGGAGCGCGGCCGCTCACTGATCGTGAGTTGGCCGCGCATGGGAAACAATTTGCAGCGGGCTGGCAGCTTCCAGGACTTCTGAGTTCGGGCAAACATCAGCTCCACCTGCTGTTGCCCGAGGGATTTCCCTTTCCCAGGCCGCGGGTGGCCGTTAATCCTGTAGAGCCCGTACTCAAATGGCCTCACCTCGAGGAAGGCGGCCTTCTATGTATTGCCTCTGATGAGGCGCCTCATTCGCCGGAAAATCCGATCGCCTCGGTGGTGCACGCAATCGATCGTGCGCAGACCCTCGTTAACGATTGCTTGGAAGGGCGAGGGTTTGAGCACTTCGAGGATGAATTTGTCAGTTATTGGAATCGCTGGGCCAAAACAGAACAGCCCGTGCGATCGCTGTGTCATCCTGATGGTCCGTCTCGATTGGTACGAGCGTGGTTTGGAAAGTCCTTTACCGTCGTTGCGGAAGATGACGCGATCTTGCGGGCCTGGCTCAAAGGTTTCTTTGGCGAGAAGATGGAGCGCGATAATTTCACGCCGCGAGAGATTCCATTCATCTGGCTCGAGAAGGTGCCACGGCCGGCCGATTACCCCGGGACTGTGGGCGCGTTACTCCGCCTCGTTCAATCAGACGACCGGTCGAAGGCACTACTGGAAGGGCTGTTGCTGGATCAGGCAGCGAGCAACAAGACCGTGCTGTTGGGCTGCCGCACTCGTCACGGTGTCGGGTTAGGAGCTGTCCGCATTCTGAAGCCTCAGGCGACTCGCGGACGTGGTGATCCGCTCATCAAAGGCGGTTTTCGAGGCACGCCGCCGAAGTCCATTCTGCTTGCTCGGTATTCCGCGGCACCGGTTGTCGGTGCGAATGTCATTCGTTGTGACCCTTCTTGGGTCCACGGTCGGGACCACAATCCAGCCGTTGGCGTGTTATCAACGAAGTCGGCCGTGATCCTTGGGGTTGGTTCGGTTGGAAGCTCGGTCGCGACACTGCTGGCAAAATCGGGGGTGGGCAAGATCACTCTGGTCGATCCTCAGCTGCTCGCGTCCGAGAACACCGGTCGGCATGAGCTTGGTGCCAACTCGGTCGAAAGAGGTAAGGCGGCACAGCTTGCTACGTCCCTCCGGCAGCGTTTTCCTCATCTGGCAATCGAGGCGGAAGGAAAATCGTGGCAGGAATTCGCGCGCATCAAACCGGAGCAGTTAACTTCTGTTGATCTTATCATTTCGACGATGGGCGCTTGGTCTCAGGAGTCAGAGTTAAACGCTGCGGTGTTGAAGCTTCCATCTTTTGCGCCGATCCTTTACGGTTGGACCGAACCGCATGCGGCTGCTGGGCACGCCGTGGTATTTATGGATCGGACGGCCTGTTTGCGGTGCCTAACCGACGACTTAGGCGAGCTGCGTACTCCGGTTACCTCTTGGAGCGGTGATACGACGAAACAGATACCCGCTTGTGGCGGATCATTCCAGCCGTACGGTGCTGTCGAGCTTGAACATACCATCGCGCTAATCGCGGAGTTGGCGCTCGACGTGCTCGCGGGAGAAGTACACGCATCCACTCATCGAGTCTGGATCGGTCGTTGCCATGTGCTACAGCGGGCAGGTGGACACTGGAATCCAGGATGGGTTAAGGCCAACCTTGATCCGGGTGACGGCGGCCGAGTTGTTGAGCTGAGCGTATCGGGCGACCCGCACTGTCCTGCATGCAGGGCCAAGGCATGACGCTTCGTTACACCTTGGCCCAAGAAGGTCCGGCACTCATCCTTTCGGACCCCGTACTTGCAACATTTGACCGATATCGGCAACTCTCGCCGCGAGCGAAAGAAGCAGGCGGCCAACTCTTCGCGCAATTCAATGGTGCCGATACCGTCTTGTTGGAGGCGACGCCTCCAAAATGGCTTGATCGTAGAAGCAGAAGCGGATTTGTCCCGAATCGCCGGATCCAGCAACGTGAGATACGCGAACGGTATACGCGTGGGTTTCATTTTGTCGGCGACTGGCACACACATCCTGAGCCGGTCCCGCGGCCATCGCACGACGATATCTATAGCATGATCGAATGTTTCAGGCGTTCCGTGCATGACTTGCGTGCGTTTGTCATGGTGATTGCTGGAACTCGAACTGCCCCCGAGGGGTTATATGTTGCGATTGTCGATCGGAACTCGGCGAAGCAACTGAAGTTGCACACAGTAAATCAATGTTTGCATAGCGCTTAGCCGAGCCATCCGATACGACTGGATGAGATCGGGTAACCAGACCCAGACTTCTCCCAGAGGCGCCAAAATACAAGGGGTGACCGAAGGCAGGTCTTACAGCCCCTCACGACTCCAACGGGTTAATCGGAAGCCCGGTTGCAAGTTGCGCGAGGGCCTGCTTAATACGCGGATCGATTACGAGCGTTTCCTGTTCGAGCCAGCGATCTTGGTCCACTAACGATCTCATCAGGGGATGTTTCATCAAATCGGCAGGTACTGTTGCCCAGGGCTTATCGAGAGGGAGTGCGTGGGTCTCTTGATAATCGAGCCAGAAGTCGGGAATCCAAAGCTGCACACGGTGCGAGCCGGTGTTGAGACTTTGGTAGATGGCGATTCCCTTCGGGTCGAGATCGCCAAAGTGGTACCAGGGAATAGAGGTTGGTAAACGTTCGATAAACATAAGTGCCAAACGGCTGTTCCATCCGGGTTGATGTAGTAGCAATAGCCCGTCCTGCTTCGGTAGATCGATGTACGCACCGAGATTCTCCACCGTCAAGAGGCACGTCGGTTCGGTGTTCACCGCGGCCAACCGGCGCAGCGCGCGTTCCGGCAGTACCACTTCCCCTACCGTTTCCATAAGCGGGTCGCATTCGATGCGCTTACCCCCGATGGCAAGACGAAATCCCGCTGGCGCGCGCAGACGCAGGACGTCATCATTCGTGAGTTCCGAGCCAGGGGGTGGTGTCGTTGCGGCGGCCTTTGAATGCATGGCGAACCGCGCCTGATAGGTCTTGTAGTGCAACAGCGGCGGGAGGCTTCCTGCCACCGGCGTACCTCGCTGAAGCTGCACGAGACCTTCGGCGGTCGTGGGTAGCCCGGCATCGGAGAGCGCTACCAGTGTCTCCTGCCATTGCGGCCAGATATTCGACAGCAAGGTCGCGAACTGATCTCGGCGGGTATTCGGAAGGGTGTATTCGTGCGCACGTGAGGTTTTGCCGATCAACCCCGCATCTAGCAAATACTCGATGAGAGCACTTCGCGCGGCTGATTGCGTTACGCTACCTGATTGCCACAGCGTCAGGAGCGCCGCCTGTACGCGATGGTCTCGCCAGTCGATCACGGTTCCTGCCAGCGGCGGCCGCGTACCAGTACGCGCTCCTGCCCGTTCTCTTCCAACCGGTTGAGATTGTAGACATGACCGCGCCGGGCGTGCTCGAGGCCAGGAGCGGCGACGAATAACTGCACGTCCATGCGCTCGCAAAAGTCGGTCAGCGTGTCGAGCGCGCCGGGATCGAGCCGGGTCGCCTCGTCCAGGAACAGAAAACGCAAGCTGCTTCCTGCACGACGACCGCGCAGTAACGCCGCCTGGTGCTCCCAGGCTTCCAGTATGACCATCAGGATGGAGGCGCCGACTCCGATGGATTCGCCGGTCGACAGGCTGTTGCCACGTACTTCGATCCAGTCGTCCCGGGCGATGCGTTTCACCTCGACGGTCAGCTTCAGGTATTCACGGTAATCGAGCAACTGCTCGCCCCGTATCTTCCCGCCGCCCACCTGCTCGAACAGACGTGCCATCGCTTCCTCGAGCGGCACATCGACGGAGAACAGATCCGGTTGCCGTCGTAGCGCGTCCAGCAGATTCTGAAATGTCTGAATGCGAGAGAGGTTGAGCTTTACTCCACGAAGCGCGCCGAAGCGAACATTAACAAGTCGCCGATTGATTTGCGTGAGCCGCTGCTCTTCGCGTCGGATACGGCTAGCAATGCTATTCGCCACGTCCTCCGTGCGCTGGCGCAGACCTTTTTCCTGCTCGACCAGCCGCGCCGACAACGCAGTTAAATGGTTATGCATCTGGACCAACGCCACCTCTGGGTCTGCCGCCTGGGCGATGTCGCGTGGGATGTGTCGCTCCAAGTACGGGCGGATTTCATCCCACGCTCTCAGGTTTTGTAGCCCCCGCGCGACTTCTTCGCGCGTTTCTAGCCAAGGCGAGATTTTGGCCGCCACGGCGCGGCCATCGTCGTTTTCGTCGAGCCGCGCTTTGAGCTCACCGAGGTGTTCGGTGGCCGCATTGAAGGCATTGACGGGACTCGCATCCTGGTCGTACGGTCGCCGCACCTCCATGGCCATGAGCCGCTCCCACAGGCCGCGTTGACGCGCTTCTCGCTTAAGCGATACCCAATGCTGCCAGTTGGGCCGGGTCTCTCTGAGTTTGCCGCGCACGGCTTCCAACCCCTCGTCCTCGCGCTCTTTGAGGTTCTTCACTTCATTTTGCAGAAGCTTAGCGTTTGTGTCCGCGTCGCGCTCGAGTCGGCTGATTTCCTGGTGAGCGGCTTGCGCGGCGAGCGCTTCGCGTTCCGCCTCGTCGAGTTCCGTCTTGTCGCCCGTCAGTCCCGTGTTCTTGAGCTCTCCTCTGCGCCGGGTGAGACTTTCCAAGGTGCCACGATGACGCGCGTCGCTGTTGTTGTAGGCGTCACCTGCTTCTCGTAGCTCTCTTTCGCAGTCGTCCCACTGAGTTTTGGCGAGTTGCACGTCGGCGTCGGCTTGCCTCTGTCGGGACCGCAATGCGGCCAGCGCGCTTTCGTTCGATGTGAGCAGTGCTTCATCCGCAGCGTGACGGAAATCCGCCAGTCGTTCGCACAGCACCTTCAATAGATCGCGCGCCCGCTGCCAAGTAGCAAAAATCGCCTGCGCATTTTGGGAGCGGCGGACGAGTGTTTCCAGGTGAGCGGGGTCAGGGGGCGATTGCAAGTCGAGGAAGCTGTCGCTTACTTCGGTCCAGTCATTTCGGTGACGCTCTAACCAGACTTTTGCCTCCGCGAGGTCGCGGGCTTTGGTTTTGAGCCGACTCACTTCGTTGGCCCAATCCGGTTCGTCCAGTAATTCGGCATCCGGCAGCAATTCCGTCACCACCGCCAAACGACGGTCGGCAGCCACGAACGCCTCGTTCGCTTCAGCATACTCGGTCTGCAGGCGCTCGGTCCTCGAGTCGGCCTGCCGCTGCTCGTGCGTCAGTCGCAGGAGCTCTGGTTCGGGCGACGGCGCTGACAGCCACACCGCGAGGGGCAATAACCGGGCTGCGTCTTGATAGGCGGTTTTGAGTTGTTGCAGACGTTCCATCGCCGTGGTGGCCTCGCTCCGTTTGGCATCGGCCTGCGCACGTAGACGCCCGATCTCTTTCTCCCGCGCGGCGCGTCCTAGCACGGGACGCGCCGGACACCGCGTCAACCGGACCCCGCTCGCTTCCTCGATGATCTCGCCATCGCCGGTCGTTACACCGTCGGGATCGGTACGGATACCTTCCGGCGTGATGAACCAGGTGGTATCTGGTCGCTGGCGGACGTCGGCAGCAGTGCGGGCAGCCTTGCGCGGATCGTCCACGACGATGGCGCTGGCCAAGGGACCGAGGCGCGCTTCCAGGCGGGCGGCATCGATTTCGGCGACGTCCTCGAACCGCTCGAGCGCTAGTCGTCCGTCTACCTGGTCGGCTAGTGCGACCAAGCTCTCCGGTATTCGGCCACCGCCAAAGGCGAGAGCATCCGCTTCTTCGGCCAATTGTCGTGCCTCGGTCTCGCAGGATCGCTGTTGCGCATCCGTGTCATTAATCTGACGTTGAAGGCTGTCCATTAGCTGAGCGACGTCAGGTTCCTTCGACAGGGAGGTCGACGTATGAGCACCGAGAGAGAGCGATAGGCGTTGCGCTTGCTGCCAAGCGGCGGTGTCCCTTTCCAACTGAGGAATCCGGACAGCGCACTGTGTGACGATCTGCCGCTCCTGTTCGAGCATGTTAACGATCTGGTCGCGGCGTTCTTCCAAATTGGCGAGTTCTTTTCGCGTTTCGTTGAGTGCGTTTCGCAATGAGATGCTGTTGGTGATTGATAGCTCTTTAGCCTTATGTCGCACTGTCTCTTGATGACGTGCCTTTTCCGCGGCTTGCAGGATGGCCGCTGACAGATCGCCGGCGGTTCCAACATCCGCTAACCGGGATCGATAGCGTGCGTCGAGATCGCGGGCCAGTTCCGGTGCCCGGCTGGAATGGAGCGGGCATTCCGCGAACCGTTCGAGCGCGGCGAACGCGCGATCGAAGCGTCTCTTATGCGCCTCGTATCCCGCCTTCGCCCGCTCAGCCTCGGCTTGGATGTCATGCGCCTGCCGCCAGTGCTGTTCGCATTCATCGCTTAATGTCTGGGCGTTTTCGATAGTGACAGAATGATTCGGCAGCGCCACTTGGGCGTCCTTGAGACTTTGCCGTGCGGCATTAAGCGCCGCGACGTTGCGGTAGAGCTGTTCGTAGGCTTGCTGTGCGCTCGCTAGCGCTCGGGCGAGTTCGTTGCGTCGGCGTTGTGCTTCTTCGTGGGCTTGGTAGGAGACATCGCGGCGTTGTTGAGCCTCGCGTCGACGCGCTTCGTCCTTCGTACGCTGTGCTCGGTTCTCTAGCTCTTCGCGTTCGAGTGTTGTGATCTCGCCGGCCAGTCGATGGGCCGTTCTCGCAAGGTCCCGATGCGCTTTGGCGGCTTCCAAGCGATTTGCTCTGTCAGTGAGCTCGGCCTGAAGCGCTTGGTGGCGGGCGCTCGCTTCCTGATGTTGACGTTCCGCCGCCAAGCGAAGCTTTCGGCGTTCCCGTAGTTCGCCTGCTGCGGAATCGTAAGCGTCCCGCTGCTGTCGGGCGCGCAGACGCGTGCCGTGGAACGCCGCCGTTAGCATGCCCCAGCCAGCTTCGTAGACGTGTCGGATGATGTCGTAGCGTTTCTTGGCGTCGTCAATCTGACGACGTGTGATTCGACAGGCTTCCAAGTTTTCCCGCATCCGGCCGACATGGTTGCGGAGTTGCGTGTCTTCGGGCAACAGGTAGTCGCGCAGACCTTTTTGGATGAAGGAGGAGAGGCCGCCTACCATGCTGGTGTACAGTACGCGATGGAAACGCTCTCGCTCCTCGTGGGTGGCGAGTGGCAGCGGGAGAACTCCGCACTCGTAGAGCGCACCCAGGTAATTCGTTAGCGACTCTTGCACCTTCAGAAGTCCGCCATGGAGGGCAACCTGCTCCTTCAGCTCGGCGAGAGTCGGGATCCATTCCTCCTCCTGATGCAGTCGCAAGAACACCGCCTCGAGTGCCGTATCGGGTCTTAGCCCCTCGATCAAGAAGGGCGTGACCTCAAGGCGAGGTTCGCCGTGACGTATCAGCAAAACGCCCGCCCAGACCGTTTCTCCTTGAGGGCTGATGTACTGGATCAGGCTATACGCCGGACCGGGAAGGCCCAGGCGCCCGTAGATGCCGCGGTCTACCTCTCCCCCGGTTTCACCCGGTCCGCGAAAGTGCAGCAACCGGAGATCCGGAAGCAGCGCGACAAACAGCGCGACCATCGCGGTCGTCTTGCCGGCCCCATTCGGGCCTTCCAGACCGGTCAAACCCTCGGCCAGTTCAAAGGGTTGATAAAACACGCCCTGCCAGTTCATGAGAACCAGGCGACGAATGCTGGCGCGGGAACGGATTGGTCCGATTCCGGCGGCATTTTTTTCCACGCTCCGCATGTCCATCAGGCGTCATCCTCCGAGTCCAGCGATTCCGGAATGCGCGCTTCTCCTCGCGCTACCAGTCGTTTTAGCGCTTCGGCAGGATCGGACGCATCTCGTACGGCTTCAGCGAAGCGCATGATGGCGGGCCGAGGTAACACCAAGCGTTCGTCGCCGTCGGCGAGGCGGCGCACTAGGCCCAGCCGTTGCAAGCCATGTAACGCCTTTTCCACCTCCTCGCGGACCTTACGCGCATCTGTTCCCCGGTCGCGTCCCCGCGTCCGCGGGGCGAGGGAGGCGAGGAGACGCTCTTGTCCTACCAGGTGCTCCAGCATAGTGAGCAGCTTTTCCTCCGGGATCTGTCCGTTTCGCACGAGGAACGCCGGGTCCATACGCATCAACGCCAGCGTTTGGCCGACAAGCATCTCAGCCACCATCATGTGCCGGGAACCGAGCAGCAACCCATCCGAGAGCAAGTAGTAGTAGCTCTCCGGGCCGTGCAGCAGTCGGCATCCGTAGCGTTTATAGAACGCTTCGAGCCACTCCTGAGCGGCCTGCAGGAATTCGTACTCTCGGATGTCGCCATCGAGGCTGTAGTGGCGGCCGCTGCGTAATCCTACGTCAACTTCGGGGAACAGTGGGTCATGGAGCACGGCTTCAAGCGTTGGATAAACGGCCGCGCTCATGAAGCGTCCTTGCGATACACCGAGAGATTCTGCACCGACAGACGCGGGCCGATCTGTTCCCACGCCAACTCGTGCCAGGCGGTAGGACGTCCGTTCCCTGCCAGCCAGGGAACGAGAGCGCTGATCAATGAATATTGGCGCGCTTCGTCCCAGTCGGCGGCTTCGTTCTTGAGTACGCTGACGAGATCGATGCGCCCGTCCTCTTTCAGGCGTTTTTGCAGCTGCGGAAGGAGGGTTTCCAAGAGCGTTGGTACCGGTTCACCGAGTTCGAGATCATGGACATGTTTCGCGGCCGGACGTGCAACGCGGGTTTCCGCCATAGCCGCCGCCTCCTCGCGCAAATGGCGGTACTGATCCTGAGCGCAGCAGAGGAGGTGCCACGTGGGGGTGCCGTACGTCTGAATGGCCTGCTTAAGGCGTCCGCGAAGGGCACGATCGCGATCGATTCGCACGACGGATCGAATGAACTCGTGAACGTTTTGATAGTAGTCAGACCATGCTTGGTGTCGTGCGTCGCCCCATAGTGTGACTCGTTCCAATTGGAGGCGAACGTGTTGTACTGCTTCCAACGCGGACAACTCTCCCGCTTCGTCGGCAATGTCGGCGATTGCGTTGAGCTGATTGGATACGCCTTCGGCCTCGCCCATGAGTGTCCGATGCAGTTCGCCTAATGTGGAGCTGACTTCCTCCAGCAAATTCTCGCAAGTATCGATCGCGTCGAACCACCCAGCTTCCAGCAGTTCCCCGATCCGCACGCGAACCTGTTCCTGTTCCCGGTCGAGCCCGCGGCTGCGGCGATCGATCATCTGCATGAGACCCGAGACGGTGAACTTTAGCGGCGCAACGACACGCTTTTCCCAATGAGCCGCGTCGCCACCCTGTTCACTCATGGCCTTTACCTCGGCCAGATCCGCGCGAATCCGCGTCATCATGGTTTCGAGGCTCGCGCGGGTTAACGTTTCTTCCTGTCCGACCCATTGCGCAAGTGCCTTACCGAGCTGAGAAAGGCCATATTCCCCTTCTTGGGCGAGCCCTCCGAGGTCTCCCCGTACAAGGAGCTGTTGTTCGCGCAGTCCCGCAATGGCGCGGGTCGCCCGAGCGGCGAGTGTCGAGGGATCGCCATGGGAAAGCTCGCTGACAAACGCAAAGATATCCCGTAGATGTGTCTCGGAAAGAAACGGCTCGGGATTAAGGTCGAGGAAGGCGTGAATACCGGCGAGAAAGCTGATCGCCTCTCGGTCGAGGTTCAGGGCAAATTCTGTTGACCAGGCCGAGGCGATGCGGCTTGCGATGGAATTCGGTGGTAAGTCCTTTTCCGTAGCCATGGCGGCGTGGATTCTTCTTCGCCTCTAACCCTAGAATTAGCCATGATATCGTGCTGGACCGGGTACGGTAGGACGGTCGGATCGGCCCCTAGGCCGGTTGGCCCATCTGATGCTGGTCGCGCATAACGAGGCGAGATATGAAGCGCGCCAGCAAGTTAACTTGACGGTGATGTAGCATATTGGGGAATATTCCCCCAATAAACATACTATTCGTCAAGTAACACGCCCCAGCCGTGGACACCACTACCTTCCTGCACACCCACCGCGTCTTCACGCTCGATGAAGCGGTCCGGGCGCTGGACCCCGCCGGCGGTCGTAAAGGCGCTCTCGAGCGCCTGAAGTACGCGGCCAGTCGCGGCAAGCTGAAGAAGCTGGCGCGCGGGGTGTATGCCACCGTACCGCCCGGCGTGGACCCCAAGAAGTTCCAGCCGGACCGCTTTCTCGCTGCCGCGGCGCTGCGCCCGGATGCCATCTTCTCGCACCACTCGGCGCTCGAACTGCTGGGCGCCGCTCATTCGGAATGGCGGCTTTGCACTGCGTACAGCGCTCGGCGCTCCCAGCCTTTCAATCTGGATGGCGTCGATCTGCGCTTTCTCTCGCATCCGAAGCCACTGCTGCGCCGGCAACTTACCGCGCTGGGCACGCGTTCTGTCCGCCGGCTCGATCGCGAGCTGCGCGTCACCGGGCCCGAGCGCACGCTGATCGATGGCTTCCGCCAGCCGGACCTGGTCGGGGGCTTAGCAGAGCTCGTCGAATCGGCGGCCGGTTTCTCGGTGCTGGAGTTGCCGCTGTTGTTCGATATTCTCAAGGCGCACGGGCAAAAGGTGTTGTGGGCCGCCGTGGGCTGGTTTCTGGACAGCTACCGCGCGACCTTTTTTGTGCGCGACGAGGATCTGGCGCTGATCAAGAAACATCTGCCGAAGGCACCGCAGTATCTCGCCAAGGATGAGCGCGGCGGTGTACTGGTGCAACCCTGGAACCTGATCGTCCCAGCATACCTGGCCCGAGGGAGGGAACCCGATGAATCTCAGCGCTGAACATCTAACGGGTCTCGCAACAGAAACCGGATTCCGCCCGGAAACTCTGGAGAAGGTGATCCGCCTGGGCGAGCTCGCCGCCGATGTCGGGCGCCATCCGCTGCTCTCGCGAGTGCTCGTACTGAAGGGGGGAACGGCGCTGAATCTGTTGTTCGGCTCACCGGCGCGGCTTTCAGTCGATCTGGATTTCAACTACGTCGGGCACGAAGACCGTGCACGCATGCAGGAAGAACGCCCGCAAGTCGAACGCGCGATCGAAATTATCGGGCGCGGGCAGGGCTACCAGGTCCAGCGCTCACGCGACGCGCACGCCGGCAGAAAAATATTCTTTTCCTACACCAATGCAGCCGGGACGCGGGACCGGATCGAGGTGGATCTGAACTTCTTGTTTCGCACGCCACTCGGCGAAGTAGCGAGGCGGCCGATGTGGCAACCGCCGGGGATGGCGCGCCCGGAGATTGCGGTCGTGCCACCGGAAGAACTGCTCGCTGGCAAGTTGCGCGCGACCCTCGACCGGGGATTGCCGCGAGATCTGTTCGATACGGTCCGCTTGCCCACCTACGCGGGCCCCCTATGGGGAACGTTGCGGCTCCGCCGTCTCCACATCGCAATGGCGGTGACGCTGCCTCATCCGCTTTACGACTACACACGCAACCGCTTCGATCGGGTGACGGACCGGCATGTTCAAGAGCAGCTGGTGCCCATGCTGCATGTCGAGCAACGTCCAACAGCGGCGGAGCTGAAGGACAAGGCTTGGAGCGTCGCGGCACCGTTGATCGACGTGGACGAGGTAGAGCGGGAGTATATCGACCGGGCGCACGCGGGCGAGCTTCGGCCGGAGTTGCTGTTCACGGACGACGCGCCGCTGGTCGAACGGCTGCAACGCCATCCCGCCCTGCTGTGGAAGATCGAAAACGTGAAAAGGTATCGATCGGGTTAACGCGCCACTTTCACGCCAATCGGGGCGGTCCCGATATGACTGCACAGCGGATGTCGAACAGCATAAGGTGAAGACGGCCTCCGTAGTTCGGAATAAAAGCGGGTATTTGATATGTCCAAGCAGGCATGTGAGTGCGGTACGAGATCCTGAGGCGAGCGTTCGTCAGAGACTGATGGACACGAGAGCATTGGAGGCGTGGTTCAAGGAGCGACCGGCTTGGCTACAAGACGCCGCACGTCGCTTGCTGCGTAGCGGTGAATTGACTGAATCGGACATACATGAGCTCATGCTCCTATGCAAGCGTGAGGCAGGAATAGCTGCTCAGAATGGCGATGCCCTGAAGGCTGAGGGAATTCCGCCGGGTGTGCTCGCGCACCGGGACGAAACAGTCGAGCTGACGCTTAGCGCAATTTCCGAAGTGCAAGGCGTAAATGCACTCGCGCCTCGCAAGCCCCTCCTGTTTGGAGGAAACAATCTTACGATCATCTATGGGCGCAACGGTGCTGGTAAATCTGCCTATGTGCGCATTCTCAAGCACGCCTGCGGCGCCCGCCATCTCGGTAGTGTTCACAGTGACGTCTCGAAACCACGTGCCGCCTTCCAAGGGTGCAAATTCGGCTACACGGTCAACGGCCAAAGCAAGGAGTTGGCGTGGAAACTTACGGACGGAATCCATCCCGAACTGTCGGCCGTCGAAGTCTACGATACGCGATCGGGCGAGGTATACGTCAATCGAGCAAATGAGGTCGCCTTCGAGCCAGGGCTGCTCGCATTCTTCCAGCGCTTGGTGGAGGTTTGTGACGAGGTGGCACGAGAGCTAGACAGCGAAATTCTGGCCCAGGTATCAAAGAAGCCCATCTTACCGCCCGTTTTCGCAGCTACCGCGGTCGGACAGTGGTATCAAAAGGTTTCCACCCGAACAACGAAGGAGGAAGTGGAAAAATACTGTGCTTGGTCGGAAACGGATGGCAGCATACTTGCGCAGCTTCGGGCGCGGTTGGCAGAGGCGAACCCGAAGGACAAGGCCGCCGCTTTGCGCAAGCAGAAGAAGCATCTTACGGATTTGGCGAACGATCTCAGGCGGATTGCAGACGTTCTCTCACCCGAAAGTTGCGCCACGTTCATTGCGGCACGAAATGACGCCCGAGCTAAGCGCCAAGCGGCCAGCGTAGATGCTCAGAAGGTGTTTGAGAACGCGCCACTGGCAGGTGTCGGCTCGGAATCTTGGCGGCTGCTGTGGGAGCAGGCGCGGAAATATTCTGAGTCGGAGGCCTACGAAGGGATAGATTTCCCCCATACGGCGGGTGACGCGAGGTGCGTGCTATGTCATCAGCCACTTGAGGATGACGCCAAGGAGCGCCTTCGCGCCTTTGAGCGTTTCGTCAAAGGCGGGCTGGAGCAAGAGGCGCAGTCTGCCGAGCAGCATTTGGTAGATTTGCAACGGACACTTCCGGAAGTGCCGTCGAAAGAAACCGTTGGGCTGCACCTGGACTCAGCTGGTATCTCTGAAGAAAAGGACAGGCAGGCCGTCCTCGATCTGCTCGCGGTGCTAGAGAATCGGCGTGTCGGGTTAGTGACGGGCAGCAAGGACCGAGCTCTTAGTGAGCAAGTGGACCGAGAGGCGATCGCGCTGCTTGACCGGTTGTCCAACTCGCTGGAGGAGCAGGCGCTCGTGTACGACGCGGATGCGGCAAGAGACAATCGCATAGAGGTACAACGTCAGCTTACGGAAGCGGAAGCAAAGCAGTGGATTTCCCAGCAAAAAGCAAGCATAGACGCAGAGATTGCTTGCCTTGTCCGCGTAGCGCAGCTGGAAGAAGCGAGGCGCTTAACCAATACCCAGGCGCTGACGAAAATGAAATCGGAGCTTGCGGAGGAATTCGTAACAGCAGCCTTTATCGGTCGCTTCGAAGAAGAGTGCCGGAAACTGGGCGCGAGTTACATCGGTGCCGAAATTGTAAAATCGGGAGCCGGCAAGGGACGGGTCTTTCATCAGATCAGATTGAGAAACAACAAGGCGGGCGTCCCGACCGCAGAAATTCTTAGCGAGGGGGAATTCCGAATCATTTCGCTGACAGCCTTTCTGGCGGACGTGGAGGGACGCAGATCCAAGACGCCGATTGTCTTTGACGATCCGATTTCGTCCCTTGACCAGGACTACGAGGAAGCGACCGTCGCTAGACTCGTACAACTCTGTAAGGATCACCAAGTAATCGTTTTCACACATCGGCTTTCGTTGCTTGCGCTGCTGCAGGAAGCAGCCAGAAAAGAAAACATCGAGCCATATATCACCGCAGTGGAGAGGGAGCCCTGGAGTACGGGCGAGCCTGCGCCTGCTCCATTTGAGGCGCAGAAACCCAAAGCGGCCATCAATACACTGTTGGATGAGGTTGAGAAAGCACGTCGGGTCTGGAAGACGGAGGGCAGGGCGGCGTATGAAATGCCTGCGCAGGCCATCTGTAGCAAGCTGCGCAAGACGCTCGAGCGGATCGTCGAAGACGATCTGTTGGCCGGAGTGATTCAACGCTTCCGCCGAGAAGTGCAGACAAAAAACAAACTGGAAAAATTGACAAAGATTTCCCAGAATGATACCCGGCTATTGGATGAGATGATGAGCAAGTATTCATCTTACGAACATTCACAGCCGCGTGATGTTCCAGTACAGCTCCCTGGGCCCGATGAGTTAAGGGCCGACTTGGAAAGGCTACAAGCGTGGCGGGATTCGTTCGAGATGAGGAAGCCAGCCGCGTAAAGACCACCAAATTCGTCCACTACGCGCGGCCTTGACCTCTGTGCCGCGCTGCGTAGGGTTCGAGTGACAGTATTAATTATGTCGACACCGACTTTGCCATTTTTTTGCCAGTTTACTTTCGACTGCTGTAGATCTTCGTCGCTTTTCGTGGGTCTGGCAGAGCGATGGACGTTGCAAGGCGTTGATTGGTTTAACAACTCAGGTTGCCAGTCGTCCTTTTAACCAGTTGGTCGCAGGTTCAAGTCCTGCACGGCCCACCACGTATTTCCCTGTCCTGGCAGCGATTTACTGAACATCCAAAAAACGGCGCGTCACTCGATCGCGAGGGCGTGGGCCCGATTTGTGCCACTTTTCTTTCGCGGCGCCACGGGTCGGGGCACGATCCGGTCAAGACAACGCTTCAGGTTCCGCAGCTCCGGCACCGAATAGTGCCGGGTGATGTTCCGCGGAAGGTGATGCAGGAGGTCCTGCACGTCGCGCTCGTCCACGCCGGCGTCGCGCAACCGCTTCCCGAAGGTGTGCCGCAGGTTGTGGACGCCCTTGCCGTACTCTTTCCCGACCGGCAGGCCCGCTTCCTTCCATGCCGTCTTCCATGAGTTGTTGGTCATCTGATAGAGCTCACCGAACACGAGCTCCTCATGAAAGCCGCGCATCGAGTCGATCGCTTCGCGGGCCAACCGATTGAGGATGAGCACCATCGGCTTCTTGTTCTTCATGTACTCCGCCGGAATCCGGAACACGGTCTCTCCCAGATCGCGGCAGTGCTCCTCCCACTCCCAGCGCAGCCGGATCAGCGGGTACTCCCGCAGACCCGTGTTGACGCCGACGATGGCCGCCTTCCTCATCCTCCCCGGCAACAGATCGAACAGCTTCTCCTGCTCCTCCCACGACAGCGGATACGGCTTCTTCGCCGGCCCTTTCTCGAACTGGATGATCGGGCAGTTCTCGAGCCATGACATGCCGTTCTCGTCCCGCCAGTAGTACGCCGCCAGCCTCAGGACTCGCCGTACGAACGCGATGGCGAGGTTGATCGTCCTGACCGAGACCCCGTCGCTCCTTCGTGCGTCGATGAAGGGCCGGAGGCGGTCCTTGCAGATGAGCCGCAGCGGATCGCCGCCGATCCAGGGATTGAGATCATCGGCCGACTGCGCATACATGCGCAGCGTCTTTGGCGATCCCTGGAATTCCCGGATCAGCTTCTCCGCGGCGAGGCGGAAGGGCCGATCCGGTCGAACCCCGTAGAGTTCCTGATTGTCGACCTGGTCCTTGATCCTTCTCAGCCGTCGCTCTGCTTCTCTCGGATCAGCCGTTCCGCTAGAGCCGCGAATCCGCCTTTTCCGATATTGCACCTTGAAATAGATGTACTTGAGGTACTTCCCATTCGGCCTCCTGCGCCAAACGAGGCCGTCGGGCAGCTTTGGTCGTTCCATGGTTTCTCCTTCACGGAACGCCCGTTGCGACGAACATGATCGTCAACCCAGGCGTCGAGTTCAAGCCGGTCAAAGGCGACTCCACGTGCGCCGATGGGAACTTCCGTCAGCAGCGGACGGACCTCGGCATTGAAGCGGTTCTTGTCCATCCCCAGGTATTTCGGGACGTCACGGAGGCGGATGAGCCGGGGATTCATCGGTCTGTTGTCCTTGCTTCTCGGGCACTTCGATTTAAGGTTGTGTTCATGGCATAGCTCCTTAAGAGAATTCGGTTGATAGGCGGTGATGGGCGCGCGCAGCAACCTGGCGCGCAGGCATGCGTTATCCGCACGGCGCACGGACAGCGCGCCGCGAAAATCACGAACAGGAAGATCGCGAGAGGCGGGTCGGTACCGGCCGCTGATCAATCAGCCCGATGCCGCACCCGTGTGACCGCGCCGCGTGCCGCGCGGCGAGTTGGGGATTAGACCGGATCAGCGAGCGCCAAAGGCGACGCACTCTCCGGCTTCGTGCCTGCAAAATCGCAGGAATTCAGCGCTAACTGCCGTCACGCGGGCCGCGGCAGAGACCGCAGGCATTGGTGATGCCTCGTCTGCAGCCGCTCGAGGTTTTGGCCAGGAGGCCAAACCCTCGGTTCACTTCATCGAGACTGGCGACCGAGTGGAGCGTCGCGTGGCGTCTCGCTTGCCGGATTCGAGTGCATCGAATCCATGCCCGACATTCTTGGCAGAAAATTCGTCGTCACACAAGAGGGGATAGACCACCATATCGCGCATCTATCGCCGTCGTGCGCGTCGCAAACACGTCGCAAGCGACGAAATTGGTTGGTGAGACGTGCGCTGCACGTCGCTAGCGACGTTCGAGGGGCGAGGGCCATGCTGCATGCCTCGGGTAGCCGCCGGCGTGGTCGACAGCGCTGGTTACTGACGCGATATCGCTTGATGTCTTGCGCCGGCGTTCTGAAACGCTTCGGTTGCGGCGTGCCTCGTGCTCAAGATATGTGCGGCCCGGTCCCTGCAAGAGAGAGATGCAAATCGCGCACGGAATATTGATTGATGCACCACGAGTTATCGACTCCGCAGGTCCCCTTGGCAACGATGGCAAGCCGCAAACAAATAGTTGCACGCGATAAGAAGTCACGCGCAACCGCGCTTGACATGACGCGGGTACTCAGATCAACATGCGCGCGTTGAAATTTTTCCCCGCCTCGAAAGAGGTACGCAAGCTGCAGCGTCCTAACACGAAAAGCAGCGCTGAAGCACGCGGGCGATGCCGCCCAAAGTGCTTGCCTCCGAGTGTGAAGTCCCCCGTGATGTCGTTCGTAGGCGCTTGTTCCCTTTGCACGCGCCGCCGGAGTAGTGCGCCAGGTAGCAGTATCACCAGCGCGATTCGCGCCGTCTTCGCGCGAATATCCCGCCTGAAACCCCGCCCGCCCCTGATCGTGACCGTTCGGTAATCAGTCACGACGCAAAGCACCGTGTCGCAGGACGACGGCACACGGCGCCGCAATCGCCCTGTCGGTTGCGGACATTTCGATCCGACGAAGCTGCGCCCAGTACACGGCCGCAAGGCCGCTCGGGGAGTATGGCGTCCATATGCGACGCCACGTGCCCCGGGGAGTCGCGCAAGCACCTCGCCTGCTGTTGGCCGGCAGATGCCCACCGGTGTCTTCGTCGTCGAAGCAACCATGCTAGTCGGTACCCGAGTCAGCCGCAGGACTGATCCTGTGCGCGCGTTGCCCGGAAACGGGTCCGCCCGCGACTCCCATTTCACTAACGAAACGGCCGTATGCCCAACGCTGGCGGGGCGGGCACAAGCCAGCATCAGCGTTCAACAACTCCCACGGATTCGGAGGACTCGCAATTATGGAAACGATGTACCCGCGTAGTCGCAAACGTCGCAGCCGGCGCTCGGCGAAAAGCGAGCTGCTGTACCGGCTGAACCAGCTCCTGGGCGAAAACAACCACCGCCACAGTCGGCTCGCGAAAGGCTGCAGCGGCGACACGGCGATGGCTCGGGCGCAAGTACTAAAGCAAGGATTCCTGAAGCTGCACGATCTCGGTTACAAGCTGCGCGACCCGGCCAATTTCGGCAACCGCCACATGCAGGTGCTGGCGCGGCATTGGGAAGACCAGAAACTTTCAGCAAGCGAGATCCAGAAGCGGTTCTCGGTGTTTCGGGTCTTTGCCACCTGGGTCGGGAAGGACGGCATGGTCGAGCCGGCCGGAAAGTACCTGCTCCATCCGGCCTGTGCTGTCCGGTCGTATGTCGCGCGCCAGCCCAAGGGTTGGAGCGGTCTTGGCACTGATGTCGAATATAAGCTCGCCGAGGTCGCCAGGCGCGATCGGCTGGTGGCCCTGCAACTCGCGTTGCAGTGGGTGTTTGGCCTTAGGGCGAAGGAGGCCTGGCTGCTGCACCCGCAGTTCGCGGACAAGGGGACGCACCTTGCCATCAATTGGGGCGCGAAGGGCGGTCGGGATCGGACCGTGCCGATCGAGCACCCCGCGCAACGGCAGATACTCGATATCGCCAAACGCTGGGCGAACGACTCCACCGGGTCGCTGATCCCGGACACGCGGTCACTGAACGCCTGGCGCTCCCATTTCTACCGGGTGTGTCGCAGCTGCGGGATCGCCCGCACTACCGGGCTGGTGCCGCACGGCCTTCGCCACGAGGAGGCCTGCGCAATCTACAAGAGCATCGCGGGCGTCGACGCCCCGGTCTATGGCGGTGACGTGACGTCCCTCGATCTAGATCGTGATTACCTGGCACGCCAGGTCGTCGCCGAGCATCTGGGGCATTCGCGCCCGGAGATTACGCGGGCCTACCTGGGTCCGTTGGTGCGCACACTGAAGCGGCGCCAGAACGCCCAGTCAGCCGCCAACGGGCAGGAGCCGAGGGTGAACGCCGCAGGCCAGGTCGTGCGGAGCGGGCCCCCGGAGGACCTCGGTCAGCGCGATCGAACGTGAACGGAGGCGCTAGCGCGGCGTATTGCCGCTTCATTGTGTCGACATCATTTAGTTTAGGAACGGCATCGGATAGCATCGCAGCTCACGTTCCCGGTGGCTTGAAGAAAGGGAGTCGATCACTGCTTTACGGTTGGGAAGGAGCATGTCGGCCGACGACACATTAAACGATGCACGGCATGAGGTGCTGGTAGAAAACACCGCACAGGCCGTTCACAAGCACTTGAGCAAGCTGTTCCAAGAGGAAATCCGTTTCCGCAGTAGGTGGGTGTGGGAATTGCTGCAAAACGCCCGGGACGCCTCTCCCGAGGAGGGGGTCAGCGTGTGGCTTATCCAAGAACCACACCGTGTAGTTTTCAGACACAACGGCGTGCCGTTCGCCCACAAGAGCATCGCACACCTGATTTACCACGGTTCTACCAAGTACGACATTTCCGACTCCAGCGCAATCGGCCAGTTCGGTACCGGTTTCCTGACGACTCATCTGATTTCGAAGACCGTCGAGGTTAAGGGCAGAACGGACGGCGGAAGGCAGTTCCGATTTCTGCTGGACCGCCGGGGTAACAATGCAGATGAACTTAAGGCGGCGATGGATGCGTCTTGGGAGGCGTTCACTCAGTCCCTGACTGAAGGACCGTTCAACGACGACGGCGGCTTCACAACCGAGTTCGCGTATCCATTGGTCAGCGACATAGTGGGTGTCGTTGAAGAAGGCATAGCTGATCTGATCACGAACGCCGCGTACCTGCTTGCCTTCAATGGCAGGATCAGGTCGCTGCACGTGGAACAGCTGAATCGCTCTGTCACTATCAAGAAGGGGGTTTGCAGACCGATCTCTGAAGCGGCTCACCGTCTCCAAGTCGAGGAAGGTGCCCCCGGTGACGCTCCGGTGTCACGCTATGTGGCCTTTATCGCGAATGACGAAACCTCTGTAGCTGTCGAAATTGCGGGGGTCGGTGCCAATTGGTCGATTGCCGAGCAGGGACAGATTCCGCGCATCTTCGTGGCGTTCCCGCTTACGGGAACCCGCGATTTCTGCTTCCCGGTCGTGATTAACAACGAAAAGTTCCAGCCTCGCGAGGATCGTGACACGCTTGTGCTCATTCCGAACCGCGAGGGCAAGCACTTAAACATGGTCCGCATGGAGGGGGCGTGTGACTTCGCCGCGCGTCTAGCAGTACTGGCGGCGGAAGAAGGCTGGCGTGGAGCCGCTACGCTTGCGCGGCTGTACCCATTGCACCAGTGGGATTGGGTTGACACCGACTGGTTCCGTAAGTTGCTGGTCGAGCGCTTCATCGAGCCGCTTCGGGCTGCGAAGGTGATGATGACCGCCGCTGGTGCGAGGATTGCTCCTAGTGCTGGCATGATCCCGCTATTTGCCGATCCCGAAGCATGCTGCGATCTGTGGGATCTGACGGCGGAGGTCAAGGACGCTTTAGGGCAACTTCCTCGACGCGATGAGGCTCACACTTGGGCCGACAATCTGAAAAGTTGGGCGCCCTTCCTCCCCGAAGCCGTCGAGCAACTAAGCGAGAGCCTGACCCTGCAGAAGCTCTGCGAGCAGGTTTCCGCATGGGGAACCGTGGAAGAGGTTGGCAAGCAACTCGGCGAGGCCGTTGACCCCATCGCGTGGCTGAATCAACTACACACGCTTATCAGCAAGACCAGTCATGTCGAATTGTTCGAGCAGGCGCGGCTTATCCCCAGCCAGGGCGGTGCGCTCAAGAAGATTACCGAGCTGAGGCGAGACTCCGGCATAGACGAGGAGTTAAAGGATATCGCGGAGAGTCTGGGTCTGCCGACGCGGGATGACTTGCTTGACCAGCGAATGCGTCTGAAGGAATTCTTAGAGCTACAGCCTAAGACGGAAGGAGAGGTCCTGACGGCAGCAGCCCAGGCGCTCAAGGATAAGGCTAAGTCTGTTGACGCCGCCTTCGGACGGATCGCGGTGCGCTTCTTTGTCTGGCTTGTCCGTCACGACAAGACCGACAGGTTGGACGGGTTTCCAGTATTGACGCGAGCAACGACCAAAGAGGATGCCGGGCTTGCAACGCTCTTTCGCGATCCTGCTAAGAGTGACGAGAGGTTGCTCGCCCCCATTGGTTGCTGGCCAGAGCCAGCTCGTCTGGTAGCCGACCTGTTTCCTAAGCGGCTGACGCTGTCAGACATGTATCACGAGGCACTTGCCGACGAGGCTCTTTGGCGCGGAATAGCAGACAAAGGTTATGTTCGGCTCAATCCCCTGTTCAAGACGCAGCGGCGCCACATCCCCTTCATACCGGATGAGCCGCTACCTGTATCCGAGAAGGATAAGAAGTTGAAACACCGCACCAAAGACTCAGTAGAAGTCTCTGCGTTAGCGTTTTTTGAGAAAGACGAGACTGGGCTAGATGCTGTCAGACGCAGCAAAACCCGCGCAGTCAGTCTCCTGCTGTTCCTCGCGACTCACGTGCTGGAAGTTGACTCGGACGCGCTCGATACAGTTGAGGCTGATTGCGAGTGTGGGGAGAAGCATCATCACTATCGTGCAGCTTGGCTCGTGCCCATGTGGGACCGGCAGTGGGTACCTTTGGGCGACGCCAAACAATCCTCAGCAACAGCGGAAAGCATAGCGCAACTGTTCGTCGGCCGAGAAGAGGAGCTGCGACAGTTAACGGCGGGTAAGGGTAGGAAACTTCTGGAAGCGCTCAACATCAGTCTAGCCGATCTGTCCCTGCGCGCCGTTGCTAAGGACGAAGATACCCGTATCTCCTTGATCGACTCACTGACCGATATCGTACACGCAGCCGAGAATGACTTGGAAAAGATCAGACTCGTTGCCGGAGAGATCAAGCAGTCGCCAGGGTTACTCGATGAGATTCGGGAGCATCGCGAGAGACGGGAGAAGGTCCAGCGCAACCAGTCATTCGGTGCTGAGGTGGAGCGGCTGCTTAAGGAGGCGTTGCAGGGTCACGGGCTCAAGGTCACCCGCACCGGTGTGGGGTCGGACTACGAGGTCGAAGAGGACTACCTTGTCGACGACAAGGAGGTCATCTTAGAGGTCGAGAATGGCCACCGGTCATTTCTGGTCGAGGTCAAGGCAACGGTGGGCAAAGTCGCGAAGATGACCGTGACGCAGGCGGAGACGGCTGTACACCACAAGGACAGGTTCATCCTGTGCATAGTCCGGCTGGACTCACCCGATACAACGCTAGAGATCGTGCAGGAGCGGTGCCGGTTCGTCATGAATATTGGTCATCAAATTGAGCCGGTTTTGGAGGAATACCGCCGATATCAGGAAACGAGGGACGAAGCCTGCACCCGCGTTGGCGAGGTGGAACTTATCGTCCACGACAGCGAAGTGCGCTTTGCGGTGGGCGATGGCGCATGGACGAGTGGACTGTCGCTACATGACGTGGTGGAACGAATTCTACGTGCATGCAGTGGCACCGTATCTGCCACGTAGGTGTTGTGTCACTCCGTCTGCGAGCATAAAGTCCGGTGCGCGCTCACTCTTTGCAAGGATCTGAGCTCACGACAGTCTCAGGCGAAGTGCATTCACGAGTCTTCGAGACTAAGCGGAGCTTGCCTTGGCGGCGCGTCAGGCGATTCTCGAGATCACGCACCCGGGACTCGGCGCCGGGCGTGAACATGGCTCTGAGCAGCTCCAGCTCGAGCTCTGCTCGTCGACCCTCAATGATGTCCCAGTCTCTCATTGTTTTGGACCAAGCCTACCCCAACTCCACGTGAATGCAATCGCCTGCCCGTTCCGCTGTACACGAGAAAATCCGTCGCCAAGCGGACTTAATCAAACACGACAGCCATAAAGATCTATCCTTCAGGCGACAAAATCATCATCAAACTGGTTACGCCTGCGTCGGCGCTTGTAATCATCGGCGCTGTTTGAGAACGTGATGTCGTAGACCGGTGTCAGGAACGCGGCGCCAATGAGTCCCCAGCCGGCCGACAGAATGAACACGTCACGCACCCGACCCGGACGATACGGGGTCCCACCCCAGTATTGGTCCTTAGCCTCTCTCTTCCTGAAAGAAGTACAGGCCCCGTGCAGGCCAACCATCCGGCCCGCGCATTGGGACAGCATTCTCGGTCTCCCGCATTTCTTGGTGAGCTTCTCCAGAATCGAATAAAAGCGCCTGAAGTCTTCGAGTCGTTGGGACGAAGTGGAGTCGCTCATGCTAATGGTTCGGAGTGCGCGTTCGAGTATCCCGCTTTACGGTGGGAACGTCATGCGGTATCGCTCAAGGTCATCGACCTCGCGGTTTTGGTCCAGCCAAGTACCCGCACCCAACAAAGCGTGCATCATTTCGCACCGCTGTTTGACCCGTCGCGCGATTGTTTCTTCGTAGCTCCCCTCCTCATAGCAATAAACGACCTCGACCGGCATCCTGCGGCTACGCATACCGCCCAAGCGGTGTACCCGACCGATACGTTGCTCGATGAGCGCGGGATTCCATGGCAGGTCGTAGAGCACGACGCGACGACAATAATGATGTAGGTCGATTCCTTCCTGTCCTTTCCGAGATGCCACCAGGATCAGAGGTGCGCACGGCAGATTGAACTTTCGGTCGTTTCCCACGGTGTCGGGTTCGCTTTCGTCACCGCCCGAAACCTCGCCGTCATAGCGCGCCACAATGGGAAGCTGACGTCCCCTACCCGCCACCGACGCCAAGAAGTCAAAGACCGTCTCGTAGTCGCCTGCAGATCGACGCTGAGCCTCAAGCGCCTCTTCGTGTCTCAGCCACCAGGCACTCAGCGCACGTGTCGTTGCTTTCTCAGGAGCGTCTGGCGAGGACGCAATCACCTTGGCAACGGTATAGGCCTGCCGGAGTGTCGGTATTTTCAGTGTTCGTCGCACTCGTTCGACTCGCTGACGCCAGCGCTTACTTGCGCGCCGGAAGTTCGATGCCAGATCCCTGATTCGAGGATCTTCCAGCAACGCCTCGACAAGGATCGCGGATGTCTCGGTTCGATGTGTGAACACCACCGTCTTCTCACCGTTCGCAGCGAGCTTCGCGAGCTGCTCCACAGCCTCACGGAGCTTGGGGTCGAGCTTGACCGAGTCGGTGAGTGCTCTTTGCAACCGCAACACCCACGGGTCGTCGCGGAATCGCGCCAACGCGCCGTTCTCCAGTGAGTCGAGCGTTGCGCCCCAGCTCGAGCAGAGCGTCTCGCGAAGGCTTGCGACGTGAGTCCGCTCACCGGTGTTCAAAACATTCGAGATCACGCGTTCGAGCACCATGCTCGGAAGAAGTGCCTTACCAGTTGCCTTTCTGGTCCAGTCGAGAATGCGCCGCTCCTTGCGGTTGTCCCAGGTGTCTCGGACCATCCGACTTCTCAGCGCCCCTTCCAATTCTTTGCGTTGCGGGAAGTCGACGCGATCCGATATGGCACGCTCGTAGTCGGCCAGCGGCAGCTGGCGAATGGCGGATTCATAGTCGCGTTTCGCGCTCGCCGCGTGCTGAAACTCGCGGAGCCGTCGCCGCAGTTCGTCGAGCGTGAGCGCGAATGGCGTGGCCGTTACCCAAACGCCTTTGCGAAACTTGCCGCTGAGCAGATGCGTTACGACACTGCCGCGCCTGCGACCCTCGAGCTTGTGCGCCTCGTCTACAATCAGCAGATCGATCAGGGGGCGGATTTGCAGACTGCGCCCCGCTTCGGTATCGAGAAAATCCTCGATGGTCCGGTGGGACCGTGGCCGCCATTCTCGCGTTACAGGATCGAAGGCGTCTCTCAGCATCGTCACAGCCGCTGCTTTATTGACGCTCGCCGGGCGCCGAGGTACGGCACCGCCGTCCGGGACAACCGCCTTCACCAGGCGCAGCCTTGCTCCGCGCGAGAGACGCACACCATGAGCACGGTAGGCCAGCCTCAGTGCTCCCAGTAGACAGCGACGGCGACCCTCGTGACTGTGAAATCGCTTCAGGGTGTCGTAGGAGGCGAACAGTATTGCCGACGTTCTGGATGTTTCCTCGAGCGCGGCGACGAACTCCTCGTACTGACTCGACACACGCGGCTTCCAATCCGCATCGAAACGCCCGGCCCAGCACGGGTCGACCATCTGGCGAACTTCCTGGCTCCAGCGCGCCGCCCAGGTCTCTGCCATCTTGCGGTTGTGGGTCAGCACCAGGACACGAGCGCGGCGTGTGGAAGTGAGCGTAGCGAAGGCGAGAGCGAGGGCGATGTAGGTCTTTCCCTTGCCGACCTCATCGCCCAGGATCACGCCCGGCACGTCTTCGCGGTGCAGGCGGCTCCAAAGGCCCCGGGCTCGGCCATTCTGAGCACGCAGCTCGCCGCGCTGTTCGGGCGAATACTGCTCAGCAAAGCGCGCAAGATCGATTTCGTCGAACGGTACTTGCTTCATGACAAGGTTTCCGTCAGCGACCGCCAGTGTTCGAGTGGTTCTTGCGGCAGGTCCACGGCCGACAACCGTCGTCTGAGGTCGTCCCTGAGATTGCGGGCCTTGCGCCCTCCCCCGTTTCGCCCGGTGGTCGCCTGTATCAGTGCTTGCACGACCTCGAGGCGGACCCACAGCCGCCACGTCCGCTCAGTGGGATCGGACGCAGCTGCCGAGTCGTGGACGTCAAATATCTTCTCCAGCAGATCCAGGTGTCCGGTCGCGCGCGCCGCTCTGCCGGCACCGCTGTCGGTGATGACCGCGATTGCGTAACGCATGCGGTCGGCCAAGTCGCGCACTCGTTGACTCAGTAGGAACGAAGCCTGACCGTCCGGACTCCTAGCAGTGCCACTGTTCGTCTCGCCATTGCGTACGGCGCGTGCCGTCGGCAAAGCCCCGAGCTGCGCGAGCCACCATTCTGGCGGGGGTTCTCCTTGCTCCGGAAGTTCGGCCAGCGCAAGCCGCGACTCGATAGGGATCACGATCGGGCACCAGCTTCGGCGAGTGGCGTTCATACGACTGACGGTCTCGAGCCGGAGATCAGCATTACGAATCACGAACCCCTTCACGTTCCCCTCGGCCGGTACGGCGAGCTTCTTTCCGGCATAGAACAACCAGGTGAGTTGCGCGTACTCGGGGGTCCGCCACTCGAGCTCGAGTTCGCGACGAAACGGATGATAAGTGGCCGATTTGAGAGCATGCCATCCAGCTGTCGTGATCGACTGTGGCGGTTCAAAGGCGCACTCTGATAAAGGCTTGAATCGCCGACCGAGCGGCCGAAGCAGCCCATCGACCTCTTTCCAGCGCACAGCGAACTCACGGGCGAGTTCGACGTTGGCACGGGCACCCTTCTTGAGAAGGGCTCTCTCCGTCAAGTTCGGTGAACCCGTCAAGACAGTCGCGCGCGCGCCCTGTCTGCCATGCCGGACGGCCAGTAGCTTGGCGTGCAACGGGTGCTGGTCCGACGGGACGCCACAAAAGGCCAACCGGTCCTCGCGCACCCGAGGGCCGAAGGCTTGCGTGAATAGCGCCTTGCTCGCCTGGAGTGCGGGTCTACCGTCCGTGCGTGTGACCTCTGGCAGAAATATGCGGAACGCTGCGCCCGGATACCGCTCCGCCAGCACCTTCAAGGCTGCGGTCTCGATCGCAGGTCCGGCCTGATCGCGATGATCGAGGAACGGTGTCACGACGTAGACGCTATGCGCGTGTTTCACACGACCGAGGAGTCCATCCAGGAGGGCGGAGTCCAGGCTTGTGACGCTCCGGTTCCGGACGTCTGTCCGCGCACCGCTCGCTGCTTTAAATACCCGCCTCGCGGCGTCGACCCCCTGGCTGGCCAGATTCCGCACCAGCTCGCGGACACCGTGTGGTAGTTTGCACCGCTTGTTATCGTGAAAGGTGACGAGCTCCCGGTTGACCGTATAGCCCGCGCGCGTCAGGTTAAGCGAACCCTCGATCCATACGACGTGATCGTCGAATAACAGGAGGAGCAATTTCGGATGGAACAGGTTGTCTCCTGTCCAGCAGTGCACGTTGTAGGTCACCGTGTGGCCGCGGTAGTGACGGTGATCGCAGACCACATCGACCGGGATCTCTCGCAGGCGATCGCCGCCTTCGGGGTGACACTCGGCCAGCGCGTCGAGCAGCTGCTCAAAATAGCTACGGTCGAAGGTGAAGGTGCACGCCAGAAGCGCCTCGAGCCGATCGAGGCCCGCGCGCCTAGCCGCGTCGAGCACTCGCTCGACCGCCGCAACCGGCTGGATCTCGACCTTCACCCCGCCCATCGCGTCTCCTGCAAAAGGGTTCGCAGGTTCGTCAAACGAAAGTCGGGGTCGCCACGCTCCTTGGGCAGCTGCAGCGCAGATCGCTCGCCGAGCTCCTGTAACCATCGTTCCGTTCCGCGCGCACCCATGATCTCGTGGTGCCAGTCCAGCAACGTCTCGGCGGACAGTCGCCCACTGGCGACCCTCTCGATCTGAGCGCGGATGGCCTTGGCGAGCACTGGCTGGCCGGGCCACACGGTATCGATCACTTCGAGCTTCACGAGCTGTCGCCCCATATTGGCAAGCCGCCGCACCGTTGCATCGGCAAGCCGCGGTACGAGACCCGCCAGGAGGTCACTGAACAGCCCGCGCAACCGTTCCTCGAGTTCGGCCGTCGCGCCGGTTGCTGCCGCGATACGTCGCTGGGGTTCGAGTAATTCACGGCCGCCAGCGAGCCGCAGCCAGTCCAGGGTCGGATGGCGCCGCACCGCCTGGGCAGAGCTATACATCCTTATCCGCCCCTCGCTCGCCTCGCCCTTGTCGAACAGCCGGCGCCCGAGTTTCGGCCAGGCGCTACGCACGTCAACGGACGAGAAGATGTAGTCCAGTTTTTGCCAGCTCCCTGGGCTGGCACCGTCCCACTCAAATCGGGGATCGCCAAGAAGCTGCGTCACGGCCTTTTCGCCGATGACGAGTTCGCCGGGCCTTACGAGCCCGATCGCACGCACAGACTCGACGTAGTTACCCAGCAGCCCCACACCGCGTTGATCCTGGAGGATAGGTGCCTGGATGTCCGGACGCTTTCCATTGCAGATGTCTGCGATGCGGCGCTTGCCCAAATACCGACGGCGGGCCGAGCGGTTGCCAGGATGGCGGTGCCAGTACTGTTTGAGGCCCCGCTCGAACGCGGCGAACAACGGCCAGATGTCCCGATCGATCGACCGCGTCGCGCGGCTTTTGGCCCAGCGAAGGCCTACGACCACCGCCACGTAGTGCTCGGCATGACGAGTGGCGCCGGTGAGGAACGGTGCAAGCACGTTCGCCATGGCTTCACGTAACGCATCAAACCCGAGGGGATCGATGGGCCGGGTTGACACAAAGCGATAAGGCTCATTCCAGAAGAGCTCGCTGCGCATTGCTATCTCATTGCAAGTTTCGCGACCCGACTCTGACAATCCGTGTCTTGATGGCGAATTTAACATGTGATATAGATCATGTTCAAGAGCACGCGACCAATATGAAGGCAGAACAAATTCGAGAGCTGCGCAAGTCAATGGGCCTCACCCAGCAGCAGTTTGCCGAACTGCTGGGAGTCTCCTTTGTCACGCTCAACCGCTGGGAAAACGGCCAGTTCAAACCATCGGCGATGGCGCTCTCGAAGCTGCAGGCGCTTGCTCGTCGTGGCGAGGTCCCCACGATGGCGGCGGCAGGTGCACCCGTGCCGGCAAGTGCGACGATTGAAGAGAATCGGCTCGACTTCCTGGGCGACGCCAACGCGCTTCGGGTACTCGTGGAGGGGGAGCGGCTGTCCTATGGGCACCTCTTCAATCCCGCGTTCGCCGCCGAGATCAGCGAGATCGATCCGCTGCCACACCAGCGTATCGCCGTCTACGAGCGGATGTTGTGCCAAACCCGTTTACGGTTCCTGCTGGCAGATGATGCCGGTGCCGGTAAGACCATCATGACGGGTCTATATGTGCGCGAAAGCCTTACGCGCCGAACCATCCGCCGGGTCTTGGTTGTGGCGCCCGCGGGTCTAGTGGGGAACTGGTACCGGGAGCTGCGCAACCTGTTCCAGCTCCAGTTCAACATCGTCGTAGGTAGCGATGCCAGAGAGCGCAATCCCTTTGTCGGACCCCAAAGCGACCTGATCGTAGTGAGCGTGGACAGCCTGCGCAGCGCACGCCTTTTTAACAACCTGCGCGATCCGACCGTCGTGCCTTACGACTTGGTGGTCTTTGATGAGGCCCACAAGCTGTCGGCTAACCGTGACCCCGACGGCACATTCCGTCCCACCGACCGCTATCGTCTCGCCGAAGCCATCGCCGGTGTCCGGGAGCTACCTGACGATTGGAAAATGCCTTGGGCGGCACACCACCTGCTCCTGCTGACGGCCACACCGCACATGGGTAAGGATTTCCCGTACTACTGCCTGTGGCGACTCCTTGAGCCGGAGCTGTTCAGCACCGAAACCGCGTTTGCCCGCTTCCCGCGCGAGTCTCGCAGCCGGTACTTCATCCGGCGCGTCAAGGAAGAAATGGTCGACTTGCGCGGCCGGCCGCTTTATCCCGAGCGTCTGTGCAACACGGTGAGCTACGAGCTCACGCAAGGCGACGTCAGCGAGCAGGCTCTCTACGATCAGACCACGGCTTATATCCGTCATTACTACAACCAAGCGCGTCTGCTGAACCGCCAAGCGGCACGCTTCGCAATGACCGTCTTCCAGCGGCGGCTGGCCAGCAGCACTTGGGCCTTGCTCTGCTCTTTCCGTAACCGTCTCGACAAGCTGGACAGGCTCATCGATGACATTCAGTCCGGACGGATTCCGGAAGAGGAGCTGCGCGCCCAGCAACAGCGGATCGACAGGAAGATGCGCGAAGGCAGGCTGATGGACGTGTTGGCGGCAAAGACGGCCGATGAGGAATCTGTCACGGACGGCGCGGAGGAACACGAGGAAACCGAGGCCGAAGCCTTGGGTGCCTTCGTCGCCACGAGCCTGGCCGAGCTGCTCGCCGAGAGGCAAAAGGTACTGGAACTGATCGGGCTTGCCGAGGCGGTACATGCCAGCGGTCGCGAATCCAAGTTCGACCGGATGAGCGCTCTACTCCGTGCCGCCGAGTATCGCGACCACAAAGTCATCATCTATACCGAGCACAAGGACACCCTTGAGTTCCTGATGCGTCGCCTGGAAGGTATGGGCTATGCCGGGCAGGTTGCCTTCATCCACGGCGGCCTCAACTTCGAGCAGCGCGACGCCCAGGTAGAACAGTTCCGCCGACCTCACAATGGAGAGCGCGGCGGTGCTCGCTTCTTCGTCGGCACCGACGCCGCAGCCGAGGGCATCAACCTCCAGTTCTGCTGGATCCTTATCAACTACGACGTCCCGTGGAACCCTGCACGCCTCGAGCAGCGGATGGGTCGTATCCATCGGTATGGCCAGAAGCGCGACAAAGTCGCCATCATCAACCTCGTGGCCGGCAAGACCCGCGAGGGCCGGGTAATTAAGACGCTGCTCGATAAGCTGGAAGAAATCCGCAAGCAGCTTGGCTCGGACAAGGTCTTCGATGTCGTTGGCCGCATTTTCGAGGGGATCTCCCTGACCGAATACATCCAGCGTGCCGTCGAATCCGACGATGAGGCGGACCGTAAAGCCTTGGAGATTGCTGGCGAACTCACCGCCGAGCAAATCCGCGCGCTCGAGGCGAGAGAGGAGCGCATCTACGGCAAAGGTGGCGAGGTGAAGGCCGCCTTGCCGCAACTACAGGAAGCGCTTGCCATCGAAGAGATGCGCCGGCTCCTTCCCGGTTATGTGCGTCGCTATCTCGAGCACGCTGCGCCGCTGATCGGAGTTGATCTGGTGGGTAACCTCGACGGGCAGTTCTTCCTGCGGCCGCGGCGGCGTGGCGTGCTGGAGAGCTTGATTTCCCTGCTCGAAGCCTATCCGGAATCGGCCCGCAATCGTTTTACGGTCTACCGTCCCCCAGACTCGCGGGATGCCATCTTCCTCCATCCCGGCGAACCGGTATTTGAACGCCTGTCTGCTCTCGCCATCGAGCAGAGTCGGAATGCTGGTAAGCGGGGTGCGATTTTCACGGACGCTTCGGGCACCGCGCCTTATCTCTTCCATGTCGCCCGAGTCACTGTCGTGCGCGCGGTCGATCCGGGTTTCCCCGCCTTTCACACCGAGGATGTTATCGAGCAGCGACTTGTCGGGCTCAAGCAGTATGCCGATGGCCGTATGCTGGAGGCGCCTGTGGAGCAACTCTTGCTCCTGAAGCCGACTGCCAAGGCTGCGCCTTCCAGCGTGGTGTTCCTCGCGAGTAGCGAGACCTGGCGCCTCGCGGCCGAACAGCACATCAGTACCGAGCTGCTCGGCAAGCTCGCCGAGCTGCAACAACTCGCCGCGCGGGAGCGTCTCGTTGAGACCGAAGACCACCTTGTTCGGGCCTATGACTACCAGGAGTCGGAGCTTGCCGCCGCCCGCAAGCGCTACACGGAGAAGGCACGCGAGGGCAACCGCGCGGCCCAAGTCGAGCTGGAACGCATCAAGGAGCAGCAAAAGACCGTCACCGAGCGCCGGGCCGTGGCGATTCAGCAGGCTCGCCGGGAGGCCCAGCTGATCCAGGCGGGCAAAGTAGAAATTATCGCCACGGCGCTCGTTCAGCCTTCCCAGGACCTGGAGGACATCAAGGCGCGCGACACGGCGGTCGAACGCATCGCGATGGAGGTGGCGATCGCCCATGATGCGGCCCAAGGCGCCGATGTCCGGGATGTGTCCACCCCGGAGAAGGCGCGACTGGCCGGACTCTCCGACTATCCGGGCTTCGATCTCCTTTCGAAGCGGTCGAATGATGAGCGCGGCATCGAGGTCAAGGGGCGGGTCGGGACCGGAGAGATCGAGCTTACCGAGAACGAGTGGGCGCGTGCCTGCAACCTGCGGAACCGATACTGGCTTTACGTTGTTTTCGACTGTGGTTCCGCGCAGCCTCGGCTATTCAAGGTGCAAGACCCCTTTGGCAAGCTGATCGCCAAATCCCGCGGCAGCGTGGTGATCGGCTACAGCGAAATTGTGCGCAGCGCGTCGGAGTGAGGAGCAAGCATGGGTATCCCGGAAAATCAGCTGGACACGTGGTCACGTCAAGGTGCTACGGCATCCGCTTCAGCAATCTACGAGCGCATCCGAACCGCGCTGCTGGCCGATGTCGCGCTGTCCAGTCAGAATTTCGATGTGTTTCTTCAGGGCTCGTACCGCAACAGCACCAACATCCGGGGTGACAGCGATGTGGATGTGGTGGTCAAGCTCAAAGACATCTTCCAGCCGGACTACAGCCAGCTCGACGAGTTCACCAAGGGTAAGGTCAAGGCAGGGCACCGAGACGCGACGTATACGCTGACTGATTTCCGTCGCGACGTCTCCGGCGCCATCCGGCGTGCCTTCCCGAATCACCACATCACCGAGGGCGGGAAGAGCATCAAGATTCCGAGAACGGCCAACAACATCCCCGCCGATGTCGTGCCCTGTCTGGAGTACCGGCTTTATCGTCCGCTGCAGACCTTGCTGGGGGATGCCACGTACATCGAGGGTATCTGGCTGTCGGATGTGCAGCGCAACTACGCCGTCACCAGTTTCCCGAGGCAGTCCTACGAAAACGGCGTGGCCAAGCACGGCAGGACGAACGACTGGTATAAGCCGACCGTCCGCATCTTCAAGAACGCTCGTGGCTGGATGGAGGACAACGGGCTGATCCAGAGCGGCATGGCATCGTCTCATGCCATCGAATGCCTGCTCTACAACGTGCCCGACCAGCAATTCGGCCAAAGCTGCCGCGACACCTTCGTCAATGTCGTGAACTGGCTGAACGCTGCGGACATGAGGAACTTCGTCTGCCAGAACGGCATCCAGCGGTTGTTCGATCCAGGCCGCTGGACGACACAGAACGCGCGCGCCTTCATCGGCGCGTTGATCCAGATGTGGAACCAGTGGGGGCAGCAGTATGCACGGGTACGCATCTGACAACTTCTTCCGTGGGCCCAAGGTGTATTTCGCCTTCGGCGCGCTAGCCATTGGCGCGGCCAGTGCCCTACGTGCGATGGTCGTGCTTCCACCTATGGCCGGGCATGTGGATGCCGCCGCGCTCTCTGCGGGCGCGATCTACGCTGCGTTGATCTTCCTGTACGAGCGTTGGGGCTGGCGCTGGCTATCGACTCTGAAGAACCTCAATGGTACCTGGGCGGGGGAGATCACCTCGTCGCACAACGGGGGCGCACGGGTGCCCTGTGTGATGCGAGTCCGCCAGAGATGGACGCGGATGGCGATCGAGCTCGAAACGGAGCAGTCGCGTTCACGCACAACCATGGCTGCGCTGTATGAAGAGCAGCCGGGCGACATCGGTTTGAAGTACGAGTACGTGTGTGAGCCCAGAAATCTTGCCGCGCAGACGATGCAAACGCATCGCGGTGTCTGCACGATGGCTATTGCCGAGGGTACAGATGGTTTGCGCTTGAGCGGGGACTACTTTACCGGTCGCGGCAGAGAAACCCGCGGTGAAGTAACTCTGCACCGCATCAGCCGAGATTTTCTCGGTTTCGGCGCTGCTCTCAAGAGGGAAAATTAATGAACGACAAACGTCTCATCGAAGTCGCCTTCCCCTTGAAGCAGGCGTCCATTGACTCGGTGCATGAGAAAAACGTGCGCCATGGGCATATCTCTACCTTGCACATCTGGCCGGCACGCCGCCCGCTCGCGGCCAGCCGCGCCGCGCTTATCGCGACCCTGCTACCGGACCCGGGTGACAAGGAGAAGCGCGATGAAGTCCTCAAGCGCCTGGGCGGAACGCTCAAGAAGACCCTCAAAAAGAAAAAGATGCCCAATGGCCGCACCGAGGAGATCGAGTCCTGGGAGACCGAAGGCGGCATCCTGCACTGGGGCAACGAGTCGGGCCCGGACCTGGATTGGTTCCGGGACGAGATTCGCAAGACCTATGGCGGTCGCGCACCGAAAGTGCTGGACCCGTTTGCCGGCGGTGGCGCCATTCCGCTGGAGGCCATGCGCCTGGGCTGCGAGGTGACGGCGGTGGACATTAACCCCGTGGCCTGGTTCATCCTCAAGTGCACTCTGGAGTATCCGCAGAAGCTCGCCGGGCAGAAGAGGAAGCTCCCGGACTTTGCGCTGCAAGACTTCGAGCTCATGGCGGCGTACTTCAAGGCCAAGGGCCTCAAGCCCGCCGAGATCAGGCGCTATCTTCGGCAGCTTGTCTCGTCCACGGAGAAAGAGGCTGGGGCTGATGGCATCGAGCAGGGCGAAAACTTCGATCTGCTGAGTCATCCCGACCTCGCCGACGGGTTGCTGGAGGTGGACCTCGCTTGGCACGTGCGCGCCTGGGGGCGTTGGGTGCTCAAGGAGGCGCGGAAGAGTCTCGCGCGGTTCTATCCGGCATACGCCGAGTACTGCACTTTGAAGCCTTACCGCCGAGTGCCGCTGGACTCAGGCGACACCTTGAAGCCCGTCCCCACAAACGAAAGCGGTGAACTACAGGTGGGTCTACTGAATGCGGGATACGATGAGGATTATCTCGCCAACCCCAAGAATCCGCGCTGGGTGGCCAAACCCACCGTCGCCTACCTCTGGGCGCGGACAGTCCGCTGCAAGGCCTGCCGTGCCACGGTACCGCTCCTGAAAACCCGCTGGCTCGCCAAGAGAGACAACAAGCGCGCGCTGCTGACCATGCGTCCCCTCGAAGACAAATCCGGCGTCGTGTTCGGCATCGACCCGGACGTCCAGGTCAAAGGCGGTAACGCCGCGCAAAAGCGGGAACATGACAAGAAACTCGGCGCAGGCACCATGAGTCGAGCAGGTGTTGCCTGCCCCTGCTGCGGCACCATCATGACTATGGAGGATCTGCGCATGGAAGGCCGCGCCGGGCGCCTGGGCGCGGTGATGACGGCGGTAGTGGTCGATGGCCTCAAAGGCAAGGAGTATCGCCTGCCCACCAGGCACGAGATCGAGATGGCACGTGGCGCTGAGGCCGAACTAGACAGGGTGTTCGCCGAGATTCCTCATGGTCTGCCGACGGAGCCGCTAGCGGGAGCAGATGCGCTCGGCTTTCGAGTACCGCTCTACGGCCTCGACCAGTGGCACAAGCTATTCGCGCCGCGGCAGTTGCTGGCGCTTGGATGCTTCGTCAAGGCCGTTCGCGCCGTCCCGCAGCGGCTGACTTCCTATGATGCGGCCTGGCGAGAAGCGCTCATTGCCTACCTGCAATGCGGCTTCGATCGCATGCTCGACTTCAATTCCAGCATTCTTGCTTGGATCACGAGCGTGGAGGCGATCGGACATACCTTCGTGCGTTTTGCGCTGCCGATGAATTGGGACTTCAGTGAGTCTGCGCCTATTAATGACGTGCGCGGTGGATGGTGGATGTGCCTGGATGCGATTGCAGAGTCGTTGGAGACTATCCAGCGCGCGACCAATACAGCGGCATCTGTACCATGTGCGCTTAACCAAAGTGCCATCACGTGCCCCGACCCCGGCGCCTTCGATGTGATCGTGACAGATCCACCGTACTACGACGCCATCCCATACTCGGACTTGATGGACTATTTCTACGTCTGGGATCGGCGTCTACTCACCGGGCTATCGGATGCCTACGAGAGAGCGTTCGCTGACCAGTTGGGACCGAAATGGCGCGCCCAGGCCGACGACGGAGAACTCATCGACGACGCTTCTCGCTTTGGTGGTAACAAGGAAGCGTCCAAGCGCAATTACGAAGCGGGCATGGCGCGCGCATTCCGAGCTTGTCACGCTGCCCTCAAACCCGAGGGACGCCTCGTTATCGTCTTCGCCCACAAGCAGCCCGATGCCTGGGAGACCCTGGTTTCGGCGATCATCAAGGCGGGCTTCGTGGTCGACGGTTCGTGGCCGATCCAAACAGAACAGGTGGCACGCATGCGCGCCCAGAGTTCGGCGGCATTGGCATCCTCCGTCTGGTTGGTCTGCAAAAAACGCGATCCTAGGGCCCGGGCCGGCTGGGATGCCCAAGTCATCAAGGAGATGGAGGCTAACATCGTCACGCAGTTGCGTGATTTCTGGGATGCAGGAATTCGCGGTCCGGACTTTGTCTGGGCGGCTACCGGCCCGGCGCTTGAGGCCTACAGCCGGTATCCGGCGGTGAAGAAAGCTTCCGAGCCGGGGGCGCTGATGGGGGTGGATGAGTTCCTGCGCCACGTCCGCCGCATCGTCGTGGACTTCGTGGTCGGGCGGGTGCTGACCCACGGGCAGGGCGAACCGGTGCCGGGTGACCACCCGCTCGATGATGTGACTACCTATTATCTACTGCACCGTAACGACTTCGGCCTCGGGGAGGCGCCGGCGGGCCCGTGCATCCTCTATATGATTTCGTGTGGCCTGTCGGAACGCGAGCTTATTGATCAGTATGACCTGCTGGCCCGGGGCGGCCGGTCTGAGCCAGGAGTGGAAGACATCGAAGCGGTCGAGGAGGGAGAGGAAGCGGAAGCTGAGACTTCGGGCGGTGGTGGGAAGTTCAAGCTCAAGCCCTGGTCCGCGCGCCGCCACCGGGCACTGGGCGAGGATGGGGCAGGGAGTCGCCCAGCCCCTCTTATCGATCAAGTTCACAAGCTCATGCAACTCTGGAAGGCAGGCGACGTGGCCAAGGTGAACGACTATCTTGACCGCAGAGGTTTGCGCCGCAGCCATATCTTCGCGCAGCTTATCCAGGCATTGATCGAGACGAGCCGCGACGAGGGGCAAGGCGACGAGTGCTCAATCCTAGAGCGACTCGCTAACCATTTGAGGGCGATGGGTAGCACAGCGCAGGGTGCACTGACGCTGGAATAGAAGATCACAGGAGTTCGATTAATGGCCAAAACAACCGTAAAACCCTGGCATGAAGTCGTTCGGCTGCGCGCCGACGTCAAGAGTGCAGAGCTGTCACTCAAGGCCTTCGCCGCCGACCTGTATGATGTGATGCTCGGGCGCAATCCCGGGGTTTATCACGACCCCAAGCAGTTCTTCGCCCTCACTTATGCCACCGTCCGCTTGCGCGATCTTGCCCGCGATGTTACACGGCGCCTCGCAGGCAAGTCGGAGAAGGCGGTGCGCCAGCTCCATATGACCTTCGGCGGCGGCAAGACGCACTCGCTGATTACGCTCGTCCATCTCACACAGGAGCCCGAGCGGCTTCCCGATATCCCCGCTGTGCAGCAGTTCAAGGCGCATTGCGCCCTGGAAGGCGGCTTCCCTAAAGCGCGGGTGACAGCGGTGGTGTTCGACCGGCTCGATGCCGAGATGGGTTGCGAGGCCAAGGCGCCTGATGGGCAACTCCGCGCCCTCAAAATGCCATGGAGCGTGCTTGCCTGGCAGCTGGCGGGCGAGGCTGGACTAAAGCTGCTGAAGGAAGATGGAACGGAGCGTCCGACCCCACCGGCCACCAACGTGATGGAAAAACTGCTCGGCCTCGCTCGCAAGGAACAGCCCTCGGTGCTGATCCTGTTCGATGAGGTGCTGTGGTTCGTGCGCACCATGGCGGATCAGGACCCGAAATGGGTTGGGCGTATGGCCGATTTTCTGCACAGCCTCACTCAGGCGGTCGCCAAGGTGCCGCAATGCTGCCTGGTGGCGTCCCTGCTCGCCTCCGAGACCAAGAAGATGGACGAGCTGGGTAAGCGCATCAGCAAGGAGCTCTACGACGAGTTCAAGCGCGTGGCCGACGAAGGCATCCAGCCGGTGGAAAGTCATGACGTGCCGGAGATTCTGCGCCGCCGGTTGTTCGAGCTTGAAAGCTACACGGACCAAAGCCAGTGGCCGCAGCAGGTGATGGCCGCGCTCAACAGCATCGAAATGATCGACGAGTACACCAAGAAGCACCGCGCCCAGGAGGAAAAGCGTTATCGCGATGCCTACCCCTTCCATCCCGATCTGATCGATGTGTTCTACGGAAAGTGGACGGGACTAGAGGGGTTCCAGCAGACGCGCGGGATACTGAAAACCATGGCGACGGCCCTCCGCGATGCCGAGAAGTGGGACAAGCAACCGATTGTCGGCGCGCAAGTGTTTCTGGCTCCAGATAATGGTGATGGATTAAGCGCCGCCGCCATAGAGCTCGCCAATACTGCCCAACTGGAACAGTATGAAGGGCGGAGACAAAACTGGCCCGCAATCTTGCAGGCTGAATTTGGGCTTGCCAAAAAGGCCCAGGAAGGTCTCGCCAGCCTGAACGGTCGCGAGGTTGAGCAGGCGGTGGTGGCAACCTTCCTGCACTCCCAGCCGATCGGTCAACGGGCTGTAACGCGCGAGCTGAAACTTCTTATCGGTGGCGGGGCGCCAGATCGCATCGAACTGGAGAAAGGGCTACTTCGTTGGGCTGATACTTCCTGGTACCTCGACGACACCTTTATTGATGATCGGGAGGATGGGTTACCGAAACTGTGGCGGCTGGGATCGAAACCGAACCTCAAGCAGATGCACCATGATGCACGCACTCACATCAGCCCGACGGTATTGGACGAAGTGCTGGAGAAGGAGATCCGTGGCGCGTCGAAGCTTGTCGAGGGCGCGCGCGGCGCTGGCGTAAAGGTGCATATGCTGCCGTCGCGGCCGTCAGAGGTCGAGGATGACGGCGAGTTCCACTATGCCGTGCTCGGACCTAAGGCGGCCTCCGAGGGCGGCAGGCCGAGCCCCGAGGCCAAGCGGTTCGTTGATGAGACGACGGGCCCCGAGAAACCACGCGCCTTGAACCGGAACGCGGTGGTACTCGCCGTGCCGTCGAAGGAGGGTATCGAAGTCGCCCGCGAGAAGGTGCGCGACCTCCTGGGTTGGGAGAAGGTGCGCGAGATGCTCAAGGAACGGGACGACGTGGACACGGCCGCGCAGGCCAGGCTTGAAACCAATCTTCGTGCAGCGCGTGGCGAGATGGTCTCGCAGATCGTGATCGCGTATTGCATTGCGGTCACGGTGAATGATTCCAACGACATCTCCGCCTACCGCATCAACGTCGACAACGACCCGTTGTTCAGCAAGATCGTGGCCGATAAGCGGTTGCGGATCGAGAGCACCGCAGTCAATGCCGAGGCACTGCTGCCGGGCGGGCCGTATGACCTGTGGGCGGAAGGCGAGAAAGCGCGCTTCGTGAAAGACCTAGTTGGTGCCTTCGCTGCGACGGCAAGGCTGCCGAAGATGCTCAACCGCACCGCGATTTTGGAAACCCTGCTCCAAGGCTGCGAGACCGGTGATTTCGTTCTGCGTGTCACACGTGCGGACAAGTCGATCCGGACCTTCTGGAAGTGTCGGCCCGACGAGGCTGCCCTGAGCGACCCGAGCCTGGAAGTCGTCTTGTCTGATGCCGCGCTACTGACCGAGCTCGATCCTGCACTCCTGCCTCCCGGAGTTTTGCCGGGGCTGTGGGGCAAGGAATCGATCACCCTCGCCGACGTGGGATCGTACTTCTCTGGTAAGCACTTTGTGGCCATCGACAAAGGAGGCTATACGGAAAACCTGCTCATCCCGGCTGCCGAAGAAGGGGCGATCAAGACGGCAGTCGCGCAGGCCATCAAGAGCGGACGCATCTGGCTGGTTAACGGGACGATCAGTGTTCTGGGCGAAGACGTACCGGCTGGGTTCGTAAACGAGCATGCCATCCTATACCCGCCGCCCACACCGATCCCCGCTACCGATCTCATCCCCGCGGAGCTTGGCGAGGCGTGGAGCGGTGAGTACACCACCGCACATTTGTTGCACGCGGCGCTTTCAGCTAAGGCAGGCAAGCCGCTCCCTTGGGTGCCGGTCCGTCAGGCGCTGGACGATGGATTCCGCCTGGGCTTGTTCGAGCGGACGCTGGAATCCAGTCCCTGGCCGTGTGACCTCGGTGGCGCCAGTGCCATCAAGGTTCGATTGGTCAAGGATAAAGCCAAGGAGACCACAGGCGGAGCTTACGGTGCCAAAGTGGCCACCGCCGAGCTAGCGACCCACGAGGTCCAGGATCTGGCCGACCAGGTCGATGCGCTGCGACAGGCGACGGCGGGACATCCATTGCGCATCAAGGTGACAGTCGAGTTAGGGGAAGCGGGTAAGGTCGAGCAGGACGTCGTCGATCGAGTGAACGGTATCTTGAGTAAGGTCAAGCCGGGCTGGAAGGTGAGCTGAAGACGCTGGAAGAAGCTGTGGTGGCGACGCCAGCAGCACCACCTTCTTGCCGGCGAAGGAACAGCGCCGGCGCGAAGCGGTGCGACAACGCCGCCTCGAAGAAGCCCGGGCGCAGGCGCTTGAGATTCAACTCGCGGCTTGGCAAAAGAGCCAGCAGGTCCGGGACTACGTCGAGGCGGTGCGGCGCACTGCGATCGAACGCCACGGTGCCATTGGGCCTGGCAGCCACCTCGAACGGTGGTTGACCTGGACCAGCGAATACGCCGACCGACTGGACCCGCTGCGTAGGGACCCCGCCGACTTTTGGCTTGCCGAAAGTGACACGGATTCGGCATAAGCGGTGATGGCGGCGGTAAGGGCGCTTCGAGGGTGATAGGAAGCTCCTGAGCGGTGAGAAGGGCGTAAAGGTAGGCCCCTCCCGCTGGGCTTTTGGCCTTGCCATGCTTTTTCCCAGGATCTGGATGTTCACGAATTGCGTATGTTCACAATTTGTGTACACTACAAATCAGTGAACAAACCGGCACACCCCGTGAACGAGCGAGCCCAGACCCCGCCGCTTAAGGGCGCCGCAGCGGCCATTCTCCGCGATGCCCTCAAGGCCTTCGAGGCAGTGACCGCGATGCCGGCGGCCGCGGTAAAGGTACACGTCCGTCTGCCGGAAGGGGTGGCGGATGCGGTTCTTAAACTGCCCGACGGGAAGACGCTCATTGTAGAAGTCAAACGGACGCTGACCCCGGCCACCCTGGGCCAGGCCGCCGCCCAGCTGGCACGGTTCAAGAAGCCCGGTGTGCTGGTAGCTCCGTACGTCACCCCACCCATGGCGGAGCGGCTGAAGGCCCTCGACGTGCCATTCATGGACACAGCCGGAAACGCCTACATCCGGCTGCCCAATCTGCTCATCTTCGTTACGGGCCGAAAGCTGCAGGCACTGACACCAAGGGAGAAGCGTCTGCGCGCGTTGCGCCCGACGGGCCTAAAGGTGCTCTTCGCGCTTCTGTGCCGACCGGATTTGATTGATGCCCCATATCGAGACATTGCACGGGCGGCTGGTGTCGCTCTCGGTACCGTAGGCTGGGTCTTTGACGATCTGCGAAGACTTGGGCATATCCGCGAAACGAAGGCGCACGGACGTGTGCTCGAGGATCGGGAAGGTCTGATCGACAAATGGGTCGAAGCATATGCCCGGGAACTGCGACCAAAACTTAAGCCGCGACGCTTCCGGGTCGCGAATGCCGATTGGTGGAAAACAGAAGATCTTGCAGAGTTGGATATGTGGTTGGGCGGCGAACCCGCGGCCGGTATCCTGACAAAGCACCTTCGTCCCGAGGTCATAACCATCTATGGCGACACACACTTCGCGACCCTGGCCCGTCGGACCCAACCGGCCAAGGATGAACATGGAAACCTCGAGCTACTGCAAAAGTTCTGGCACTTCGACCTGCCCCGCACTGACAAGCGTTATCCACTCGCTCCGCCGCTGTTGATCTACGCCGACCTCGTCGCAACAGCCGACGCGCGCAACATCGAAACTGCTCAAATCATCCGGGAGCGGTTTCTTGCCAAAGCCTAAGCCTTACGTCGACGAGCGCACGCTTGCGCTGCTTCGGGCCGTTGCCAAGACGGCCGGTGAGTTACACATAGCATGGATGGTGACCGGCGCTGCTGGGCGGGTGATGCTCCTTGAGGGGGTGTATGGCTTACCCCACGGACGTGCAACGCAGGATGTTGACCTTGGAGTGATGGTCGCGAATTGGGAGCAGTACCGAGCCCTGGTCGAGCGAATAAGCCAGGACAAACGCTTCCAGCCAGACCCGAAACAGCGGCAGCGGCTCAGGTTTCGCGATGATGGCCTGCTGGACCTAGTGCCGTTCGGCGATATCGAAGCCCGCGACCGGACAATTCGCTGGCCGCCGGAGAACGATTTTGCGATGAGCGTGATCGGGTTCCGCGAAGCTTATGCCGAGGCAGTCGTGGTGTCTCTCGATGGTCTGAGCGTGCCGGTGGTCAGCCCCGTTGGGCTCGCGTTACTCAAGCTCGTGGCCTGGAGCGAGCGGCATCATACGCAGCCCAAGAAGGATGCTGCGGATCTGGCCTATGTGCTGCGCCACTTCAGCGCGATCCTCACCGAGCAGGTGCTGTTTGACGAATATTTCTCGATCGTCGAAACATCAGGGTTCGATGTAGACGTGGCGGCGAGCCGGGTGCTCGGTCGCAAGATAGCCAACCTCGCGGCCGAGGATACTCGGTCATACGTTCTCAATCTGCTCCACAGGGAGCTCAAGCAAGGAACCGACTCCAAGTTGGTGCGAGAGGTGGGTGAACATTTGGCGGGAGCAGGAGAAGAACGGGCCCTTCAGTTGCTAGAAAGCCTGAGAACCGGTTTCGTCGAGACAGCGGGAAAGTGAACACGCAGGGGATACACCAAGAAACTCACAGGGGCTCCAAATGTCGTTGATGCCTGCCGCTACTTTGCGGTCGTGCGTAGGGGCCCTTGGCCAAAAATAAACCGCAACTTATTTACTTTTGAACGTCCAGGCTTAGGCCGCCCTTCGGCGCCCCTTGGGCACCCCCCCGCTTCGCTTCTCCTTAAGCACTGTTACAATCGCGGGTATTCCGACGGATCATACTGTGGCATGGCTGACCGGCAGGAGTCGTCAAATGGCTAGGAAACCCGTCTTTTACAGCTTCCACTTCGACAATGACGTATTCCGGGTCCAGCAAGTAAGAAACATGGGCGCCTTAGACGGCAATGAGCCGGTGTCTCCCAATGAGTGGGAGACCGTCAAAAGAAAGGGTGACGCCGCCATTGAGAAGTGGATCGAAGACAACATGAAGTACAAGCAGTGCATCGTCGTCCTGGTTGGCAGTGAGACCGCGAATCGGCGCTGGGTGCGCCACGAAATAGTCAAGGCATGGAATGACGAGAGAGGTGTGATCGGTATTTATATCCACAATTTGAAGTGCATGAAGACCGGTACTACCTGTGCGAAAGGACAAAACCCGTTCGATGTGATCAAGTTTGATGATGAAACGCCTCTGTCGCGCTATGTGACTTGCCACGACCCCAACTTCTGGGATGCCTACAACGACATCAAGAACAACATTGAGCACTGGGTAGATCAGGCGATCCGTGCAAGACGATAAATCACGCAAGTCGATGCGCGAACACTACCTTCGCCTAGACGACACCTCGCCTTCGGTGCAAACGCACCTCGGGATCGTTCAAGGTGTAATCGACAGGATGGCGGGGAACGCGACGTCATGTAAAACATGGTGCATCACTCTTGTGTCGGCGATTCTTGTCGTCATTGCCGATAAGGACCGACCGAATCTCTCACTGCTCGCCGTTCCTCCCGTTTTGATTTTCGGTGCCCTCGACGTCTATTACTTGGCGCTGGAAAACGGCTTCCGGAATTCGTACGACGCATTTATCACGAAGTTGCACGCCGGAAAGCTCCTGCCAAGCGATCTGTACTCGATGCGGCCGTCTGGCAAGTTCAAGGCCAAAGCGCTCAAGTCGTTTTCGGTATGGGCGTTCTATGGGTCGCTGCTAGTGATAATTGCTGGAGCTTGGTGGCTAGTCTTGCAATGACTTAATGGGGCCCATATGTCGTATTACTCACTCAAACAGAGGATGACCCATCGCTACCGCGACTACCAGAAGCTCTCCGAATGGGTGGTTAAGACATACAACTTGCTCACATCCGATCCCTGCAAGAAAGAGCTTGATTCCGTCGGTGTTACATTATCCGAGATGGACACTTGCGTTTCGCCCTCAACCACCTTGGTCGAGACTTTGAAATCGTTTTTGCATTGACCAATCCATCCGAGGGCCGCCTATTTGCGGTCGCTTCTTTGTACGAAAAACCGCGATGGACGGGGCGGCCGATTCAACGTAGCAAAGCCTACCTGGATCGCGCTGGAAATATCTTCTGGAAGCCAGACGACACGTTCAGCGATTTTGCACTGCCTCACGAAAGTGTCCTGGATTTCATATTCAAGATATTGCTTGATGTTCCCGCGGCGAGTATCGATTCAGCAAAATCGTGACCCGTAGGAGGAACAACAGTCGAGTTGCTGCACGCCAGCGGCCTGTCCGATTGGCGGGGCTAGTCAGCGGTGCGATTCCCTAATCTTTCTTTCTCCATATCCTCAATAACACGGTTAGCCAGTATTTTCGCGATGATGTCTAGAGCTTCTTTTGCCTTTTCTTTTTCCTGTGCTCTGCGGTAAGCCGTCTTCCAGGTGGGATCAAGCAACTTATGCGTGAATGACTGCTCTACCGCGCGAGAGTCGTACCACTTCTGCCTGCACAGATGGCAAATGACTTGGTTGTCGCCGGCACGCAGAAACAACATCCGCATCTCGATGATGATCCATCGCCCCTTAGTGGCCGGGCAGGGGAGCCGCGTCTTTTCGCAGACGGGGCACCACTGTTTTTCGATTGGCGGCGGTCCGTGCTTTTTCATCGTTCTTGGCAGCCTACACTTGTCGAAAAATGTTTGATATTTCGACACATTGGGCGGAGGTGTCCATTGCATCGACTAATTACGACATAAGTAACCAGTTTCAGTAATTGGTACCCTGTGGGCGCGCTCGTCTATCGAGTCGACCCATCGCGAAGGGCTGGAGCGGGGCGGGTGGCCCGCACGGAACGCGCGATTGCGCGCCACTGAAGCTGGCGCAATAACGGTTGCTTGATCATACCCGAATTGGGGTTTAATATACCCAATATGGGTATGAAAAAGCGATCAGCTAAACTGCCACCGCCGACATCCGGGCTCGCCGACGCGATTTTTACGAAGGTGCAGCAGCGTGTGTTAGCAGTGCTATTCGGGAATCCGGGTCGGAGCTTTTATGCGAACGAGGTGATCGCGCTGGCCGCTTCCGGCACGGGTGCCGTGCAGCGGGAGTTGGCCCGTCTCGAGGCGGCGGGGCTGGTGACCGTCACGCGCGTGGGTAAGCAGAAGCACTATCAGGCCAATGCGGCGGCGCCGGTGTTTGAGGAGTTGCGCGGCTTGGTGTTGAAGACATCCGGCTTGGTGGACGTGTTGCGCGCCGCGCTGGCGCCGCTCGCGGCCCAGATCAGCGCGGCGTTTGTCTATGGTTCCGTGGCCAAGAGGCAGGACACGGCGAAGAGCGATATCGATCTGATGGTCGTGAGCGATAGCCTGTCTTATGCTGATCTTTTCTCCGCCCTGGAAGAGGCAACGAACCGACTTGGGCGGGTAGTGAATCCAACAGTTTACTCCCGGCAGGAACTCGACAAGCGTGTTCGGGCGGACAACGCGTTCATTAAGCGAGTATTGGCGCAACCCAAGTTATGGGTGATCGGGGAGGAGCATGGCCTCGCCGCTTGAGAATCTGAGTGGGCCCGGCAAATCTCTCCAAGAGGAACCGCCGGATGCAAAAGAGTTTGCGGGTCTGAAACGTTCCGGCCTCGCGCGACTAACCGATGCCACCAATGCCGCTAACTCGTTGGAGGGCCGTTTCGATCTCGCTTACAACGCCGCGCATGCTCTATGTCTAGCCGCATTGCGCTGGCACGGTTACCGGCCGGCTAACCGATACATCGTCTTTCAGGTATTGCCGCATACGCTCGGATTAGGGCCGGAGGTCTGGCGGGTGCTAGACCAATGTCACAGGATTCGTAATCTCGGCGAGTACGAGGGTGATTTGAATGTGAATGAACAGCTGGTCAAGGATCTGATCAAGGCGTGTCGCGCGGTGGCCGCCAAACTCGATACCCTGAAGCCACCTTCGGGAGCGAAGTAAGGCATGCCGACTCCAAGCTCCAGAAGTTTGGACGCGACCTCGCGTGGTTCATCATTCGTCGGGGCACATGAATCCTTGCGTAAGCGATACTCCAAAAAAATTTTCGTGTGGCATTTTTGTGCCACTTCAGTGGGCCCACCTGGGCATTTTGCTGCTTTTGTGTGCAACGGGCGCTCCGTAAGTGGTTGAATTGATTACGCCCACAAAAACAGCTAGTGTCTTTTAACCAGTTGGTCGCAGGTTCAAGTCCTGCACGGCCCACCAGCATCGGCACCCCTCATGGCCGAGGACGCGAGCGTGAATGATCGGCTCTTCTTCGCGCTCTGGCCGGACCCGGACGTGCAAGCACGCCTTGCGTCTCTTGCCGCCGCGTACGAAGGACGCCGCGTCGCAACCGAGAACCTCCATTTGACGCTCGCCTTTCTCGGCTTGACGGATACGGATCGTCGCGCCTGCTATGAACGGGCCGCCCAAACGGTCCCGTTCGTACCATTCGATCTCGTGCTCACCGAGGTACAGTGGCAACGGCGCCGGGGGATCGCATGGATGGCGGCCCGCGGGGTCCCCGCCGAACTCACCGCGCTCGTGAGCGCCTTGAACGACGCCCTCCGCAAGTGCGGGTTCACGCCGGAAGCGCGTCCCTTTCGGGCGCACGTGACACTCGCGCGAAAGGTGCGGCGGGGAGGGCGAGTCGAGCCCGATCCCATCCGTTGGCGGGTCGACCGCTTCTGGCTCGTTTCGTCGCAGCTCGCTCCCGGCGGCTCGCGTTACACCCCCGAACGCTGCTGGCCGACTCCGGCCTAGGCGCACCTACCAGTAGGCGTACAGCCGCCCGTTTTCGACCTTGTGCTCGAAGCGCTTCAGCGGACGGTTCCCCTTGTCGATGCACTTTCCGGAGCGGATGTCGAAAGCCCACTGGTGCTTGGGGCACGTGAGACGCAGCCCCTCGAGGGCCAGGTGCGGGATGTTGGTCACCTGGTGGGGGCAGCGCGAGTCGTAGACGCGAAAGTCCTCGGCGGTCCGATAGACGAAGAGGCTGCGGCCGTCCGCGTCGCAGTATGTCACCTTTCCCTCGGGCAGCTGGTCGGTCGCGCTCAGCTCGTGCCAGCGCTGCTCGGCCCCCAGGTTCTCCGGCCGGAACTCCGGCAGGTCCATGTCGAGCAGGATGTCCGTGGCCCACACGATCTTCGAGAGTCCGAGGGCGGGAAACGCGTGCAGAATGGCGTCGAGTATCTCCGCCGGCCGGCAGCCGGCTTCGAGCGCGCGCACGACGTACTGGCGCAGGCCGTTTTCGGTCTGCGTCGCGACCTTGGTGATGACCGTGATGAGCGCCCGGGTCTTGGGGTCCAGCGATTTGCCGGTTTCCTTCAGGAACTTCAGGTACGCCGTCATGGCCTCCGGGCGGGCCTTGACGAGGTAATTGAGGGCGTCGCTCATGCTCGGGTCCTGGTTTGTGGCTCGCGGCCGCGCGGCACGCGAGTCACATTATCCCGTGGAATGGAGCCGCGGGCCAGCGCGCGGCGGCTTACGCGGTAAGGGGGAGGTACTGAACGGGGTTGATGCCGAAGCTGCCGACGGGCAGCACGTTGCGGATCTCGATCGCGCGCCTTCCCGGTTCGGGGCGTTCCTGCATGAGGTCGATGACCTTCACGGACTGGAGCGGCCGCTTGTCCGCGTCCAGCACGAGCGCGACGCGCGGTCGCAACCGGCGGACGCGGTTCACCGAGACCACGACGCCGATGCTTCCGGTGTTCATCTCGACGACGCTTCCGATCGGGTAGATGCCCATGCACTGAATGAACTGCTCGACGAGGCGGTCGTGGAAGTCCTTGCGCCGCCACTCGTAGAGCTTGCGCAAGGCGTCGTGCGGCGACATGCCCTTGTGGTAGGCGCGATCGCTGGTGATCGCGTCATAACAGTCGACAATCGCACCGACCTGGCCGAAGAGACCGATTTGATCGCCCTTGAGACCGAGCGCGTACCCGCTGCCGTCGAAGCGTTCGTGGTGTCCCTTGACCACCTCGATCGCGCCATCGGGAATGCCGACCGTCTGCTCGAGTATCTCGACGCCGAACGGCACATGACGCTTCATCAGCGCGAACTCACCCGGAGTGAGTCCACCCGGCTTGTTCAGGATCTCGCCCGGCACCTTCATCTTGCCCACATCGTGCAGCAGCGCGCCGAGTCCCAGTACGTTGAGCTCCTCTTCCGGCAAACCCAGGTGCCGCCCGAAGGCCAGCGCGAGCACGCAGACCCTCACGCTGTGCATCGCGGTGTACTCGTCCTTGTTCTTGAGCTGGGTCAGACAGACGAGCGCGTCGGGGTTGCGCAGAATGCTGCGCACCATCTGCTGCACACGGATCTTTGCGGTGGGCGAATCGAGGGCGCGCCCCAGCCGGGCGTCCTCCATGATGTTGTAAACGAGCGAACGGGCGTCCCGTTCGATCTCACGCGCGGTCCCCATCTCCTCTTCGACGGAGACGAGATCTTCGTAGCGCGGCCTCTGCGGATGGTGCTCCGAGAATTTGTCGAGTATCTCGAAACCGAGCCGCTTGGCGGCGAACTCGTCCGGAGCCGGCGCTCCGACAGGGAGAGACGCTCGCGGGCGAAGCCCCTCCTGACGCAGCTCGACCTCGGTTTCGACGTAGACGTACTTGCAGATCCGCTGAAGCTCCTCGAGCTCCTCCTGAGTGCGGATCTCAAAACCCTGGAACAGGAAACGACTTTCGATCCATGGCCGGTCGAGCTCGCTGACGTACATCCCCAGCCGCAGATGCTGTACGCCGATTTTCTTCTTCACAGCCTAAAGTGGCTGCAAGAACCATGCCGTCAAGGGGTGAGAGCTGCAGGCGCGCGTAAGTCGCAAGCCATTGTTTTATCGGTCACTTTTTATGCGTAATCATTTCGTGAATCAGCGGAGTCAGGATGAGCTCCATGGCGAAACCCATTTTGCCGCCGGGAACGACGATCGTGTTCGGACGCGACATGAACGAGTCGTGGATCATCGCGAGCAGGTAGGGGAAGTCGACTCGCTTCGCTTCCCTGAACCGGATGACGACCAGGCTCTCGTCCGGTGTCGGGATGTCTCGCGCGATAAACGGGTTGGAGGTATCGACGACCGGTACCCGCTGGAAGTTCACGTGGGTGCGCGAAAACTGCGGGGTGATGTAGTGCACATAGTCGTACATGCGTCGCAGTATCGTGTCGACCACCGCTTCGGGCGAGTAGCCGCGCTCTGCGCAGTCGCGGTGGATCTTCTGTATCCACTCCAGATTGACGATCGGCACCACGCCGATCAGGAGATCGACCCACCGGGCCACATCGACGCTCTCGGTCACGACGCCGCCGTGCAGCCCTTCGTAAAACAGCAGGTCAGTGCCGGGCTCGATGTCGCGCCAGGGGGTAAAGGTGCCGGAGGTCTGGTTGTACGGTTTGGCCTCCTCGTCGTTGTGCAGATAGAGCCGAACCTTCCCGCTTCCCGTTTCCGAGTAGGTGCGAAAGAGCTCTTCCAGCTTGTCGAAGAGGTTCGATTCCGGTCCGAAGTGGCTGATGGGGCGCAGGGGGTCGGAGGCCGCGATCGCCTTCTTCATCTCGGCGCGGTCGTAGCGGTGGAAGCTGTCGCCCTCGACCACCGCGGGCTGAATCTTCTCGCGACGGAAGATGTGTTCGAAGGCGCGCTTGACCGTCGTGGTCCCGGCGCCCGATGAGCCGGTGATCGCGATGATCGGGTGCTTCCTGGACATTGTTGTAGGTCCCCCTGAATGCATAGTGGAAAGCGGCAGATTGTAACCGACCCCCGAGGCCGCTCGCCATACGGCCGCTCGTCGGCGCGGAGGCAAAAAAAACGCGCGGAGGAGCCGCGCGTTTCAGGGTCCATGCGGGCCGGCGGCCCGCTCGGGTCAGATCTTGGTGTAGCCCGGGTTCCCGTCCGCGCCCTTGAGCTGCGGCACGTAGGGTTCCGTGACCTTGACCGTTTTCTTGTCGCGCAGGTACTCGGCCACGATGTCCCAGATGGGCTTGAGCGTTTCGGGCTGGGGATGCACGCTTGCCCACCCGGCCACCTTGTACGTCTTCTTGGCGTCGAGCGGCTTGCCGTGCACCCGAAGATCGGAGATTCGCTGGCCGTGGGACTTCGTCAGATCGAGCGCGTAGGTGAGGCCGCCCACCCGCACCATGTCCCCGCCCTGCTGGTAATACGGATCGGGGTGATAGAGGTTGTCGGCGATGTCCTCGAGAATCACCTTGATCTGCTCGCCGGAGGTCTGGTTGAGCGTAGCGGCGCCGTAGGTGATCGCCGTCTGGTCCATGAGATGCTCGAACAGAATCGGGTCCCCAGGGAGGAGGGTGGTGCCCCAGCGGAAGCCCGGAGAGAAGGCGATCTCCGCGTCCTGCACGGCGAGCATCGCATCCACGATGAGCTGGTCGAACGTCCCGTTGAAGTTACCGCGCCGGTAGAGAAGGCTCTCGGTCACGGCAAGCTTCTCCTCAAGCTTGTCCTTGTAGGGCGCGCGCACCTTCTCGATGTAGGCGGCCATCTCCTTGTCAGCAGGCAGCATGTTGGCGAAAACGGGGAGAAGCTTGTAACGGAAGTCCGCCACCTTCCCGCCCCGCACATCGAGATCGAGCACCGAGAGGAACTTGGTGTTGGAGCCGGAGTTGATGACGAGCGTCCTGCCCGACTTGTTCGGCACGATCGAAGGGGCAGGCATGGCGTCGTGGGTATGCCCGCCCAGGATCACGTCGATGCCGGTGACGCGGGAGGCCATCTTCAGATCGACGTCCGTCCCGTTGTGCGAGAGCACGACGACCACCTGTGCGCCCTTGCCGCGTGCCTCGTCGACCAGCCGCTGCACCTCCTCGTCACGGATGCCGAAGGACCAGTCGGGGAACGCGAAGCGGTTGTTCGCGATCGGCGTGTAGGGAAACGCCTGACCGATCACCGCGACCGGAATCTTGTTCACTTCCTTGATCACGTACGGCGTGAACACACGGTCCTCGCCGAAGCTCGTGTCGAACACGTTCTGCGCGATGAAGTCGATCTTGCCCGCGAGGTCGATCTCCACGATCTCTTTGACGCGCTCGGCCCCGTACGTGAACTCCCAGTGTCCGGTCATTACCTCGATTCCGAGAAGCTTCTGCGCATCCACCATGTCCTGTCCCCGCGTCCAGAGCGCGGTCGCGGACCCTTGCCAGGTATCGCCGGCGTCCAGGAACAGCGTGCGGTTCGGCCGGCTGTCGCGCATCATCTTCACCAGCGTCGCCATATGGGCGAACCCGCCCACCTTTCCGTACCGCCGGGCTGCTTCCTCGAAGTCGAGGTACGTGAAGGCGTGGGCCTCCGGCGTTCCCGCCGCGATGTTGAAGTGCTTGAGCAGGGCCTCGCCAACGAGATGCGGAGGCTTGCCGCGCGCCTCCCCCACGCCGATGTTGATGTTCGGCTCCCGGAAGTAGATGGGCATCAGCTGCGCATGGCAGTCGGTCATGTGCAGCAAGGTCACGTTGCCGAACGGCGGCACGTCGTAGAAGTTGCCGGCCGCCTTACCGGCCGCGCCGGCCGTCTTCGTGGATCGCTCACAGCCCACGCCGAGGCCAGCGGCGCTGGCGAGGGCGAGCATCTGGAGGAATTCGCGACGGGAAAGACTCATGGGTGACTCCGAGTGAAATTGCGGCGGGGCCGCGGACGGATTACGCGTAAGACGGATCGGCGACGGCGCTTATTCCGGATTCGGCCGGTCCGAAAAAAACCCGGCCACGGGGGCCGGGTTCGGTTTTCGACTTCGGGCGGCGACTAGTTGCGCAGCGACGGCGCCATGAGCGGCAGGCCGCTGCTCAGGTACGTCTCGTACAGCTGCAGATGGTCATAAATCTTGTCGCCGTGCTTGAACGGCTTGGCGCGGGACTGCGAGTTGCACGTCCGGTAGCGATGGTGGATCGTCTCCAGCTGGCCCCACACGAGCCGGTACGCCGGCCAGCCGACCGGGTGCCCCAGCGCCGCGGACAGCGGCTGGTTCCCGCCGAAGTTCTTGCCGGCCAGGTCCATGTGGCAGTTCGAGCAGGAGAAGTTGAGCTGGCCACGGCGCTGCCACCAGAACTTCTTGCCCTCCTCGTACGCCTGGACCGCGCCGGGTTTGGAGAGGTCGATCGCGACGCGCTGGCCCTTCGACAGCTCGTAGAACGCCGCGGTCAGGCTGGCCAGCTGGTTACGGGCCTTCTTGTCCTTGCTGAGATCGGCCTCCATGAAGGGGCGCACCTCGCCGTTCTTCTTGAGGCAGTCGACGATGTCCATCTCGGCCGTGCGCACCTGTTTGCTGCCTTCGTCCCAATAGGGGTAGTGCTGGGCGATGTTCTTGCCGCCGTTCTTGAAGCAGCTCGCGTAGGTCTTGCCGTTCTTGAAGGGGGTGTTCCATTCCTTCTGGCCGGCTTCGAGCTCGATCTCGTACGGCGGGAACTCCTCGATCGCCCGCCACTGGTCGCGATAGTCGTCCATGCCGGGCAGCGCGTAGAGGCCGATGGCGTAGTCGTCGAACTTGACGGTGGGGAACTTCTTCTTGAAGAACTCGCGGAACTGCTTGAGGTCGGCGGCCGGATCGGCCTGGACCAGCGAGGCCGAGCCGGCGACGCCGAGCGCGGCAATCAGGATCATGATTTTTTTCATTACTTCGTCTCCTCCTGCGGTTGAGCGGCGGCGCCGCGCGAGCCGCGGCGCCGTTCGGGGGCTTCAGCGGACCGTGGTTTCGGCCTCGCCCGTCTCTCCCTTGTTGTCGCTCCACGTCACCTTCACTTTGTCGCCGGCTTTGGCGTTCTTGACCCGGACGCCTACCAGCGGATCCTTCGACACCGCCACGCCGAGGTCGGCCACGGCCACTTCCTTGCCGTTCAGCGAAAACGTCATCTTCTGGATGAAATGAGCGGGAATCTTTTCCTTGGTCTTCGGATCCGTGCGCTGACCGGTTTCCATCGGATGGTTCACGAGCACCAGGATTTCGGTCGCCCCGTCCTGGCTCTTGGTCCGCATGCGAGTCTGTCTTGCCATTGTCTCAATCCTCTAGTCGGTTGCCGGTGTCGTGCGCTTAACCGCCGCAGCCGCCGACGGTAACCTTGATGTTCTGCTTGGCCGTGTAGAGCTTGTCGCCCGCCTTCACGACGCACTGCACATCGGAGGTCTGGCCCATCTTCATGCGGGCGGAGAAGTAGCCCTCGGCACCGTTGCAGTTCAGGTTGGCGACCAGCGGGAACTGGTTCTTCTCCACATACAGGCTGATCGCCTGCACGTTCGGCATGTTCGCGGAGACGGTGATCGGTACCACCGCGCCGTTCTCGGCCTGGATCGGTGCCTTGATCTTGATCTCGTTCGACGCGGCCGCCGACGTGTTGCCGTACAGGCTCTTCAGCGTCTCGTCGACGCTCTTCGCCGCGAAGGCATCCTTGGGCCACTCGGCCGCCAGCACGCGGCCGGGTTTGAGCAACCCCGCGCCTGCGGCGACGCCGACGACGGCGGCGGCCATCGTGCCCTTCATGAAGGTTCTGCGATGCATGTTTGTCACGACCTTTCCTCCTCGGGAGTCAGATACTTCTGTAATACGGAATCGTCTCGGCTAGAGCGTGAGCACGAATTCCACGACCTTGTCGATCTCGTCCGGCGACAAGATCTTGTGTTCCCCGAACGGTGGCATCACGCTGTCTGGGTTGAACTGGTGCGGGTTGCTGATCTGCGCCCGCAGCTTCGCCTTGTCCGGGAAGCGCTGCTTCATGGCAACGAGCGGCGGGGCGATGTTGCCGGAGGAGATGCCGGCGATCTGGTGACAGGCCATGCAGTTTCCTTTGCGGCGATTGATGACGACGCAACCGCCCTGGGTTGCCGTGTCCAGCTTTTTCACGGCCTCTTCGTCCTTGCAGGTTTTATCGTCCGGTACCTGACCCGCGGCCTGGGCGGGGGTGGTCCACAGCAGCGATCCGACGAGAAAAGCGGCGGTCGTGCCGACGAGAGCTTTGACGGTTTTCCCCATTTCTCCTCCTGGTGTTTGTCTTGGGCTAAAGCCGGTAGGCCGGCTTCTTATCTATAAAGGGAGTGCGCAGAGGGAACTTGCACTGCGTTACGTGCAAGTAACGCCACGACGCGAGACAGAATACAGAAATCCGAAACATAAAAACAACCCCACATCTGGCGCATATTAGCGTCCTTTAATAGAGACGCAGCGGACGACTTTTTATTTCGTGCGGTATAGCGCCAGCTCTTCTCGGATGGCCTGAATCCGCGCCTCCAAGCTGGCCTGGAGATAAAAATTGTCCCCTACGTAGCGGGACGCGAGCTGGAGCTGCTCGATGGCGGCCCCCGGGTTGCCGTTCAGATAATAGTGCTCGGCCATCGCCTGGTGCGCCTCCGGGCGCCTGCCGGCCTCGCCTGCCGCCTGGGCGAGAAGCTCGTAGAGCACCGGGTCGTCCGGCCGTTGCTTGATCGCCGCCCGCAGGATCGCTTCCGCGTCGCGAGCGCGCCCGGAGCGCAGGAGTGCCCGTCCGTAGTTGCGCGCGAGCGGGGGATAGGACGGGTGCGCGCGATAGGCATCCGCGTACGCGCGGAGACCGGGTACCGTGCGACCCGAGGAGAGCTCCACTTCGGCGGCGAGCATGCGGAAGGCGACTTCGTTGGGGTGCCGCTCGGTCAGTTTGCGTGCCTCGGCGCGGGCGGTGCCGTACTGTCGTGCGCGCAGGAGCGCCAGTGCGTAACCGTAGCGTTCCGCGTCGGCGCTCGCATGCTTTCCTTCGGCCAGGTTCTGCGCGAAACCCCGGGCGATCTCGGCAGGATCACCGGGCGCCAACGCCCTGATCTTCGCGCGTGTCAGAAGGAATCCCTGGCTGTCCGGAACCTGGCGATACGTGTACCGCTCGGCGCGATCGCGGGAATCGGCGATGCGGGAGGTGGTGACCGGGTGCGTGCGCAGGAACTCGGGCAGGTTGGTCTCGTTGTGCCGATTCATGTTCTGCATGCGCTCGAAGAAAGAAGGCATCGCGCGCGGGTCGAGACCCGCTTCCGCAAGGATCGCGACACCGATGCGGTCGGCCTCTTCTTCGGAGGATCGCGTGAAGTTGATCCCTTTCTGCGCGAGCGTGGCGGTGGTGAGCGCGATTGCCGCCTCGCCGCCCTGCTGGCCCGACCCGGCGAGCAGGATCGCACCGAGCAGCGCGGCCATCGCCGGCAGCGTCGTCCGCTGCGCTTCGGTCAGCATGCGCGGAATATGACGTTGCGTGATATGCGCGATTTCGTGCGCCAGGACCGAGGCAAGCTCCGCCTCGCTCTGAGCCGCGAGGATGAGCCCCGTGTGGACACCGATGAAGCCACCGGGCATCGCGAACGCGTTGATCGACGGATCGGAGACCACGAAAAAGCGGAAGTCCTGCGACGCATTGTCGCTGTGGGATACCAGGCGTTGGCCCAACTGCTGGACGTAGTCATTGACTTCCGCGTCGTCCAGGAAGACGAGCTGACGGCGCGCCTTGCGCATCAGCTCTTCTCCGAGCTTGCGCTCCTGCGCAGGCGATATGACGGTCAGAGACGTATCGCCAAGATCCGGAAGCGCGACCGGGCTGGCTTGTGCGACGACGCCGTGAGCGGCAAGCAGAGCGGAAAGCAGGTAGGCGGGCAAACGGGGCATGGCTACATAATATGCGGTTGCTTCTCCCGAACTAAAAGGCGGTCGATCGAATCCGGATCGCAGCGACCGATCCTCCAAGGCAACACCCTTCAGAGGCCGATGATCCCGTTCGGTTCCCGCAAGCCCGACGAGCCATTTGGCACCCCAGGCTCGAGTACTTTAACTAATTCGGATCAATGGCTTATCTGGAAACGGAGTCTCGAGTCCCCGAGTCCGGCCCAAAATCGGGCTGAAACCCCTGCTAGGCGCAGTTGCGAATCTAATAATATACTGATTGATGTAGCGCCGTTTTCTCGGCGCTGCCCGGCCGCCTGCCAGGACGCTCCCGGAGCCGGGTGAAATGGGATAGTCTCCATGCCCCGCGGCCGAGCCGCGCACGACACGATTCGTTCAACACAGGAGAGCACAATGGCTGATCAAGAACTTGACGCAAGGGGTCTGAACTGCCCCCTGCCGATCCTTCGCGCAAAAAAGGCGCTAAACGGGATGAGTAGCGGACAGACGCTGCGCATTCTTGCAACGGACCCGGGGTCCGTGAAGGACTTCCAGGCATTCGCCAAGCAGACCGGCAACCAGCTGCTCGAGTCGAACGAGGCGAGTGGGGAATACAGCTTCCTGATCAAGAAGGCCTGAACCTATAACTAACACGCGCGTACGGCGCACGACGGGCCGTCTTCGCTTTCGAGGAGAGTGTCATGGCAGGCAAGAAAATGGCGATCATCGCCACCAAGGGTACCCTGGACTGGGCCTATCCGCCGTTCATTCTCGGTTCGACGGCGGCCGCGCTCGGATACGAGGTACAGATCTTCTTCACGTTTTACGGCCTGCAACTCCTCAAGAAGAAGATGGGCCTCAAGGTCAGCCCGTTGGGAAACCCGGGGATGCCGATGCCGATGGGCATGGACAAGTGGTTCCCGGTGCTCTTCACCGCGATTCCGGGCATGGAGGCCATGATGACGGCGATGATGAAGTCGAAGATGAAGTCGAAAGGGATCGCCACCATCGAAGAGCTGCGCGGCCTGTGCCAGGAGGCCGATGTCAAGATGATCGCCTGTCAAATGACCGTGGACCTGTTCGATTTCAGTCCGCAGGACCTGATCGATGGCATCGAATTCGGGGGCGCATCGACGTTCATGGCGTTCGCCGGCGAATCCGACATCTGCCTGTTCATGTAATTCTCTTTACGCAGTTCCCGTAGCTCACGCACGGCGGCGGGCAATGGACTGCCCGGCCGTGGCATTTGTCTCCGGACGGCCGGGGACGCGACGATACCCATCCCGTTGTTTCGCATCCCCGACGCATACGCGCGCATCGCGATTCGACCGGCACCGGGCAGGAAGCGCCGCGGTCACGCTATCAGCGATGTGCAGCGCCGCGTTGCGGCGTCGACGTGTTTGGCCATCCACCCGGTGTTGTCTTTACGAGGGCTCGGAGTCTGCCGGCCGTCATTGTTTCGAGCAGGCGTTTGCAGTAAAAACGTCCGTTCCGGGCCGTATTGTCACCCTTTTCGGATCGGGAGGATCGCCATGGGCGTCGTGCGCGGATGCAACATTCCCGAAGAACTGCACTACAACATCGATAACAACGTCTGGGCGCGACGGGAGGCGGACGGGAACGTCAGCGTCGGCCTCACGTCGTACGCCTGCTCCCTCGCCGGCGAGATCGTTTCCTATACGCCCAAGAAGGCGGGCAAGGCGATCGAGAAAGACAAGTCGTGCGCGACCGTCGAGTCGGGCAAGTGGGTTGGCCCGGTGAAAGCCCCGGTTGCGGGCGAAGTCGTCGCGATCAACGACGCGGTCACGGCCAAACCCGGAACGATCAACAGGGATCCGTACGGGGAGGGCTGGATCGTCCGGCTGAAGCCCACGAACTGGGACGCCGATGCCACGGCGCTGAAGACCGGAAACGACGCGCTCCAGGCGTTCGAGGCGAAGATGAACGCCGACGGCTTCAAGGGCTGCTGACCCTTCCGGCAACCATCCGCGGCGGGCGCATGCGCAGCTGGCTGGACATCCTCGCGGAGGTGGAGGCGCTCGAAGAACTGCCGGTGCGCGCGGACCTCGTGGCGGACTTCGCGGCGGCCGCTGCGAGGGACGAGAGCTCCTCGATCCACTTCTATACGCCCACCTTCAAGGCCTACGCGAGCTCCGAGATCCGCGGCTGCGGCAGGCAGTCGTGGCCCGCCGTGTCCATCACGGGCGGTGAGTGCAAGCTCAAGTGCGACCACTGCAAGGCAAAGGTGCTCGAGCCGATGATCGCGGCGCGCACGCCGGCCGCGTTGTGGCAGGTCGTCGAGTCGATGATCGGCCAGGGCGCGAAGGGCATGTTGCTCACCGGCGGTTCGAATCACCGCGACGAGGTGGAATACGATCCGTTCTACCCGACCGTGCGGCGCATCAAGGACAGCTATCCCGATTTCCGCATCGCCGCTCACACGGCGCTCGTCGATGCCGACAAGGCACGGCGCATGGAGGACGCGGGCATCGACGTCGCGATGATGGACGTGATCGGCGCGCAGGAGACGGTCACGCACGTCTATCATCTCAAGCGTCCGGTTGCCGACTTCGAGCGCGCACTCGAAGCGCTGGTCGCGACGCGCATGAAGGTGGTGCCGCACATCGTCATCGGCCTGCATTACGGCCGGTTGCTCGGAGAGTGGGGCGCGCTCGACATCGTCGCCCGCCACCGCCCGGATGCGCTGGTGCTGGTCGTGGTGATGCCGTTCTACGCGCCCGCGCGCCGTCCGTTCGCGACGCCCGATCCGCACGAGGTGGGCCGGTTTCTGCTCGACGCCCGCACCCGGCTCCCGGATCTTCCGCTGCTGCTCGGCTGCGCGCGCCCCCCGGGGCAGGTGAAGGTGCTGATCGACGCCTATGCGGTCATGGCGGGCGTCACCGGAATGGCGCATCCGTCGGAAGGCATCGTCGAGCTCGCGGCACGCATGGGCCGGAGCGTGCGCGTCACGCCGGCGTGCTGCTCGATCGCCGTGGGTGAGGAGGTCATGGCGCTCGACGGTGCGGAGTCCGTTGCGCTCGATCTGGACGAGATCGTGCGACAGGAACGCGAGCGCAGCCGGAGCGGATTAAAGGGTATACCGGTCACCGCGGGCGGCGGCTGCACCGCGCCATGAAGGAACGGCCCGCGGGTTGGCGCATCATCGATACCGGTCTCCGGCGCGCAGCCGAGAACATCGCGCTGAATCGCGCGCTCCTCGAGTCGCACCAGGCCGGCTCCTCCCCGCACACGCTGCGTTTCCTGCGCTTCGAACCCGCGGCCCTCGTCGGTTTCCACCAGAGCGTGGCGCAGGAACTGCGCGAGGACCGCTGTCGCGCCCATGGCATTGCCATTCAGCGGCGCATCACGGGCGGTGGCGCGATCTACTTCGAGCCGGCACAGCTCGGCTGGGAGCTCTACCTCGACAAGAGCGCGCTCGGTACCGCGGACATGGGCGCGATCGCGCGGCGTATCTGCGAGATGGCCGCGCGCGGCATCTCGGCGCTCGGGGTCTCCGCCGCATACCGACCGCGCAACGACATCGAGGTCGATGGTCGCAAGATATCGGGAACCGGGGGCGCCTTCGACGGCGACTCGATCATGTATCAGGGCACGCTGCTCATCGACTTCGACATCGAGCGCATGCTGCAGGTCCTTCGCATCCCCGCCGAGAAGCTTCTCCCCAAGGCCATCGCTTCAGCGCGCGAACGCGTGACGACCCTCAAAGCGCTCCTCGGCGACGCCCCGCGGCTCGAGCAGATCCGCCACGCCCTCACGCGCGCATTCGCCGAGGGATTCGGTGTCGACTTCGAAGACCGCGGCCTCGCACCGGACGAGCAACGCCGCTTCGAGCTCGCGATCGGCGAGATCGACACGCCCGCCTGGGTCTACTCGACCGACCGGCCGGTCGACGAAGCGCCCGTCGTCGAGGGGTTGCACAGGGCGGAGGGCGGGCTGGTGCGGGTCGCGCTTGCCGTCGATCCTGCCCGCAACCGCATCAAGCAGGCATGGTTCACCGGCGACTTTTTCGTGAACCCGCGGCGCCTCGTCGCCGATCTCGAAGCGGCGTTGCGCGACTCGCCCCTGGACGGTTACCGGCGTACGGTGGAATCGTTTTTTCGCGCCTACCCGGCCGAGATGCTGCTGCTCAGGCGCGAGGACTTCGTGCGCGCGATCGCGAACGCCGTGCAGGCACTCCACCAGCACGGCGACCGAGAGGCAGTCCCGTGACGACGAACGTCGACGTGCTCGTCGTCGGCCTCGGTCCCGCCGGATCGGCGGCTGCCTGGGCGGCGGCACGAGCGGGGCTCTCGGTGCTCGCCATCGATCGGAAGCAGCGCATCGGCGAGCCGGTGCAGTGCGCGGAGTTCGTGCCCCGGCCGCTCTCGACCTACACCGCCGAGCCCGGCGTCCTCGTACAGCACATTCAAGGCATGAACAGCGTCCTTCCTTCCGGCGACCTCGAACGCTCGCCGTTCCAGGGGCTGATGGTCGATCGCGCGGAGTTCGACCGGTCCCTGGCACGGCGAGCGGAAGCGGCCGGGGCACGAGTCAGCACCCGGACGCGGCTCGCGTGGCTCGACGGGACCACCGCCCGGTTACAGGTGGGAAAGCGAACGAACTCCGTCGACTGGCGCGTGCTCGTGGCCGCCGACGGCCCGCACTCGCAGGTGGCACGACTGCTTGGTTTGCCTGCACTCGAGACCGTGCAGACGCGTCAGTACACGGTGCCTCTCACGCAGGCGTGCACCGAGACCGACATCTGGCTCTCGGATCTGTATCCGGGGGGGTACGGCTGGCTCTTCCCGCGCGGCGACCGTGCGAATCTCGGGCTCGGCGCGGACCGCCGGCTGACCGCCGAGCTCCGGACGCCTCTGGACCGCCTTCACGCGCACCTTGTCGCATGCGGACGCGTTGGCGCCGAGTGCTTCTTCCGCACGGGGGGCGCCATTCCCGTGAGCGGGCTGCGCGAGCGCGTCGTCGCAGGCCCGGTTCTGTTCGCGGGCGATGCCGCCGGCCTCACGCATCCCATCTCCGGAGCGGGCATCGCGGCGGCGGTGCAATCGGGAGAGATGGCCGGGGATGCCGCCGCCGCTTATCTCGGCGGCCGCGCGTCCGCCCTGGCCGACTACGAGAGCGAGCTTCGCGAGCAGTACGGGCCGAGCCTGGAGCGTGCGCTCTCCCGTCGCGCATGGCTCGCGCAGTTCTGGCGCAAGCGCGCCGCGAACGACGACGCCGTGCAGCGGCGTGGCTGGATCGCTTTCAAGGAGTACTTCGAGTGAACGAGGAGGCCGCATGAGCGCGCAGACCGACGCCGTCCCGATCCGGTTCTATCGTCCCGACCACAGCCGGCGGACGCCCGAGATGCGCTCGCCGGAGTACGTCCAGCTGTCGACCGCCGCCGCCATCACGCTCGGTCTGGTCGAGGGCCGGATGCACCGCACGGCCTGCACGCATTGCCTGAATCTGCTCGTGACCTACCCGGAGGGCTGCCGCGCGAATTGCGCGTACTGCGGCCTGGCCCGCCACCGCGAGGAGTCGCGTGACTACGCGGATCGCAACTTCATACGGGTCGACTGGCCGACCGCGCGCTACGAGGAGATCCTCGAGCGCGTGAAGAACGGAGACGACAGGGCGCAGTTCCAGAGGATGTGCATCTCCATGATCACCCACCCGAGCTCCGACGCGGACACCTTCGTGCTCCTCGAAAAGTGGGTGCGTGAGGTGCCTCATATTCCGGTCTCCATCCTTTCCAATCCGACGACGCTGGGTTACGACGACCTCGTTCGCCTGCGCGACATGGGCGCCGAAATCTTCACGGTCGCACTCGACGCCGTGACGCCGGCGATCTTCGATCGCACGCGCGGCAAAGGCGTGGACAGCCCCCACAAGTGGGACACCTACTGGCGCGCGCTCGAGTGGGCGGCGGAGATTTTCGGACCGGAGAAGTTCGGGGCGCATCTGATATGCGGCATGGGGGAGACCGAGCGCGAGATCCTCGAGGTCGCGCAGCGCATCAAGGACATGGGCGGACACAATCATATGTTCGCGTTCTATCCGGAGCGCGGCTCTCTCATGGAGGACTGGGAGGCGGTCCCGCGCGACCAGTGGCGGCGCGTACAGCTCGGTCGCTTCATCATCGACTACGCGGACGGGCACGCGGACCGCATGCGTTTCGACGATACCGGTCGCGTCATCGACTTCGGAGTTCCGGACGCGGAGCTCGAGACCCTGATCCGTTCGGGAAAACCTTTTCAGACGTCCGGCTGTCCCGGTCGGGACGACGAGGAGGTGTCCGCGTGCAACCGCCCGTACGGCGACTCGACGCCGAGCGACATGCGCTCGTTTCCTTTCGCGCTTGCTGCCGCGGACGTCGACACCGTGTGCAGGCAAATGCGGGGAGAGGACATCGGGACTTTCGAGGGCTGAGGCGGCCCTTTCGGCTCTCACGAGGACGCCTGTCGAAACGCCAATGGTTTCAGGGGGATGGAATATCGATATATCGGCATAAAGTGAAATATTGACAGCCGTCTCGGTCAGGAATACTTTGCCTGCCACCTATCCGCAACAGAGTAGGGAACGCGCAACAACGCGCGAACAAAAAACAGACGAAGAAAGGAGTGGCTATTCTCCTTTCTGAAAGTCAGGTTGCGAGCCAATAACCTTTCCACATTTTTTGGAGGAGAGCAGATGCAGCACAAAAAGAAATACGGCCTGGCGCTCGCCATTGCCGCCGCCGTTGCCGCGCCCAGTGCGTTCGCCACGAACGGCTATTTCTCACATGGCTACAGCATCAAGGAGAAGGGTCTGGTAGGAGCGGGCGTAGCGCTGCCACAGGACTCGCTGGCAGCCGCGACCAATCCGGCAGGGATGGTGCGGGTCGGCAATCGCATCGATGCGGGGCTCTCGCTGTTCAGCCCGAAACGCTCCTACACCGTCGAGGGAGCTCCCTCCGGCACACCGCCGCCGGCGGCCTTTGGACTCTTTCCCGAGACCGTCGACAGCGACAGCGAGCTTTTCTTCATCGCTTCGAGGCAACGGGGCTCGCGGCCTTCGGAGCGTTCGGCTTCTCGGGTGATCCCAATAACCTCACCGATAACGGCTACGACAGCTCGACCGGCTTCGGCCTGAAACTCGGGATCATGGGCGAAGTTGCTCCGGGTGTGACGCTCGGCGCGTCCTATCAGACCGAGATGGCGATGAGTGAATTCGACAGCTACAAAGGGCTGTTCGCCGAGGAAGGTGGGTTCGATATCCCGGCCACCGCGACCGTAGGTCTCGCCTGGAATGTCACGCCGTCTTCGACGCTTGTATTCGACATCCAAAAGATCTGGTACAGCAAGGTTCCGTCGATCGCCAACCCGCTGCTGCCAAATATAGGGATGGCACCACTCGGAGCCGACAACGGGGCCGGCTTCGGTTGGGAGGACATGACGATCTACAAGCTCGGCTACCAATGGTCGACGAGCCAGGCGTGGACCTGGCGTGTAGGCTACAGCATGGGCGATCAGCCTATCCCGGAAAGCGAGGTGCTCTTCAACATACTGGCGCCCGGTGTCGTGGAGCAGCACTTTACTTTCGGCTTCACCAATCACCTGAACAAGAACAGCGAGTGGTCGTTCGCCGCCATGTACGCACCGGAAGAAGAGGTGAGCGGGCCCAATCCGCTCGAGGTACCGGGTCAGCAGACCATTACCCTCCGCATGGATCAGTGGGAGCTCGCCGCGAGTTACGCCTGGAAGTTCTAGAACTGTAGTGAGCGATAAAGCAGCACCGGAGGGGCCGTGTTTCACGGCCCCCTTTTTTTCTGGTCCGGTAATTGCACAACTAGAGACGGATGATATTCCGCCAGCGAGGAGAGAAATGAAGAAGATAGTAAGTGTATTGGCCTTACTGCTGTCCTTGTTCGGGAGCGCGGCCGTGCAGGCCGAGGTGCTCAAGCCTTACATCATGGGCAACACGCCGCCGGGGAGCGTCAAACAGGTGGCCGAGAGCGTGAAGAACGCGCTCAAGGCGCAGGGATTCGACCTGGTCGGAACCTACGAGCCGTTCGCCGGCGCGATGGTCATCTGCGCCACCAACCCCGAACTGAAAGCCGCTGCCGCGAAGGTCGAGAACGGCGGCTTCGGTGTCGCGCAGCGCGTGTCGGTGACGGAGGTCAACGGAAAGATCCAGGTGGCGTACGCGAATCCGGCGTATATCGGCACCGCATACGGTCTGGGCAAGCTCGAGGGTGTGTCCGCCAAGCTCAAGGCGGCGCTCGGGGCCCGGGAGTCCTTCGGCTCGGTGGGCCTGGATGAGGAGCGCCTGAAGCCCGGCGTGTACCGCTACGCCTTCATGATGCCGTACTTCCACGACGTGGACCTGCTGAAGGAGCATCCGGACTACAAGACGGCGGTGGACACGGTGGAGAAGAACCTGGCGGCCGGCGCCGGCGGGACGGTGAAGGTCTATCGCGTCGACCTGCCGGGCAAGGAAGTGAGCGTGTTCGGCGTCGGTATCCCGAAGGGGGCCGTCGATGGCCCGGACAAGGGCGACAAGGACACGGACAAGGAGATCCTCGGCGTTGTGGATCACCAGGAGCTGAAGCACACGGCGTACCTGCCGTACGAAGTGATGGTGGTCGGCGGCAAGGTGATCGCGCTGCGGGCACGTTATCGCATCGCGCTGCATTTCCCGGATACCAAGATGGCCGGCGCGCACGGCTTCACCAAGATCATGAGCGCGCCGTGGGGCATCCTGGTGGCCCTGGAGCGCGTGGCCGGCTTCCAGCGCAATATCTAGACCCCGTCGGTTCCCGACGCGAGGGGCAGGGCAGGATCGCCCTGCCCCTTTCCGTTCCGGCAAGCGGTTCGGCGGTCGCTTTCGGGTCCGCTAGAAGGGACTCGTGAATGGTCTACACTTAGCGTCAAAACGCACAGCCCAGAATCGCCAGATGAGTGATCCCTCCGCCGGGTCGGCGGCGAGCCCAGCAGCCGGCGCGACCCAGATCACGGCCGCCACCGATCCCCTGAAGCTTCTCGGCCAGGTGCTCGCGCTTGCCGTGCGGCTCAAGTCCTCGGACATCCACCTGCGCACGCGCAATCACCCGATACTGCGCATCGACGGCACGCTGCGCGCGATCCGCGAGATCGCCCCGCTGCCCGGCGAGTTCATGGAGCGCCTCGCGCGCACGATGATGTCCGCGCGGCTGCTCGCGCAGTTCGAGAAAGAGCACCAGGTGGACCTTTCCATCGGTTTCAAGGACATCGGGCGCGTGCGCGCGAACGTCTTCTACCAGCGCGGCTCGATCGGCATGGTGCTGCGCGTCATCAACACCAACATCCCGACGCCCGCCGACCTCAAGCTGCCCGAGATCGTGATGAACTTCACGAAGCTCGAGCGCGGGCTGGTGCTCATCACCGGCTCGACCGGCTCCGGCAAGTCGACGACCCTCGCCTCGCTCATCAACGAGATCAATCTGACCCGCTCGGACCACATCGTCACCATCGAGGACCCGATCGAGTTCCTGTTCTCGGAAAAGAAATCGATCGTGACCCAGCGCGAGGTCGGCGTGGATACGAATACGTTCGCCGACGCCATGCGCGCCGTGCTGCGCGAGGACCCCGACGTGATCCTGCTCGGCGAGATGCGCGACCCCGAGACCATCGAAACGGCGATGACGGCCGCGGAGACCGGGCATCTCGTCTTCTCCACGGTGCATTCTCCGGCCGCCGCCGAAACCGTCTCGCGCATCATCTCGAGCTTCCCCCCGGAGACTCAGGCCGGCATGCGGGCGAAGCTCGCGCAGAACCTCAGAGGGGTGGTCAGCCAGCGCCTGCTGCCGAAGAAGAGCAACCAGGGCCGGGTCGTGGCCTGCGAGGTGCTCACCGTCTCCGCGCTCGCGCGGGAGCTGATCCTCGATCCCCTGAAGATCAAGGACATCGCCGACCTCATCCGCAAGGGCACGGTCGCCGAAGGCATGATGAGCTTCGACGCCGCGATCTACCAGCTCTGGAAGCAGGGCGACATCGACGAGGAGACCGCGCTCCAGCACGCGACCAGCCCGACCGACCTCAAGCTCAAGCTCGAAGGTTTCGCCTGATCGCTCGTACGGCGCCGGCGGTCTGCCCGCAAAAAAACGCATTCGCGTTTCCTTATCGAGGTCCGATGTTTCCGTCCGGCTCGTTACCATCGGTCCGGCCGAGAGGTGCGGTCTCGGGTAGCGCTCGAGGGCTTGCCCGCATCCGGCGCACCGCTATACCAATCGGCCGGTCGTTGTGATGAAATGCAACGCCCCACCCGGCACGATTTCCGCCCGGCAAGACGATGGCAGACCGCAGACTCCAAGTCTTTCACACCGTTGCCCGCCTCCTCAGCTTCACCAAGGCGGCCGAGACGCTGCATATGACGCAGCCGGCCGTGACGTTCCAGATCCGGCAGCTGGAGGAGTACTTCAACACCCGGCTGTTCGACCGCACCCACAACCGGATCTCCCTCACGGCCGCGGGCGAGCGCGTGTACGAGTACGCCGACCGGATCGTCGCGCTCTACGCCGAAATGGAGAACCGCGTGCGCGAGCTCACGGGCGACGTGAGCGGCATCCTCATTATCGGCGCCAGCACGACCATCGCCGAATACGTGCTGCCGCAGCTGCTCGGCGAATTCAAGGAACGTTACCCGAACATCAACATTCGGCTGCGGGTTTCGAACTCGCTCGGCATCGTTCACATGGTCGAGGATAACTCGGTCGACGTGGGAATCGTCGAGTCGCCGATCACCAACAAGAACCTCGCCGTGGAAGTGTGCTGGCACGACAAACTCGTGTTCATCAGCCTGCCGAACCACCCGCTCGCCAAGAAGGCGAGCATTTGCGCCAAGGACCTGGACGGCCAGCCGTTCGTGTGCCGCGAGGAGGGTTCGGGCACCCGGGAGTTCATCCAGGACTACCTGGCGACCGCCGGCGTGCAGCTTCACGACCTCAATGTCAGCGTCGAGGTCGGCAACCCGGAAGCGGTGAAAAGCGCGGTCGAGGCCGGGTTAGGGGTGTCGATCGTGTCGCAGGCGACGGTCATCAAGGAGCTCAAGCTCGGGACCGTCGTCGCCCGGCCGCTCGATCCGCCGCTCGAGCGCCCGTTCTCGATCGTTTTTCAGCGGCAGAAGTTTCGCCTGCGCGCAATGGAGGAGTTCATGGATTTCGCGCGCGAGCACTGCGAAAAGCAGGCGTCGACGGACAAGCCGTGACGGCGTGCCCGGTCCCGCCGGGCCCCGCCGCTCACGTGCCCCGGCTACCCGTGATGACCGGCAAGACCGAAAAGCGACTGATCGAGATCCTCGACGCGCTGGCCGACGAGCAGGCCCGGGCGCTTCTCGACTACGCCGAGTTCCTGCTCGCCCGCTACGGTGCGAACAAGGACCTCCCGCCTCCCGCGGAGATTCCACGGCCCGAGGAAGAGACGGTCGTGCGGGCGATCAAGCGGCTGCGCGCGACGTATCCCATGCTGAATCCGTCGAAGCTGCTGAACGAAACGTCGGTGCTGGTCTCGCAGCACGTGATGCAGGGGCGCAACGCGGTCGAGGTCATCGACGAGCTCGAGGTCCTGTTCCGGCGGCATTACGAGAAACTCACGAGCGAGCGCGAGTGATGCCCAGCCATAGAAGCCGCCCCGGGGGCGGCTTCTATGGCGGCAGACAGGCGGGCGCCCCTCCCGGTCAGAGGATCTCCGAAGCGTAATCCGCGAGACGGGAGCGCTCGCCGCGCTGCAGGGTGATGTGTCCGCTGTGCTCCCATTGCTTGAAGCGGTCCACCACGTACGTGAGCCCCGACGTCGTTTCGGTCAGGTAGGGCGTGTCGATCTGCGCGATGTTGCCGAGGCAGACGATCTTGCTGCCCGGCCCGGCCCGGGTGATCAGCGTCTTCATCTGGTGCGGGCTCAGGTTCTGCGCCTCGTCGATGATGAGGAGCTTGCGCAGGAACGTGCGGCCCCGCATGAAGTTGAGCGACTTGATGCGCACCCGCGAGCGCAGGAGATCGTGGGTCGCGGCCCGCCCCCAGGAACCGTGCTCGCCGGTGCCGGTGTCGTGCAGCACGTCGAGGTTGTCCTCGAGTGCGCCCATCCACGGGCCCATCTTCTCCTCCTCGGTGCCGGGCAGAAAGCCGATGTCCTCGCCGACGGGCACGGTCATGCGGGTCATGATGATCTCGGTGTAGCGCCGGTGCTCCAGGGTCTGGGTCAGCGCGGCGGCGAGCGTCATCAGGGTCTTGCCCGTGCCCGCCTGGCCCAGGAGCGAAACGAAGTCGATCTCGGGATCCATGAGCAGGTTCAGCGCGAAGTTCTGCTCCCGGTTGCGCGCGTTGATGCCCCAGACCTTGTTCCGCTCGTGCGCGTAGTCCTTGACGACCTCGATAACGGCCGACTCGCCCTCGACCCGCCGCACGATCGCCTCGAACCGGCGCTCGTCCTCCGTGTAGACGAACTGGCTCGGGAACCACGTGCGCGCGCGCGGCCCGGTCAGGCGGTAGAAGGTGCGCCCTTCCTCCTTCCAGGACTCCATGTCCTTGCTGTGCTTCTCCCAGAAGTCGCCGTTGAGCTTTTCCACGCCGGTGTAGAGCAGATTCGCGTCGTCGAGGACCTGGTCGGTGGTGTAGTCCTCCGCGCGCACGCTCAAGGCGTGCGCCTTGATGCGCAGGTTGATGTCCTTCGTGACCAGGATCACCTCGCGGCCCGGATGGCTCTTGCCGAGGTCGAGGGTGACGCCGAGGAGCGTGTTGTCCGGACTGTCCCCGCGCATCCCGTTCGGCAGCACGCTGTGGACCGCTTCGAGGTGGAAGTGCAGCCGCCCGGTCTCGATCGACTCGATGACCGCCGGGATTTTCACGCCGTTGCTGATGTCCCCGTTGGCCTTCTCGACCAGCTCGTCGAGGAACCGGCTCACCTGGCGCACGTTGCGCGCCACTTCGGACATGCCGACCTTGGCCCGGTCGAGCTCCTCGAGGACAACGATCGGCAGGTAGACGTCGTGTTCTTGAAACCGGAGGATGGCGGTGGGGTCGTGAATGAGGACGTTCGTGTCGAGGACGAAAATCTTCCGCTTCGTGGTCATCGCTTCGCTATAGTCTCCTGACCTCTTCGAGCACCTGATCGACGTGCCCCGCGACCTTCACGCCGCGGAACTCCTTCCGCAGGACGCCTTCCCTGTCGAAGACGAACGTGCTCCGGTCCACGCCGAGGTAGGTCCTGCCGTAGTTCTGCTTCTCCTTCATGACGCCGAAGAGCCTGCAAAGCTTCTCATCGGGGTCCGAGACGAGATCGAACGGGAAGCCGTGCGCCGCCTTGAATTTCTCGTGGGACGCGAGGCTGTCGCGCGAAACGCCCAGAACGACGGCCTTGGCCTTCTTGAACGCGGCGTACCGGTCACGAAAGTCCTGCCCCTCCGTGGTGCACCCGGGAGTCTGATCCTTGGGGTAGAAGTAAAGGACGAGGGGCGTGCCCTTGAGCTCGCTCAGGCGGAACGTCTTCCCGCCCGTGGCCTGCACCTCGACATCGGGCAGCGGCTTGCCGAGGGCTACCTTCTTGATCATCGGATGAAACGCATCAATCGCGGAGCATTGTAGCGGCAAACCCAGGCCGGGGGGAGCGGGTCGGCAGCGGGCGAGACGGCTCGTCGGCACGTTCCCGCCCTCAGTCCGCCTCCCGCTCGACCGAGCAGCACAGGGGGGCGTTTTCCGGCTGCTCGGCGATCTTGAGGATCGCGCCGGTGACGGGATTGGGGCGGAACGTGGTGCATCCCTTGAGCCCGAGGTTGTCCGCCCGCGCATAGATGTCCTTGAACTCCTCGAAGCTATAGCGCTCGGGCACGTTGATCGTCTTCGAAATCGAGTTGTCGACGAACGGCTGAAGCGCCGCCTGCATGGCGAGATGCGCCTCGGGCGCGAGCTGCTGCGTGCTGACGAAGGTGCGCGGGAGCGGATCGTCGCCGTGGAGGCCACGCCAGAAGTCGAGGGCATGGTCCACGAGCGCGTACTCGCCGTAGGTGCCGTCGAGCTCGAGCACCCGCCGGCTGTAATGGAAGTCGTAAACCGGCTCGAGACCGCTCGACACGTTGTTCGCGAGCAGGCTGATGGTGCCCGTCGGTGCGATCGCGGTCAGATGACTGTTGCGGATGCCGAATCGGCGGATGCCCTCCCGGATGTCCTCGGGCAGACCGCGGATGAACTCGCCCGCCAAATGCTTCTCACGGTTCAGGAACGGAAAGCCGCCCTTCTCCCGGGCGAGAGCGATCGACGTTCGGTACGCGGTATGGCAGATCACGCGCATGATCTCGGCGGCCCGAGCGCGCGCCGCCTCCTCGCCGTAATGCAGGCCGAGCAGGATGAGCGTGTCGGCGAGCCCCGTCAGGCCGAGGCCGATGCGCCGGGTCCCGCGCGCGCGTTCCGCCTGCTTGGCGAGCGGGAACTGAGACGCGTCGATGACGTTGTCCATCATCCGCACCGCGATCTCCACCGTGCTTCCCAGGCCGTCCCAATCGAGCGTTGCCTGCTCCATGAACGGTGCCCGCACGAAGCACGTCAGGTTGATCGAGCCCAGATCGCAGGCACCGTAGGGCGGGAGCGGGATCTCGCCACACGGGTTCGTCGCGCTGATGCGCTCGTCGTACCAGAGGTTGTTGAGGCGGTTGATGCGGTCGATGAAGATGACGCCGGGCTCGGCGTAGTCGTACGTCGCGCGCATCAGCTTGTCCCAGAGCGCACGGGCGCGCACGCGCCGGAAGACGCGGCAGGGGAGCGGGCCGGCCGCGCCCGACCAGTCGCGCTCGACGATCTCGTCGCCGGCCCGCGCCTCGCCCTCGAGCGGAAACACGAGTGGCCAGTCGGCGTCCTCGCGGATGGCTTGCATGAAGGCGTCGGTCACGAGCACCGACAGGTTGAAGTGCCGAAGTCGGTCCGCCGCCTGTTTCGCCTCGATGAAGCGCTCGACGTCCGGGTGATCGCAGCGCAGCGTCGCCATCATGGCGCCGCGGCGCGCTCCGGTGGAAAGCAGGGTCGCGCACATCGCGTCCCAAATCTGCATGAACGACACCGGCCCCGAGGCCACGGCGCCGACACTGCGCGCGGTGGTCCCGCTCGGCCGGAGCGTCGAGAAGTCGTACCCCACGCCGCCGCCCTGCTGCATGGTCAGCGCGCCTTCCTTCAGGCCGTCGAAGATCCCGTCCATCGAGTCCTCGATGATCCCCATGACGAAGCAGTTGAACAGCGTCACGCGCCGGCGGGTGCCGGCTCCGGCCTGGATGCGGCCGCCGGGCAGGAACCTGAAGTCCGCGAGCGCCGCGTAGAACCGGCTCTCCCAGGCGGCGGGATCGCGCTCCACGGCCGCGAGCGTACGCGCGACGCGGCGCCAGGTGTCCTCGATGCTCCGGTCGTGCTCCGTCTCGCCCTCGCGGTAGCGGTACTTGGTGTCCCAGATGTGCCGCGAGATCCCGGAGGTGAAAGGGTCGTGGGCCATGATTCAGGCGTTCGCCACGCGTCGGTCTACGTCCGCGGCGAGCGCGCGCAGGCGAGCGGAGACCGTCACCGGGTAACGCGCCGCCCCGTCGAGATCGCGAAGTTCGTCGGGCAGGCGTTCGAGCTGCGCGAGCGCGCGGTCTCGGGCGACGTCGAGCGCTTCCCGGTGCAGGCGCTCGCCGTTGCGCATGACCGGGACCAGGAGCGCCTCGCCGTCCTGGGGGTCGCCTTCGATCGTCAGCACATCGCCGCGCATGCGTCCCGCCTGGTCGTATCGCCGGTAGACCTGCTTGCGGCCCGGCCAGGTCGCCTTGCCTTCGGAGCGCTTGCGCCGGGCGACGCCGCGGTACTCCTCGAGCTTGTAGGCGCAGTCGAGGTAGGGCGCGTCCGCGGAGGTGTCGAGACTGGTGCCGACACCGAAGCCGTCTATCGGGGCGTCGCGCGCCAGGAGATCGCGGAGCACGTACTCGTCGAGGCCCCCGCTCGTGAAGATGCGTACGTCGGTCAGGCCGCCCTCGTCCAGAATCGCGCGCACCTTGCGCGCGTGCTCGCCCAGATCGCCGCTGTCGAGACGCACGGCGCGTATCGGGATGCCCAGCCGCTTCAGCCGTGGCGCGAGGCGCACCACTTTCGCGGCGCCCGCCTCGGTGTCGTAGGTGTCGATGAGGAGCGTGACGTTGCCCGGCTGCGCGATGGCGAAGCTCTCGAAGGCCGCCGCCTCGTCGTCGTGGGCCTGTATGTAGGAATGGGCCATCGTGCCGTAGACCTGCAGACCGAACCGCCGCCCGGCGAGCACGGTCGCCGTTCCCGCGAAGCCCGCGAGGTAGCTGGCGCGGGCGGCGTAGAGGGCGGCCTCGGCGCCGTGCGCCCGGCGCATCCCGAAATCCACGAGGAGCTTCCCCGGGGCGGCGAGGGTACAGCGGGCCGCCTTGGAGGCGATGAGCGTCTGGAAGTGCAGGAGATTGATGAGACGGCTCTCCACGAACTGCGCCTGGGGCAGGGGCGCGACCACGCGCAGGATCGGCTCGTCCGCGTAGAAGATCGTACCCTCGGGCATGGCGTCCACGTCTCCCGTGAACCGGAAATCGGCGAGGCTCTCGATGAACTCCGCGCCGAAGAGACCCGTGGTCGCGAGCCAGTCCCGCTCGTCGGAGGTGATCCGCAGACCTGCCAGGAATTCCAGGGCCTGCTCGAGCCCGGCCGCGATCAGGAACGCCCGCCGCTCGGGCAGGCGGCGCACGAACAGCTCGAAGACGGCGGTCTCGCGCATGCCATGCCGCCAGTAACCCTGCAGCATCGTGAGCTGGTACAAATCCGTAAGAAGCGCACCGTTATCCATGCTTCGATTGATGCTCCCCGGGCCCTGCGGTTAAATGCATCGAGACGCAGATCGTGATCTTAAGTCAGCCGTTGGGGGTCGGCCACCGTGGCGACAGGCGGAAAACGCGGAGAGCATTCGTTCAAGGAACTCCCGCTGCCGGCGCACTTCGATGCAGCGCGCGCGGGCGAGGTCTGGCGGGTGCCGTACGAGGCGCGCGCACGCGAGGCGCGGGCGTGGGCCGCGCAGCAGGACATTCCCGCCTCGGCGGAAGACCTTTTCCGGCTGGCGCTCGTCCTCGTGGACGTCCAGAACACCTTCTGCCTGCCCGGTTTCGAGCTTTACGTCGCCGGCCGCTCGGGTACGGGCGCGGTCGACGACAACCGGCGGCTCGCCGCGTTCATCTATCGCAATCTCAAGGGCATTACCCGGATCGTGCCCACGATGGACACCCATCACGCGATACAGATCTTTCACGCCGTTTTCCTGGCGGACGAGAACGGCAACCCGCCCCCGCCGTACACGCTCGTGTCCGTCGAGGACGTGAAGAGCGGCCGCTGGCGTTTCAATCGCGCGGCGGCCGGCGCCCTCGGTCTCGATCCGGATTACGGGCAGCGGCACCTGGAGCACTACGCGGAGCAGCTGGCCGCAAGCGGAAAGTACGCTCTCACCGTCTGGCCGTACCACAGCATGCTCGGTGGCATCGGGCACGCGCTCGTCCCGCTGATCGAAGAGGCGGTCTTTTTTCACGGCATGGCGCGCATGAGCCAGCCGAACTTCCACGTGAAGGGCGGCAATCCGCTGACCGAGCACTACTCCGTGCTCGGCCCCGAGGTAACCGAAGGTCCGGACGGCCGGCCGATCGCGCAGAAGGATGAGGCGCTCGTCCGGGAGCTGCTGTCTTTCGATGCGGTCATCATCGCCGGCCAGGCGAAGAGCCATTGCGTCGCGTGGACGATCGCGGACCTGCTGCGCGGCATCGAGGCGCAGGATAGGGCGCTGGCGCGCCGCGTCTACCTGCTCGAGGACTGCACCTCTCCGGTCGTCGTCCCGGGCGTCATCGACTACACCGAAGACGCCGATCGGGCGTTCCGACGCTTCCAGGAAGCCGGAATGCACGTGGTTCGATCGACGGATCCGATCTGGCGCTGGCCCGGGATGCCGTCGTGAGGGACCCGCGTCGATTGCCCGAGCCCGCAGCAGAGAAGCAGCCGTGAAACGTTTTGCCTTCTCTCGACGCAAAGGCGCTTGCGGCAACATGCCGTGCCAGGTGATCGCATCATGAGGGGCGCGGGTGGCCGGGCAACCGGGTTCCCGTTTCCGGGCGCTTGATCCATCCTTCCCGTTGTCCGCTCTGCCGGTCTCCGGGCGCGCGCGCCTACGCGGAGGTTCGCGCACGTCGGTATGTCGAGTGCGTGCGCTGCCGCCTCGTGTCCCTTGCGCCGGAGCAACGACCGGCATCGACCGCGGAGCGGCAGCACTACGCGACGCACGAGAACCATCCGGCGGACACCCGTTACCGCGCGTTTCTCGACCGGCTGGCCTTGCCGCTCGTCGAGCGAGTGCCGGCGGGCGCCGAAGGACTGGATTACGGTGCGGGACCCGGACCGACCCTGTCGGTGATGCTCGCCGAAAGAGGGTTTCGAACAGCCGTCTACGATCCCTTCTTTGCGCCGGACCTGGGGCCGCTTCGTCGCTCGTACGACTTCATCACGTGCACGGAAGTCGTCGAGCACTTCCATTCGCCGGCCGATGAGTTCGATCGGCTCAACCGCCTGCTCCGCCCGGGCGGATGGCTGGGCGTGATGACGGAGATGCTGCGAGAGGGGCGCGCGTTCGCGGACTGGCATTACATCCGGGACCCTACCCACGTCTGCTTTTACCGTCCCGCCACGATGGTCTGGATCGCGGCGCGTTTCGGCTGGACGATCGAGTTCGTTCATCGCAGCGTGGTGCTGTTCCGAAAATCCCTCGCATCGGGCTTTCCGACCGTCTGATCCGCTTGAGTCCCGGGCCGGCGTGCTCGATCCGACGCCGGGCTCACCCTTGACCTTCCGGTGGCGCTCGACTTTTCTAACGTTCAGGACCACGACGCGGGGCGGCTGCAGCGAAATGGAAGGGGCCAGCGCTTTCGAGAAGCTGAAGGCGAGGTACTGCCTCCTGGCCATCGTCATCGCCTGGTATCTGCAGCCGGGCGCCGAGCTCGTCCGGGCCAATGTCCGCGAAGTCGACTGGTACTGGCCGGGTCTCTTCTTTCACTACTACGCCCATTTCGCCATAGCCGCCTTCGCCCTCGTCGCCGGTTACGCGACGAGCATCGACGCCGCGCGCATGTTCGGCCGCGCGCCCACGGCAAACGACCTTCCGGCGATCCTCAAGGTCGACCTGTTTCTTTTCTGCCTCGGTACCGGGCTGGTGACCCTCATCTACGGCGCCCTGTCGGTCGTGCAGCCGAAGTTCGTCGCCTGGTGGCTCGATTGGGTGTACGAACCCGTCGTGTTTATCACGGCGGAAGGGGCGATCCCCGTTCTCCCGAACCTGTTGAGCGCCCTTTCCCTGGTCGTGCTCGCGCCCGTGCTCGAAGAGATCCTTTTCCGCGGCTACCTGCTCCATCGCTGGGCCCGCAAGTGGGGGCTTTGGCGGGGCATCCTCGCGTCGTCGGCGCTCTTCGGGGCCCTGCACCCGGAGCCGCTCGGCATCGCGATGTTCGGCGTGGGCATGGCGGTGCTCTATCTGCGCACGCAGTCGCTTTTCGTTCCCATGCTGGCGCACGGCATCTATAACGGCGTCATCTGGCTATGGGAACTGCTCGGCGTGATGTACGAAGGAGTCGAATGGTATCGCTACGGGCTCGAGGAGTTCCGGCGCGATTGGTGGGTGGGCGCCGTGGGCGCCGTCGTCGCCCTACTGATGGCCGACCACGCGATCCGGAAGAACAGGTTGCGGGGACCGCTTCGCCTTCCGGCGGCCTAGTTCGCGCGATGCCGTTCAGGCGCCGCGCGCGGCTTTCAGCAGGCGTTCCAGGTCGGCGAGCCCTTTGGTGTTCAGCACGTCTTTCGCCTCCAGCCAGCCGCGGCGCGCCTGGCCGATGCCGTACTTCATGTAGTCGTAGTCGCGGGTGCTGTGCGCGTCGGTGCTGACGGCGACCGCCACGCCTTCGTCGCGCGCCATCTGGCAGTACACGTCGAGCAGGTCGAGGCGCTCGGGGTGCGCGTTGAGCTCGAGGAAGCAGCCGCGCTCGCGTGCCTTGCGGATGACCTTGAGCATGTCGAGCTCGAGCGGGCCGCGCTCCTGGATGAGCCGGCCGGTGGGGTGGGCGAGGATCGTGAAGTAACGGTTGTCCATGGCCCGCAGCACGCGTTCGGTCTGTCTTCCCTTCGGCAGGTCGAACTTGCTGTGGACCGCGCAGACGACGAGGTCGAGCTCGGAGAGCACGGAGTCCGGCAGGTCGAGCTTGCCGTCCTCGAGGATGTCGACCTCGATGCCCTTGAGGACGGTGATGCCCAAGCGCTTTTCGTTCAGCCGGTCGATCTCGTCGATCTGCTTTCGCAGCCGTTGCGGGTCGAGGCCCTTGGCGACGGTCACCCGCCGCGAGTGCTCCGTAATGGCCACGTACTCGTAGCCGCGCATCTTCGCCGCCTCGACCATCTCCTTGAGCGTGTTGTGCCCGTCGGTCGCATTCGTGTGGACGTGCAGGTCGCCCCTGATGTCACCGATCTCGACGAGCCGAGGCAGCTTTCCGGCGCGCGCCGCCTCGATCTCGCCCCGGTTCTCGCGCATCTCGGGCGGGATGAAGGGGAGATCGACCGAGCGGAAGACCGACTCCTCGGTCTCGCCGGTGATCCGCTTCGTCCCCCTGAACACGCCGTACTCGTTGATCTTGAGCCGCTTCTGCTGGCCCAGGCGCCGGATCGCGATGTTGTGGGCCTTGGAGCCGGTGAAGTAGTGCAGCGCCGCGCCGAAGCTCGCCTGCGGCACGAAGCGCAGGTCGACCTGCAGCCCGCACCGGAGCTTCACCGTGGAGCGGGTCGGGCCCTTCGACAGGATCTGCTCGACCTCGTCGTACTCGGTAAAGCGGTCCATGACCGGGCTGCCGCGCCGGGCGGTCACCAGCACGTCGATGTCGCCGACCGTCTCCTTGGCGCGCCGGTAGCTGCCGGCGATGACCACCCGGTTCACGCCCGGGATCGTCTCGAGATAGCTCTTCAGCGGCTCGGCGTACTGCGCGGCGGTCGCGAGCTTGAACCGCGCCTCCTTCTCGACGTGCTTCTCCATCGCCTGGAGGATGGTCGTCTCGATCTTCTCCCCGAAATGGGGCAGCGCGCTGATCTTTCCCTCGTGCGCCGCCGCGTACAGCTGCTCGGGTGTCCCGATGTCGAGCTCACGGTAGAGCGTCTGGACTCGCTTCGGTCCCAGGCCGGGGATCCGGAGCAACGTGGTGAGGGTTGGCGGGAGCTGCTTGCGCAACTTCTCCAGGGCCTCGCAGGTGCCTGTCGCCACGACCTCGTTGATCTTGCCCGCCAGGTCCTTGCCGATGCCCGGTAGCTCCGTGAGGTCCTCGTTCTTCTCGATCATCTCGCCGATCGAGACGCCGAGGCCTTCGATGAGCCGCGAGGCGTTGCGGTAGGCGCGGATGCGAAACGGGTTCTCGCCTTGGATCTCGAGGAGATCGGCGATCTCCTCGAAGACCTTGGCGATGTCGGCGTTGTGGACGGCCACGGGAAAGCAGTTATTAGTTCTTAAGTGATAAGCGACTAGTTGCGGATGCGCGCGAAGCGCGCCTCATTTACTTAGTATTTTGAACTTATCACTTGTCGCTGCTTTGCCGCACTATCCCTTCACGCAGACCAGCGGCTCGAGACGCGCGACCTTGCGGGCGAGGCCGGCGGCGTCGGCGGCATCGACGACCGCGCCGACGTCCTTGTACGCACCCGGCGCCTCCTCGGCGACGCCACGGGAGGAGGGGCTGCGGATGAGAATGCCGCGGCCCGCGAGCTCGTCGATCACCTGGCGCCCCTTCCAAGTGCGATAGGCCTGATGCCGGCTCATGGCGCGCCCGGCGCCGTGGCAGGCGGAGCTGAACGAGCGCGCCTCGGCCTCCTTCGTGCCGACGAGCACGTAGGATCCGGTGCCCATCGAGCCGCCGATCAGCACGGGCTGGCCGACCGCGCGCAGCGGCTCGGGCACGTCCGGGTGCCCCGGGCCGAAGGCGCGGGTGGCGCCCTTGCGATGCACGAACAGCCGGCGCGGCTTCCCGTCGACCACGTGCTCCTCGACCTTGCACGTGTTGTGCGAGACGTCGTAGAGGAGCGGCAGGCGCGCCTGCGGCAGCACGTCCGCGAACACCCCGCGCACGAGGTGCGTGAGAATCTGGCGGTTGGCGAGCGCGCAGTTGATGCCCGCGCGCATCGCGCCGAGATACTCCTCGCCGACCGGCGAATGGATCGGCGCACAGGCGAGCTCCCGGTCCGGGAGCGCAATGCCGTACGTTCCGGCGGCGATCGCCATCTTCTTCAGGAACTCGGTGCCGATCTGGTGGCCGAGCCCGCGCGAGCCGCAGTGGATGCTCACGACCGCGTCGCCGGGTTTCAGCCCGAAGGCCGCCGCGGCCTTCGCGTCATAGATCTCTCTGACCTCCTGCACCTCGAGGTAATGGTTCCCGCTCCCGAGCGTGCCCATCTCGTCCTGCTGGCGCTTCTTCGCCCTGTCGGAAACGTTGGCCGCCCTGGCGTCGCGCATCTGCCCGTGCTCCTCGGTGCGGTCCAGGTCCGCGGCCGTGCCGTAGCCGCGGTCGACGGCCCACTTCGCGCCGCCCGTGAGCATGGCGTCCATCTCCTCGCGGTTGAGGTGCACGCGCCCGGTGCTGCCCACGCCGGCGGGGATGCGCACGTACAGGGTGTCGGCCAGCAGCTTCTGCACGCCGCGGATGTCGTCCGCGGTCAGACCGGTGTGCAGGCAGCGCACGCCGCACGAGATGTCGAACCCGACGCCGCCGGCGGACACGACGCCGCCCTCGTCCGGATCGAACGCGGCGACGCCGCCGATCGGAAAGCCGTAGCCCCAGTGGGCGTCGGGCATGGCATAGGACGCCTGCACGATCCCGGGCAGCGCGGCGACGTTGACCGTCTGTTCGTACACCTTGTGGTCCATCTCGCGGACGAGCGCCTCGCTCGCGTAAATGACCCCCGGCACGCGCATTCCGCCGGTCGGTTCGATCTCCCATTCGTAGTCGGAACGTCGCTTGAAAAGGGTGATGTCCATGATCCGCTCACACGTCCACGATGCACTGCGCGATCCATTCCCCGTTCTCGCGGGCGACGCGCAGCGCGGTATAGGTCGCGCCCTTGATCTCGACGGCGGGGCGGTGGCGCGCGACGTCGGCCCGTTCGCCCCACGCGGTGCCGTCGAGGCCGCCGTCGCTCAGCGTCACCTGGAACCGGCCGAACAGCAGCCCGCGGGTCGCCATCTCGTAGATCAGCGCGTTCAGCCAGTCCACCAGCAACAGCTCGTCGTCGGGCGCCTCGCACCGGATCGCGACCGCCTCGCGTGCCGCGACGCCGGACGGCTCGGTGATCACCGCGGTCATCGCCAGCGCCGCCTGCTCGAACGCCTCGGCCTTGCTCGTTCCGATTCCCCGCACCCCCATGTCGGCCTCGTGCGGAAAGTGTTCCCAGCGCGCGGCCGTCACCCGGCCTCCGCGGCCCGCGCGCGGGCGGCACGAAGCAGCTCTATCGCCTCGGCCTCGCTCACGTCGCACCACTGCCGGTACGCGTCGGCGACCGCGAACGAGCGACCGGTGCGCACGTTCGCGCAGTACAGCGCGTCGAGTTCAGGGACGAGCGTCTCGACGCTTTCGCCGTGCGCGGTCGGGAGCGCGACGGCGAGGGACGCCGGCGCACGTCGTCGCAGCGCGGCGATCGCGGCGCGCAGGGTGAATCCGGAGGCGAGCCCGTCATCGACCAGAATGATCGCGCGGCCGGCCGGCACGGAACAGGGGCCGCCGAACTGCTGCAGGCGACGCGACACTTTTTCGCGCGTGGCGGCGACGCCGAGCGCGATCGCCTCGTCGCTCAGCCCGAGGGCGGCGATCAGCCGGTCGTTCAGCAGGACCGTGCCGTCGAAGGCCACGGCGCCGTAACCGGCTTCCGCGTTCCAGGGCAGGGTGATCTTGCTGACGACGGCGACGTCGAGCGGCAGGTCCAGACGGGCAGCCAGCTCGGCGCCGACGGGCACGCCGCCCGCGGGGATCGCCAGCACCGTCGCGTCCGACCCCCGGTATGCGGCGAGCAGGCCGGCGAGCGCTTCGCCCGCGTGCCGGCGGTCCCGGAACACGCGCAGGCGATTGCGCAGGGAGGGGAGATCGCGGACGGCGGGGTTCGGCAGCGAGAGCATGGATGATCAGTAACACGCGCCGCCGGCGCGGTTCTTGATGCCGGTCAAGGCCGCTCAGGCGGCCGCGAAGTTCTTGAGGCGCACGGGCAGGCGCTTTGCACCCCATTCTCCCGGCGCGGTTTCGAACACGCCGGCGCACGCCGTTCCGCACCGTGCGCACCGGCCTTCGGCATCGAGGTTCCATTCGGTGATGACGTACCAGTCGCGGCCGACCAGTTTTTCCCCGCAGGCATGGCAGTAGGTGCTCCCGCCGGCTTCGTCGTGGACATTGCCCGTATAGGCGTATCGGACGCCGTTCCGCCGGGCGATTTCCCGGGCGCGCGTCAGGGTGGACGCCGGCGTGGGCGGGATGTCGCGCATTTTCCAGTCGGGATGGAAGGCGGTGAAATGCCACGGAACGTCGGGGCCGAGGTTCGCGACGCCCCATTTCGTCATCGCGTCCAGCTCGGCATCGGAATCGTTCTGTCCGGGGATCAGGAGCGTCGTGATCTCGAACCAGACGTTCGTCTCGTGCTTCAGGTAGACGAGCGTCTCGAGCACGTCCTTGAGATGGGCGCCGCAAAGCTTGAAGTAGAAATCCTCGGTGAAGCCCTTCAGGTCCACGTTCGCGGCGTCCATGTAGCGGTAGAACTCCCGGCGCGGTTCGGGGGCCATGTAGCCGGCCGTGACCGCCACCGACCTGATGCCGTGCTCGCGGCACGCCCGCGCGACGTCGATCGCATATTCCATGAAGATCACAGGGTCGTTATACGTGTAAGCGACGCTGCGGCAGCCGAGCGACTTGGCCGCCCGGGCGATCGTTTCGGGCGATGCGGCGTCGGCGAGCGTGTCCCATTCGCGCGATTTGCTGATGTCCCAGTTCTGGCAGAACTTGCAGGCGAGGTTGCAACCGGCGGTGCCGAACGACAGCACCGGAGTGCCGGGGAGGAAGTGGTTGAGCGGCTTCTTCTCTATGGGATCGACGCAGAAGCCGCTCGAACGCCCGTAGGTCGTGAGCACGATCCGGTCGTCCTGGTTCGCGCGCACGAAGCACAGCCCCCGCTGACCGCGGTGGAGCCTGCAGTACCGCGGGCAGACGTCGCACTGCACCCGCCCGTCCGGGAGCCGGTGCCAGTACGTCGTGGGGACGGCGTCCTCGAACTTTTCCTCGGCCATAACGTGCACTTAGATGGGCGCCGCGACAGGGCAGTTCAACTCTCGCTTGAAAATACCCGCGCACGGCTTCATCTTGTCATACGCACACACCGACAAAGGTACGTCATGGGCGCCGTACGCAAGCCCGCCGTCGCCGGTCTCTTCTATCCCGCCGCTCGCCCTGCCCTCAAGGCGCTGGTCGATGAACTCCTCGCAGGGGCGAACGCCGAAGGCGGCGCCCCGAAGGCCATCATCGCGCCGCACGCGGGCTACGTGTACTCCGGGCCGATCGCGGCCTCGGCCTATGCCCGCCTTCTGCCCGCACGCGCGCTCGTCGAGCGCGTCGTGCTGATCGGGCCCGCGCACCGGGTGCCGTTCCGGGGACTGGCGGCCGCGAACGCGTCCCATTTCGAGACGCCCCTCGGTCCGATCGCGGTCGACGCGAATGCGCTCGCCGCGCTCGCCGATCTTCCGCAGGTGGTGCGGCTCGATGCTCCGCACGCGGAAGAGCACAGCCTCGAGGTGCACCTGCCGTTCCTGCAGGCCGTGTTCGGCGAATTCCTGCTGGTTCCCCTCGTGGTCGGCGAGGCGGGCGCCGTCGAGGTCGGCGAGGTGCTCGAGCGGCTCTGGGGTGGGCCGGAGACCGTCATCGTCGTCAGCTCGGACCTCAGCCATTACTACGACTACGAGACGGCGGTCGAGCTCGACCGCGCGACGTCGGTCGCCATCGAGGCGCTGCGCTACGAAGATCTCGACTGGGAGTCCGCCTGCGGCCGGGTGCCGGTGAGCGGGCTGCTGCACGTCGCCCGCAAGCGGGGTCTCGTCGCGCGCACCGTGGACCTGCGCAACTCGGGAGACACGGCCGGGACGCGCGATCGGGTGGTGGGTTATGGCGCGTACGTTTTCGAATGAGGAAGCCTCGCTGAATCCGGGCGAGCGCGCGCGGCTGGCCGATCTCGCCCGCACGTCGATCCGGAAGGGCTTGTGCGGCGAGCGTCTGGCCGTCCGCCCCGAGGAGCACGGACCGGGGCTGTGCGCGGTCCGCGCGAGCTTCGTGACGATCGAGGTGGAGGAGCGGCTGCGCGGGTGCATCGGCACGCTCGAGGCCCATCGTCCGCTGGTCGTCGATGTCGTGGAGAACGCGTACTCGGCGGCGTACCACGATCCGCGCTTTCCCGCGCTCACCTGGCCCGAGTTCGAGCGCCTGAGCCTGCACATCTCCATTCTGAGCGTGCCCGAGCCGCTCGCCTTCGAATCCGAGGAGGACCTGCTCCGGCAACTCCGCCCGGGCGTCGACGGCCTGATCCTCGCGGAGGGGCATCGGCACGGCACCTTTCTGCCGGCGGTGTGGCATGCGCTGCCCGATCCGCGCGAGTTCCTGCGCCATCTCAAGCACAAGGCGGGGCTGCCGCCCGAGTACTGGTCGGCGTCGATTCGCGTGGCGCGTTACACCGCGGAGTCGATCCGATAGGACCGGACAACCTCGTCATTGCGAGGAGCGAAGCGACGAAGCAATCCGGCAACCGGATTTCGGTGGAAGAAATCTGATGCTTCGCTGCGTTCGCAATGACATAAGAACCAAACGCCGATGAATCAGTCCGCATCCCCTTCGACCCGCGAGCCGCAGCTCTTTGCCCTCGAGGCGTCCCGCGCGTTCGGGGAAGCGGTTGCGCACGCGCTGGGCGTCGCGCTCGCGCGCCACGAGGAACGTCGCTTCGAGGACGGCGAGCACAAGGTGCGCCCGCTCGAGAGCGTGCGCGAGCGCGACGTCTACGTCGTGCACTCGCTCTACGCCGACGCCGCCGCGAGCGGTAACGACAAGCTCATCCGGCTGCTCTTCTTTCTCGGCGCGCTGCGCGATGCCGGCGCGGCGCGCGTCACCGCGGTCCTCCCGTACCTCGCCTACATGCGCAAGGACGCGAAGACCCAGCCCCGCGATCCCGTGACCACGCGCTACGTGGCGGCGCTGTTCGAGGCGGTGCACGTGGATCGCGTGGTCGCGCTCGACGTGCACAACCTCGCCGCGTTCCAGAACGCGTTCCGGATCCGGACCGAGCACCTCGAGGCCGCGCCGCTCTTCGCGCGGCACTTCATCGCGGCGCTGCCGGCCGACGCGCCGCTCGTCGTGGTGTCGCCCGATATCGGCGGGATGAAGCGCGCGGAGCGCTTTCGTCAGCTCCTGGGTGCGCGTCTCGGACGCGAGCTCGGGCTCGCGTTCATGGAGAAGGCGCGCGCGAAGGGCGTCATGACCGGAGGTCGTCTTGCGGGAGAAGTCGGCGGCGCGATCGCGCTCGTGATCGACGACATGATCAGCACCGGCGGCACGCTTGCGCACGCGGCCAGGGTCTGCCGGGAGCGCGGCGCGACGGCCGTGTACGCGATCGCCACCCACGGCCTCTTCACGGGAGCGGCGAACGAGACGCTCGCCGCGCCGGAGATCGATCGGGTCGTCGTCACCGACAGCGTGCCGCCGTTCCGCGTCACCGGCGCCGCGCTGCGCGGCAAGCTCGACGTGATCCCGCTCGCCGGGTACCTCGCGGAGGCGATCGCGCGGCTGCACGCGGGCGGATCGCTGGTCGCCCTCGCTACCCCATAGCGGCGAGCCGCGTGCCGTACCGGCTCGCGAGCCGGAGGTAGCTGCGGGCGAGCGCCTGCCAGTGTCCCCATGCGGATTTCTCGACTTCCCGCAGGTGCCAGATTGCCAGCTTGGCGCGCAGGCCGGCGCGGCCGGTCCGGTAGAAATCGATGAGCTCCGGCGGCGGGCCGTCCCCGGTCCGCTGCTGGTACGCGAAGAGCAGCTCGTCGCCCACGAAGGCCGCGCCCAGGCGCTCGCATTCCATCCCGAGCGCCGCGAGCTCGTCGGTGGGATCGACCAGCCGGAACTCGCGGTTGAATTCGAGACAGTCGAACACGATGGGCGGCGATTCGAGGCAGACGTGCTCGGGACGCAGATCGCCGTGCCCTTCGACGATGCGGCCGGCGCGGCCGCCGAAGAGCGCCGGCTCGCGGTCGAGCAGCCGTTCGGCCTCGTCCAGCCCGGCGCGCACCAGACCGGGCTCGAGACCCCAGGCCGGATCGAGCAGCGCCGCGCGGTGGCCGTGCAGGCTCGCGCGCAGCCGCGCGCGATAGGTCTCGGGATCCGTGTCGACCGTGGGGGACTGCGCGTAGAAGGCCGCGAGCTTGTCGGCGACGGGGCGTACGTCGCCGGGCACGAGGCGGCCGCCGCGGATGAGCGCATCGAGCATGCGGTCGCGCGGCAGGCGGCGCATGTGCACGAGCCAGTCGACGGTTTCGCCGCGGCCCTCGATCGCGAGTCGCCCCTCCGCCGAGCGCGTGAGGCGGCGCACGCCGAGGTACACGCCGTCGCTCAGCCGGCGGTTGAGCCGCACTTCCTCGCGCGCGTTCCGTTCGCGCGCCGCCGTCGTGGTGAAGTCCAGGAAGTCGTACCGCACGGGTTTCTTGAGCTTGTAGGCGTCGCGTTCGGTGAGGAAGACCCAGGACATATGGGTCTCGACCGTCTCGACCTCGCGCGCCCCGGCGTAGGTGGCCGGTTCCCGGAGGAGGGCGACCTTGGCGTGGATGCCGGCGGCGTGGCGGGAGTCCGGGGACGGCGGCGCCTTCATGGCGCGGCCGGGGTCGGCGTCAGATGGCGATGGAACCAGTGGGCGGCGAGGCGCGCGACCTCCTCGAGCGTGCCGGGCTCCTCGAACAGGTGCGTTGCGCCCGGGACGATCCGGATCTCCTTGGTGCACTGCAGGCGCGCGTAGGCGTCGCGGTTCAGCTCGATGACGACATCGTCCTCCCCGCCGACCACGAGAAGCGTCGCCGCGCGCACGCGCGGGAGCGCTTCGCCGGCCAGGTCCGGCCGCCCGCCGCGCGACACGACCGCACGAATCCGCTCGTCGACCGCCGCGGCCTTCAGGGCCGCCGCGGCGCCGGTGCTCGCGCCGAACAGCCCCAGCGAAAGACGCCCGATCTCCGGTTGCCTCGCCGTCCAGGCGGCGGCCTCGACGAGACGGCGGGTGAGCAGATCGATGTCGAAGCGCGTGCTGTAGTTCCGGTCCTCGCGTTCCGTCAGCAGATCGAAGAGCAGGGTCGCCACCCCGTGTCGCCGCAGCTCGCTCGCCACGAACGCGTTGCGCGGGCTGAAGCGGCTGCTGCCGCTGCCGTGGGCGAAGAGCACGAGTCCCTGCGCACGGGACGGAATGCCGAGCGATCCGCCGTGGCGCTCGCCGTCGAGCGGGATCTCCACCTCGCGTTCCTCGGGCATCGCGTCCCCCGGCCGGGTCAGTTCTCCGACGACGACTGCAGGCGATCGAGCAGCCCGATCACCTCGTCGTCGGTGAGCTGCGGGAAATCGTCGTAGTAGGCGCCGACCGCCCCGAGGTAGAACTCGGGGATCTCGAGCGCCACGAAGGCGTCCACTTCCCGGCCGATGCGCCTCGCCGTGTCCGGCGGGGCGACCGGCACCGCGACGATCGTGCGCGCCGGCCGCAGCCGCTTGGCCTCGCGTATCGCCGCCTCCATGGTCAGGCCGGTCGCGATTCCGTCGTCGACCAGGATGGCCGTCTTTCCTTCGACCGGCACGGGCGCGCGACCGCGCAGGTAGAGCAGGCGCCGCCGGCGCGCCTCGGCGCGCTCGCGCGCGACCGCCTGCTCGAACCACGACGCGTCGACGCGCGCCACCTCGGCCTCGTTCCGCACGATCTCGCCGCTCTCGACCACGGCCGCGATGCCGTACTCTGGGCTGTAGGGATGCCCGATCTTGCGGGGAATGATCAGGTCGAGGGGCAGCCGCAGCGCCGCAGCGATCTCGGCGCCCAGGACGACTCCGCCCCGGGGAAGCGGGTACACGACGCCGGGTCCCTCGACATGCCCGGCCAGGGCCGCTGCGAGCCTGCGGCCCGCCTCCGCACGGTCCCTGAATCGCATGGCGGTCTCCTCGCTCCGTACCCGATCACCATCGCAACTTTCGGTAAGGCCCTCTTTGATCTGCATCAATGGGCCGATGCGGATGGCGTTTCGCCGTCTATGGTTGCATATTAATTCCCCGGTAACAGCCGACTCGAGGAGGGGATATGGCGCGAGTCACGCCCCCGCCGCAGGCCGCGTCGACCGATGCGCTGAGGCTGTGGCAGAGCTTCTTCTACCAGTCGATCGCGTTCGCCCTGATCGTCGTCATCGCCTCGACGCAGCTCGAGATCGCCGGCCTGTATCCCGAATGGGAGCCTTACACCCTGGCCATCGCCCTGGCATCGCTGCTGCCGTCCGTGCCGCTGCTGATGCGCTATCGCGAGCTGTCGCAGGACGGCGCGCCGCGCCGGGGCGACGAGCACCCGCGCGAGCTTCGCTCCCGCATGTTCTGGGGAATGACCGTTGCCGATCTCCCGGCGTTCGCCGGCCTGCTTCACTACGTGGTGACCGGGCAGTTCGTCACGCTCGTGCTGCTGCTGGTCGCGAGCTCCGCCCTGGTGTACCTGTACAAACCGACTACTGAAAAGCAGTTTTGAATGTGGAATTCCCGATGTTGAATCGAGGACGCGGGCAGCGCGCACCTCGATTCTTCAGGATTCGAAATTCAACATTGCCGTTACTGGCTTCACAGCAGCATCGAGAGCGCCGTCGCCGTGCCGAGGAAGGAGAGGAAACCGATGACGTCGGTGACGGTCGTGAGCAGGATGGAGGAGGCCTGCGCCGGGTCCTGTCCGAAGCGCGTCAGCGTGATCGGGATCAGGGCGCCGGCAAAGCCGGCGGCGGCGAGCGACGACACCATGGCGATCATGATCACCAGCGCGAGGCCGAGCGAGCGGCTCCAGAGGTAGACGCCGATCCCCGTCGTGACCGCGATCGCGGCGCCGTTCAGGAGCGCGACGTTGATCTCCTTGAGCGCCACGCGGGGCCAGTGGCGCACGCCGATCTCCCGCAGCGCGAGCCCGCGCATCGTGACCGCGAGCGCCTGCTGACCGGCGTTGCCCGCCTCCCCCGCGACCACCGGCATGAGTACCGCGAGCGCCGTGAACTGCGCGATGGTGCTCTCGAAGAGCGCGACGACGGAGGCCGCGAGAAACGCGGTCACGAGGTTGATGTGCAGCCAGGGGAGCCGGCGCGAGACGGCGAAGGTCACGCCGGAAAGCGCGCGCTCGTCGCGGCTCGCTCCCACCATCGTCTGGATGTCGAGGCTCGCCTCCTCGTGCAGCGCGGTCACCAGGGTCGACTGATGGATGATGCCGATCAGCCGGCCGGCGAAGTCGACCACGGGGAGCTCCGGGAGCTTGAACTGCTCGAGCCGCTCGACCACTTCCTCCCGCGGCGCCGTATCCGGCACGGCCGCGGGGACCGCACGCGCGATCGCGAGGAGCTTCTGGCGCGGGTCGGCGAGCGCGAGGTCGTGGATCTCGACCCGGCCGGCGAGGCGTCCGTCGTCGTCCACGAGGAACAGCCCGGTCACCGCCCTCGGCTTCGAGGTGCGCAACCGGTTCAGCGCCTCGCGCGCCGTCATCTCCATGCGGAACGGGACGACGTGCGGGTTCATCAGCCGGCCCGCGCTGTCGGGCGGATACTCGAGGAGCGCGCGCAGCTCCGCGGCGACGCGGGGATCGAGCCGGGCGAGCCGGCGGGCGCGCTCCTCGGCGTCGAGGCGGTTCAGGAGGCCCGTCGCCGCCGCCGGCTCCAGCTCCGCGAGGAGCGTGCGCGCGAGGTTGTCGGGCAGCTCGGCGTAGAGGTTGTCCGCGACGTCGGTCACGAGGTGACTCCAGACGGCCACCACGACGTTCACCGGCTGACCCGCGAGCACCTCCGCGGCCGCGCGCGAGGGCATGGCCTCCAGGCTCGCGGCCGCCTCGCGCGGATGATCGGTCAGGAAACGCCGGTTCAGCGCCGCGACGGCGGGTGCGGCGCTCGCGGTCACGGCGTGCCCCGCCGGCCCGTGATGAGGGGCACCGCCGCGCGCACCAGCCCGGCGAGCCCGAGCCAGTAGGCGTTGACGAGCCCCGACAGCGTTTCGGTCGCGAGCTCGATCGGCTCCGGGCGCGGCCGCCCGGCGAGTGCCTGGTCGAGCGCCGCGTAATGGAGCGCGCCCACGAACCGCCCTTCGTGATCGACGACGGGCAGCGAGTGCAGCTGGCGCCAGCCCTCGTGCGCGCGCGCGGCCGAGAGCGGCGCGCGCGCCGACACGGGTTCGGCCGGCTGCATCAGCTCGCCGAGCGCCGCGCGGTTCGACGCCCGCAGGGCGGCCGGCAGCCCGACCACGCCGCGAAAGCGGTGGTCGGCATCGACGACGTAGATGTAGTTCGCCGCCTCGTGGCGCGAGCGGCGGACCCGCTCCACCGCTTCCCGGGTCGTCGCGTCGGGCGCGAACGCGGGCACGCGCGTGTCGGTCCAGGCGCCCACGGCGTCGTCGGGATAGCTGAGCAGCAGCCGGAGCCCGAGCGCGGCGCCCGGGGGCAGCTCGCCGAGGACGGCGGCGCGCGCCTCCTCCGGCAGGTAGCGCAGAAGCCCGGCGCCGGTCTGCGGGGTGAGCGCGCGGAGCAGCCCGGAGACGGCCTGGGGTTTCAGGTACTCGAGGCAGCGCGCCGCGTGCGCGGGCAGCATGTGGCGCAGCACTTCCGTGGCGAGCTTGAGGGGCACGGCGTTCAGCAGCGCCGCGCAGCTCGGCGCGGCGACGTGCTCGAGGGCGCGCGCCGCCTCCTCGGGGTGCGCCTCGAGGAACGCGCGCGTGATCTCGTGGACCTTGCCGTTACGCATCGCGGCCCATCAGCAGCACAGCCGGCTGCTCGTTGAAGAACTTCGCCGGGAGCGAGACGCGTCCTTCGGCGGTTTCGATGATCACGGCGGTCGGGGTGAGCTCGAGGATGCGGCCCTCGTAGGTCGCGATGCGGATCGTCTGCCCGATCTGGTAGCTGTTGCGCAGCGACTGCGCGGCGACCAGGTTCGCGACG